>JAGPVT010000023.1 GCA_018066865.1 Marinobacter sp. | reverse complement strand
TCTTGAAGTGCGCGTGATTGAACAGACGCAGATATAGATCACACACTCGACAAGACCAATAGTCATCGCACCAGTCAGTGATGATAAGTTGACCGTCTGGACGCAAAACCCGCCTCATCTCCTGCAGCGCAGCGATGGGCTTGCGAATGTAGTGGAACATGTTGCATGAAACGACAGCATCGAACTGTTCCGACGCAAATGGGAGGCGCTCCGCCCACCCCTCATGAAGCTCGATGGATGGCGAAAGCCTGCGACGTGCAATTGCCAGCATCTTTGGCACGGGCTCAACGCCCGACAACTGCGCGCCAGGATAAGTCGCCGACAGGCGATGAAGCAAAGTACCGGTGCCACAACCAACATCGAGCAACCGGTCTGTCGGCCGCAAGCTGAATCGGCTCATCGTCTCCCGTATCGTGGCCTCGACATAGAACGACCACTTCGTGTCGTACACCTTCGCGTTCCGGGAGTACTCCTCCACGACAGGGTCCTGCACTTCATGCGGTCTGTGTGTGTTCATAGCGAACCCTGTATTGCAGCCTAATCGGGATGGGGAGACATCTTACGGCGCCCCGGTTGATTGAGTTGTTCAACGGTCAGGCTGTGGCCTAAAGCCACGTAAGAGAGCCCCTATATGTGTTTGCTGTAAGTGCCTGACAGCTCGACGAGACTGACGAAGCAGGCGTTCTCGCTCATGGGTTTAGGTTGGCCGCTGGCGCGGCCAAAAAAACGACTATTGCCTATTGATTCCGAGAAGGCTCATATGTGTTATAGCTTATGCAGTGTCTCTCAGACATCAATCCAATGCTCTTCGGTCAAAGTGAAGTTGCCAATAGCCATCATAAGCCACTGGCTCGACTTCCCGGCTAGTTACTTCCCAACTGTTAAGATCGACGTCTATATGAAAGAGCCTGCAGCTCTCAAAAGTCTTCATTGCCTTTTTCAGCCGAAGCCAGTTGCAGTGTTCACCGTTTGTGGCTGGCAGAACCTTCGCCCTGCACCCCAAATGTACTTCCACAAGAGAATCAGAAGGGATCTCATACAAATAGAGTGGTCTATCCCCAAGGTAGATCACATCGAAAAATCGCTCATAGCCACGAAGGAACTTTACTATTCTTACCTCCTCTTCCAAGGCCCAGTCAGCGCCTTTGAACAGAAAGGCACGTTGTCGGGTCTCTAAACTCACGGACTCGGACGACTCTATAGAATGAGAATCGGTGCTGATTGGTGGGTGTGTTGGCATCGTCGCGGTATAAATCACATTGCCGCTTTGAGCTGGAATGAACGCCCACTCTTCTGAAGTAAACTCGGGAATCTTGCTTACATCGAAGCCAAGGACCATTCCCTTATGGTCATCTGCATAGTGCGCTAGCATAAGCTTATTGAGAGGTTGGCGGGTTAGAGATAGCACCGCAAAGTTGGAGCTCCAGTAGTTAGTTGTATGATTATTGCAGCTAAAAAGGAAAGGTAGATTCGAACCATCTTCGCTTCGGGGACGGGCAGCCGTTTCAAAAGGATCATTGAAGTCTCGGGCCTCACTAAATCCGACAGCCTGACTCTCCATGATTTTCATTCCCGCTTCTAGCGAGACATATTTGTACAAAATCATCGTACGTATCGTCTACTCGGAGGTGGATCTGGTGCTATAACCGCCAAACGAACCGGCGGCGTAGCCGTCAGGTTGCGTGCCTTGTTATGTGGTGTACCCCAGCCGCCTAACCCTCGATGGCCAAATCTATTTGACCGTATAGAGGTCATAGCCCACTACCCAGTTTTCCAAGTCCGCCTCACCTACATTATGGCACTGAATTCTATTTAGCCAGAGATAGTCGGGATGTGCGGTCTGAAAGCGTGGCGCTCCACGAAGGGGAATACGAGACGGAGGGTTTCCTTCGATGAATTTTCTGTACCCGTCCTCACCGGCATCGGCAAGACCTTGGTAAGCGAGATAGATTAGCGCTCCATCGTCAGTCTCTAAAGTTGCTCGAATATCTAAGATGCCCACGCCGTCACTGCGAATGGTCAGCCAATCTGCGCCCACGGGGAGAACCTTCCCATTAAGGCGCGAACCTTGCACCTCTCCTCCAGTGATGTATATGTTGAGTCGAAGACCATCGGGTGTAGGCCCGATGACTTCGGGCGGATTTTGGAGAGTGACTTTGACGGAGCAAATATGCTCAAGCTCGTAGTTGTACATTTTCATCACCTGGATCTGATTCTCTGAGACATATAACGCGAAGCACAGCGGCGGCCCGTTAGGGACGTCCGGCGGCCATCGGCCGCGTACTGATGCGAATTGTTATATGGTTGCATAAGGCCACATTTAGTGCTGAAACTTAGGGACATTGAATTTTGGAAGCTGCTCTTTTTGTATCTGGTAAGACGGGCGGTCTCCAACTCCAAGTGCAACACTCGGTTTAATGAACGCCTGATGGCGCTTCCTGGGTACGGTTGATCAGATCCATAAACACTTCCAATGGTGCCTTGAACCCTAGCCGCTTCCGAGGCCTTGTGTTGAGCTGGAAAGCAAAAGCGTCCAACTCATCCTGACTGAACACAGACAGGTCGGTTCCCTTCGGCATGTACTGCCGCAACAAGCCATTAGTGTTCTCGTTAATGGCTCGTTGCCAGGGGCTGTGCGGGTCAGCGAAGTAGATCGCCGTGCCGGTCTTTTGGGTGATCTCAGCATGGCGCACCAGCTCGCGGCCCTGGTCGTAAGTGAAGGTCTGGCGCATCTCCAGCGGTACCCGATTCAACGCGGCACTGAAGCCCTGAACGGCCGCTGTGGCGGTGGCACCATCCATCTTGGCCAGGAACACCAGGCCACTGACACGCTCCACCAGAGTGCCAACGGCAGAGCGATTGAAGGCGCCCTTGATCAAGTCGCCTTCCCAATGCCCAGGCAGCAGTCGCTCTTCGACTTCCGGCGGTCGCAAGTGGATGCTGACAAGGTCCGGGATTTGTTGGCGACGATCAACCCCGCCAGCACGGGGACGGCGCTTGGTGTGACCCTGACGCAGGCAGGCAATCAGCTCCTTGCGCAGCTCGCCGTGAGGCTGGGCATAAATGGCTTTGTACACGGTCTCATGTGAGACTTGAAACTCAGGATGATGAGGAAACATGGTCTTCAGTGTGCCGCTGATTTGCTGAGGAGACCACTTGTTTCGCAGCATGTCGACGACCACCTCGTGGAGGTCTGTGCCCTCGACCAACTTGCGCCGGGGCCGGCATAGCAAACGTGCTGAACGCGCTGCGACTCCTGCTGCTTCGGCATCATAGGGTCGGCCTTCAACCGTACGCCGATGCAATTCCCGGCTCAGGGTACTGGGTGAACGGTTCAGCTCACTGGCAATGGCACGAAGGCTTAGGCCCTGGCGCTTCAGGAACATAAGCGTAACGCGGTCGGTGGTACTAAGGTGATGATAGTGCTTTTCCATGGCAACACGGTACTCGATTAGAGGGTGTTGCACTTAGTTATTGAGCGCGCGCTGATTCAACAAAATGGTATTGTTTATTTGGTACGCTTATCTCCCAGTTGTCCAACTGATTGTGTTCAAGCAACCAGTGTAACCAACCCCTTCAATCGGGCCTTCATGGACGTCTGATTGAAGGATAGGTACCGAAATAATTATTCGACAGTAATACCTAGAGGTGGTTTTGGTGGTGCTGTATTATTTGAATCACTTAACAGGTAATTTGGTATCTCGGTCGACACCTTAATGTCGTCAATCGCCCACCATTCCTGGCGGCCATCTTCTAGCGGGTAGTTTTTAAAGAAATCGTTGCCGCCGATAGAAAGACTGGTCCACTTGGGCATTTCTGTTAGTCCTTGAGTCAGCGAGGGTACCCACACAATGTTCTGCACGTTCATCATCTGAACGTCATCCAGCCACTGGATAATTTGCCCATCCCCCACGCCGGGAGCTGAGTTCATCTTGACGTAAAAAGCCACCTTTGTGTACGTGCCTCCCGTACCCCAGATCTGCTCATGGCCAACAGTTTGATTCAGGTTGTCAGATATATAGCTGCCATTTACTTTGTCAGTAATCTGCGGGGTAGTTCCGCCAACGCCACGACCAACTGTGTCGCCTGCATAGTTCATCGCTACTCGGGGTAAGTCTCCAACCTGTGCATTGGTCAGGTAGTAGTTATCGCCCCAAGGCCCGCCACGCATTCCGTATACGTTTCTCACGCCATACGAATTTATCTCGTACTGCCAGAAAAATAGCGGCCCCTCGTTTCCTCCGGGGAACGCTTGGAATGGCGACCCCGACCCATTCCAACTCGCAAGGCGCACTAACTTTGCAAGATTTTGAACGGTTCCGTTATATCCTGACCAAGTGGGGTCGAATGCAATATAGAACTCAAAATAGACCGCATCATATCCCGCGCCCACGCCGCCTGCCCCGTCAAGTAATTTCATTAGCTGGCCGTCTGAAGTAAAGCTCCCGCTGGCACTATGGGATACTCTTTGCTGCAAAAAGCGTTTACCTGTCCCACCCCTTGCCTTTGATGAATCCGCAGCGTCAATGGCTATAACATCACGCTTGTCGGGATAACCGAGGTAAGGCGACAAGGTTGGGTTTTGATAAACAAAATCCCAGTTATTCGGCAGTAGGTACCCCTCCCCTACGTTTTGTTCTGTGTCTGGGATTCCATCGCCTCCCTTCAGATCATTCACGGCAAGTCCACTATTCCAATCCGGCTGATTGTCAAAGCTCTCTGAGAAGATGATCTCCGCATGGGTGATTGATGCGCCCAACAGCACAACACTGGCCAAGAGACCGTTAATGAGTAATTTTTTTTTCAAAATCATGGTTTGTTCCTTCACTCAGCATGAGCAGAAAAGTATCTTCAGGCGAACTAACGAATGTCACCTTTAGCCTCGTACCTCAAGGATTTGGCTCCCTGTCAAACGCAAAAGAGAGCTTAAAACGAACCAATATACCTATGTTAAATGATTGTAGATAATATCTTATTGAGAGCAGTTTTGAAAAACTGCGATGCATTCGTAACTTTCTGGCAGTGTTACCAAAATCTATAAGTCGTTACCAACTCATAACATCGAGCGGCACCGTATCGCTAACACCAATGCTTCTGTCGCCTATCTCATCCATTTAAAATTATTAGTTTATTCTTATAGAACAGTGATTTAAACTCATAATAAGGTAAGATATGCACATTAGCGTTAGCGGAGTTTCACCAGACCTTCCGATTACGTTCAAAAACTTTATTAATTTGAGCCTGCTATGTCTAAGTTCAGTGCCAAAGAGACAGAATTTTCACAACTTGAAGATGCGTTACAAAGCCCTATTGTAATCCTACACCTAGGCGATAACACATTAACTTTGGCTAAAACAAGAAGGATTCTCAAGACCTCCAAGCATTGCAGTATCATTGCAGACACAAGTACAAGCAGTAAAAAATTACCTAAAATCAAAACGTTATACTACAGCCTTGTTGCGCTGAAAAAATTGCGACAGCAACTTTGCCACGAATATTCCCTATCAGACATGAGTCTTATCGGCATCTATCCATCTCTTCAGTACCCAGCATGTGTTTATCAGCTACACACCAACGCAGATCGTTACATATCAGCCAACGTCCTTCCTCGCGATAACTCCGCTGTGATTGGCACGATCAAGTACTTTATCGGGAGGTTACTCGGAGCCAACCCAGCTGTCGGCGGTTTAGGCCTTCTTGTGCACAGGAAATAGTCATGTTTTTCATTAAACAGTTGCTCTCCGAGACAGACTTGCTCGATGGACAATCGGCAGCTCACTCAATTGCCTGTATAAGCACCAGCAGGCCAATCTACCTAGTGTTCGATCAAGAATCCGACTATCCGATTTATGTGATCCGAAAACTTGATGACCTCTCCAGTCTTCATTCCCAAAAAATTCATGGGCGACTCTATCGGCTTGCTGGCAATCTGGTCCCTGAACCTGTTGGCGTTTATGAGCATGCTGGAGAAATATATGATATTCAACGTGGAGTGAGAGGGGCTCCCTGGTTTCAACTAAAATCAAAGGTCCGTACAGAAGAAGCGAGAATATACCTTGAAAATAGAATGTGGGAGACGCTGCGAAATTTTCAGACAACAATTTGTCCGGCGAACGCGAACGAAGCTAGAAATCTCAAACCTCATGAAGAACTGCACAAAGCCTATTCAGCTTACCGAGACACCGGCAACACTCCGAGCGCTAATCTAGCGAAAATTGTTGATGAGGCATTTAATGACCTCTCAAGCGAGCCAGACACTCCTGCGGTTCCACAGCATGGAGATTTCTGCTTAAACAATCTGATTATTGATACTGACCATATTACCGTGATCGATTTTGAGGATTTTTCCATAACAAGCATGCCATTGTATGACCACTTCACATTAGCTCTTTCGCTCCCGTCCTGCGGAGATGAACCTGTTAATGCTGCAAACGTATTTAATCTTTCCGCTATTGTCGACGCAGGTCAGACCCTTGGAATTCCAGAAAAGGTTATTCGATGGCACTTCCTTCACCATCTTTTGTTGAGGTTGGGACCATGGAGCACTGGCGAGAAACGTAAACCTTATCGAGCCTGGTTAAAGCGAGTATTGGACCTCTTTCTCGCGGAGTAGAAGAAGGCCTGTAAAGAAAACCCAGCACTTTGGTCGCACGGGGGTATGTTAAAAATAGTTTTCCCTTTCTACCTGTATATGAAAATGATTTTCAGATCTTGGATAGAACCTTATCGTAGATCGCCCGCATCTGGTGCTGCAGCGGGTGTTTTAACAGCAAAACGGAGGCCAGCCAGACTGGCGGTAGCACACCTGTAATGTACAGCAAGACCGCGAAAGGCGATGCATCTTCAAATGATAGATACCAATCCAACACACTAGCGGTACTCCAGCAAACCAGTGCCAAAAGCGCACTACTGGTCATCCCGGCACAGTAGGAAAGGAAACCCAGCCCCACTTTGTGCTTCATGAACCAGGAAGACACCAGGAAATCGGTCAAGCCAGCAAATACAAAAGCGTAGGCAACACCGATTGAGCCAAACTGCATGTAAGCGATGGTTGTCGCCACCAGAAACACGCCAAAAACTATTACTTCTTTCGCAAGCATGGAGCCCTCTTTACCCACCGCAACCAGAGCGTTGGGCGCCATTACATGGGCAGAGCGCAGAATCGCCCAGAATGCTGCCACTGTGGCGAAGGGGGCGGCTTGATCCCACTGGTCCCCAAACATCAGCCGGATGGCGGGAAGGCTTGCAACGCTGGCTACTGCGAGAACGGGCCACACCACGCCGGCAATCAGCTCTGAGGCATGGCGGTAGGCCACCACCACATCCTGGCCTTTGTTTCTTACTCCGGAGAAATAGGGTAATGCAACCGGGGAAATGCCGGAGAGCAGCAGGTTTGAGACGAATACTGTAAAACCGAGCCCACGGGAGAAGAGCCCCACCTGTGTCGGGCTACCCAACTTACCAATCAGCATATCGGGAAAGGTATGCTGCGCTTTACGCACCACATGACCCACCGAAACAATGATACCAAGTTTCGCAATGTCTTTCATTCCAGTGAATCTGGGCATGTACACTTTTATATCACGGGTAAAATACAGACTTAGAACGAACTTTACGAAAATTGAGATGGCCTGACCGATGGCCAGGGAGTAAAAACTGAACCCGTTCTTAATGAGTACTACCACCAGCGCAAGCTGAATCACTGATGAAGTTACATTAATAGTGGCGATCTCCCGGAAACGGTAATTCCTGGTTAATAAAGCATCCGGTATGCTGATATAGGGTGCCAAGAGAAAAGAGACAGAGAGGATAAGAAAAACAAAAGCCAGACCATCTACCCCAAAAAAGTCTGCCAGTGGCCACGACGCCGCAGCCAGCGCAACACCCAGCCCCCATGAAACCAGTATCGTGAGGCCGTAAGCTGAGCGAATTTTCTCTGTGGTCACTTCAGCTTGCCGGACCAAGTAAGCATTCGCCCCCAGCATCCGGAATTCGGCCATGACCATTACCACTGAACTTGCAATGGCAAATGTGCCAATCTCGTCTGGTGAAAGTAACCGGGCCGTGATGATGGAACTCGCCAGACCAATGGACATGAGCAAGTATCGACCTAAAGACGAATATAAGATGGCCTGTTTTACACCGGGCATTTAGGTGCACCTTGCGGAATTATCGAGACTGGCTTTGAGATAAACGAGTGAAGTAGAACGAGCATTAGTGCGCTTTCTTGAGTTTTCGAAGCATACGATTGCCTTGACTTCCCAGCAAACTTCTTAGTAGCCGCACTGGCGTGTCTTCGTAGAAGGGCGAGATCATCACTACCCGCAAAAAATTCCGGATGGCTTCTCCAAACTGTTCCCGGGAAAAGCAATAGACACCTAACTTGTAGAAAAGGTCGGCTTCCGCCAATCTGGAGTAGCGTGCAACCAGTTTATCTGACGAATGTTTATCACAGTGTTTCGCCATGATCTGCCGTTTGGCATCCTGCATTAACATCATATCCTTTGACATGTTGTTCTGGTGCAGGCGGTACTTGACTACCGGCATGTTTACTAGCCGCGCCTGGTACTCTTTGCAGATCCGCAGCCAGAGATCCCAGTTTTCCGCCGCCCTGAACTCGGGATCGAACACTCCGACCCTGTCCAGCGCCTCTCGCAGAACCACAACGGATCCGCCAGTCATTCGGTTTTTAACCAGCAACTGCGGATAGATCTTACCCTGAATGGTAGGATCACAGGAGTCAAAACCCGTAGTTTCCCCGTACTCATTGATCAGCGCAACACCTCCATAGACGAGCCCGACCCCTTCATCAAACAGAGGAATCTGACGCGCGAGCTTGTCCGGCACCCAAAGGTCGTCACTGTCCAAAAATGCAACGTATTTCCCACGGGCCTTTTGTATCCCCTGATTCCGCGCGATGGTCTGGCCCTGATTTTCCTGATCAATGATGCGAATCACATCAGGGTACTCCCGCTGCAGAGCTTGGATAACGTTTAAGGAATCGTCGGTAGACCCATCATTGATCAGGATAATTTCGATGTTCTGGTATGTTTGCCCGAGAATACTTGCAACCGTTTCTGTCACGAGGTGCGCCCGGTTATAGACGGGAACAATTACAGAAACCAGCGCTGGATCATTCTTCATTCAAATCGCCTTTTTCCGCTTTGTACCGATGTCTGTTTGTGAAGCGCAGGCCGCTTGCTTGGTTTTTTTGGCGCCAGCAACCTGACTGGTCCTCTGGCCGGCACTCTGAAGGTAATAAACATTCACGCCGATAGCTATAAAGAGTATTAGCCAATACAGTATCTCAGCCCTGCTCCGGTCAATAAAGGTTGCACATATCAGATAAGCGAGAAGCGCACCTTCCAAGGCAAGCATCTTGAAATAGGCTTCGTACCGGCCCTCGGCTATTAACGATCTCTTCGTTTTTCCCGAGAGTCTGGTAATGGTAATCAGCAAACCGATAAACAGTATCGGCCCGGGCCAACCGAGTTCCCCCAACAACTGGAACCAGGTGGAGTGGACAGCTCTACCGATATCACGATTCACAAAATTACTACTGGGCAGGTACTGTTTGCTAACCACCTGAAATCCTCCAATACCCACCCCCATCGGGTAATCTTCCATGACATCGAAAGTGGCCCGCCAGTAGTCTGTCCGGCGGGACCCGCTGGCACCGGCATCTTCCTGTGCCAGAGTCAGCGTCTGCATCCGCTCCCAAAAGGTGTCATCGGCGACATAGAGCCCACCACTCAGGCCCGCCAGAATAACGAAAATGGCCGTCCCCCGTTGCCCTTTACGCCGGTATTTTGAAAAAAGCATGTAGAAAAGGAAAAACGCAGCCCCTAAAACAACTCCGAGAAAAGCCCCGCGGCTGTTGATCAACACGACACCATTTGCAATTAACGCTCCGCAAAAGAAGGTCAGCGCCTTTATTTTTTTATTACCCAGCCAGGCCATGTAGATGAGAATTACCAGACTCGGTGCCAACGCGGCCGCGACCATATTACTGTCACCCCCCGTGTCTACCATCCCCAGCCCTTCCACACGGTCCCCAGAGTTTCTTCCGGTCTGGTAAACTACAATCCCGATATAAGTTGCTCCGAGAATATATGCCCAAAGACATGCATCCAGAGCCCGCTCCGTATTAACAAGTTTGTAAGCCACAAAGATGATCACAATCAGCTTGACGAAATCGATCAGAAAGCGCTTGTGAAGCACCGGAACGATGGCAAAATTCAGCATGATCATATACATAATCAGAATTGCGAGCAGCCATTTCAGTATCGGCTGATCGCCCCAGGCAGCGCGTTCCGTATAGTTCCGGTAATTGACCGCCAGCGTCAGTATCATGATGACGACAACGGTAAACGAGTATCTCAGGCCCGGAATACTCGCTGACCACCAGCTATCGTCTGGGTTAATGAAATATACCAGTTGATACACCAGAAATGAGGCAACGGGCAGAAAGAAAACCGCAGCGATGAGTCCACCGAAGAAAATTAACAGGAACAATAAAGCTGACTTGGACATAGTGAAACCGGCTGAATCAATTGAAAATAGGCTTTAGTTCATTGCCTTTTTGGAAGTTTGTCCATAGAGCGCTACGTAGCTATCGAGCATGGTCTCCACATGAAAACGTTCATTGAAACGTTTGAGCGCCGCATTCCCGAATAAATGGGAGCGATCCTTGTCTTTGTATAGTGCCGTGATCGCGTCGGCAAATTCCTCGGTATTATCCGGTGCGGTCAGGAAGCCGGTCACACCGTCTTCAATGATCTCCTGATTCCCACCTACCCGGGTAGCGACCGCTGGCAGTCCCAGGCTCATGGATTCCAGTAATGTCATAGAGGTCCCTTCGGAATGGGAAGACAGCAAGAAAACATCCATCGCCGCCAGATAGCAGGCAGGTTCACTTATAAACCCGGTGAAACAGGTGCGATCTTTAATGCCGAGTTCTTCTGCATACTCTTCCAGCGCTCCCCGGTCAGGGCCATCCCCCACTATTAGCAGCCAAGCGTCCTCGCATTGCTGCCTAAATACACGGAAGGCGCGGAGCATCATTTTCTGGTTTTTTATCGGGTCCAGCCGAGCAACCGTACCCACGACGAAGGCCCCATGGAGAATGCCCAGTTCCTGGCGGACCGCCAGTGCTTCATCGGACGAAACGGAAAGAGGCTGAATACCGTTATAAATCACTTGAATTTTCGATTTGGGAACAAACTCGTACCGGGCCAGAGCCTCTCGTGTCGCTGATGAAATCGCCACTACATTATCTGTGAGCAGCGCCAGTAGGGGGTTTACCAAGGCTGCTTTGTACCGGTATCGATCAGGGTGAAAGCGCCCGTGTTCGGTGAACACGACTCTCACGCCCGTCCCAAGAGCACCTAGCAAACCATAGAACCAAGGCGTATATTGATGGCAGTGAACCACGTCAATTTTATTCTGTTTAATAATTCTGCCGATACTACGGATCAGGTTCAGGTCCAGCCCGGACTGCCGTTGTAACGGGTGTATGACGGCCCCCGCTGCAGAGACCTGCTGGCCGATTTCACCGATCTTGCTGTCAATGCACACGATGTGATTTTCAAACCGCTCTCTTGGCGATTTCAAAACGAGCTGTCGGATAACCTGTTCTGTACCACCAATACCCATATTAAAAGTGATGTGTAGGATACGGCATCTGCTAGCGCTCATAAGACCACTCAAAAAACGTTATTCATTGAAAGGTGGCTTCCCAAGGAACCGGATCCTGAAACCGTCAATAATATTGATATAAAAAAGGAAATAAGCACGTCGGAATTTGGTATGTATGAAGTAAATGTTTTTTTTATACAATGGTATTTTTGCATCGGGATAGATTACTTCATAACCCAATCTCGTCAGATCGCGCCCGGCCACTGCTTCGAATGTGTGGACATCACCCTCACTCATTTTCGATTTCCATTTCCCATAATTTTTATTTTTTACAGAAGAGGAGAGAGCATTGACGTCTTCTTCCGAAACCTGCTCACCAAGAAAATCGTAGATAGAAAATATATGGCTTTTGGTTTTATCCAGCAGGCCCTCGTACGTCAGACTGTATAGTTGACCGCCCTCCGTCATCTTATGTATCAAGTCTATATTCTGATTTAGCTTGGCCCAGTATCTGGCACACTCATAGATGTTGTTAGGTCCCCAGTTTTTTTCTAGCAGGGATAGGGCCACGTCACGACCGTCACGAACAATATAGATGTAACTCGCGTGAGGGAACAACGTTAAGAGGATGTCCAGATCACCGATATAGTGAGGTGTTTTGTCTCCCCACGCAGCAGAGTTACCGTCCTTTTTCTGCAGGGATAAAATCTGGTTTACGACGTCTTTATAATCAAATCCTTCAGGAAGAGACCTGTAAAAATCCTCAACATCGAGAGATAGACCCCACTGCTGAACAGGTCTTTCTTTTAGGATATCCTCGACAAGAGACCGGAAATTATCAAATCTCGAAATATCTCCATAGCTATCCAACTTCTTATAGTATTTAGTAATGAAATGGGTCTCAACAGGCTTACCATAAGCTGTCTTATCGAGCAGGCTTGCCAGAAACGTTGTCCCCGACCTGGGAGCGCCAATAATGAATACCTGCTTATATTCCAACATATTATATCCAGCTCTCTTAAAATCTATCGATTGTAATTTCGCCACCAAAGTTCAAAAGCCACCATACTCCAAAGCTCTTGGGTATTTTTATCCTCACCACGCTGGTGATTCTGCCACAACCGGCGTACTTTTCTCATATCAAAACACTGCGCCAATCCTCCTTCATTGCTATTGAAGATGCCTTCAGCTAATTCAAACAATTCGTTCCTTAACCATTGTGCCAAAGGCACAGAGAAGCCCATCTTCTTCCGGTAAAGCACTTCCTCCGGCAGCAGTTTTTCAAATGCCTTTTTCAAAACGAATTTCTTCTCTTTGCCATGCAATTTCATGGCAGAGGGTATCTGCGCGGCATACTCCACCACCCGGTAATCAAGAAGCGGAGCCCGGGTTTCCAGGGAGTTTGCCATGCTCATGCGGTCTACCTTCACAAGAATATCCCCGGGAAGATAGGTTTTTATGTCGGTATAGAGAATGCTGGAAAGGTGGTTATCCGTGTCAGCATTCTTGTAGTGGGCGCGAGTGATTTCCGCAGGGTCGTAATCATGGGTTTCCCGTTTCAGTTCGCCCTTAACGAGATCGTTCCACACATCTCTTCGGAAGAAGCTATTCGTAATGAAAAAAGCTTCATCCGGATCCAAAGCCAGTGTCCCCAAGAGTGATCTGGCTTTTCTTGTCGCCCCAGTGTTTACCATTCCTGCCAAGCGAGCAAGTCCGGGGAACAGGTTATGGCGAAGCGCTGCTGGAAACAGCCCTCGTAACCGGTTTTCAACGTGATCTGTGTAATATTTACTATAACCCGCAAAATTCTCATCACCGCCGTCGCCAGCCAGTGCTACAGTGACTTTCTGACGGGCCAGTTGTGATACGAAATACGTCGGAACGAACGAAGGATCTGCAAAGGGTTCATCAAAGAAGCGGGCAATGCTGGCAAGGCTCTCTGCAACATTGTCTTTGACGGTGAATTCGTGGTGGTCTGTTTTGAATTGCTCAGCAACCTTTTTCGCCCAGTGCACTTCATCAAACCGCTTTGAATCAAACCCGATGGCGCAGGTTGTTACCGGTTGATTAGTGTGGCCGGCCATTAATCCAACCACCGCACTCGAATCGATTCCGCCGCTCA
The DNA here is from genome assembly GCA_018066865.1 of Marinobacter sp. Classification (GTDB taxonomy): domain Bacteria; phylum Pseudomonadota; class Gammaproteobacteria; order Pseudomonadales; family Oleiphilaceae; genus Marinobacter. The sequence continues at coordinate 36,088 of JAGPVT010000023.1, read as the reverse complement.
GGAATGCCCCAAGAGGTACATCGCTGACCATACGCAGGCGAACCGCATCGTCAATCAGATTATAGAGGCCGTCCTCCAGTTCACCCAGGCTGGCACTTGAGGGTGCCCCGAAAGACACATCCCAATACTGTTCCTGACGTGTGTGAGTGCCATCTGTAACTAACCAATAGCCGGGGGCCAGTTTGTGGACGTTTTTGTAGATGGTTTTCGGATCCGGTATGTACTGATAGGCAAAAAAGTCTTTGATTGCGTCATGGCGCAACTCGGTTTTAACAAAGGGTGCTGGTGTTAACGCCTTTAGCTCGGATGCAAATGCAAACTGTCCGTTGGCTTCGTAAAAGTACAGCGGTTTTTTACCAAGGCGATCCCTTGCCAAAAACAGTTTACGGGCGGTGCGGTCCCAGATGGCGAGGGCGAACATGCCATTCAGCAGTTGGAGACAACTCGGGCCGTGAATTTCGTAGAGGGCAAGCAGAACTTCTGTATCAGTTCGTGTGCGGAAACTGTGGCCCTGGTTGGTGAGTTCATCACGCAGCTCCTGAAAGTTATAGATTTCTCCGTTGTAGGCAATCACGTAACGCCCGGAGGCAGACACCATAGGCTGTGTCCCGGCATCACTGAGATCGATAATGCTAAGCCTGCGATGTACGAGCCCGACTGCGTCGTCAAGCCACGTTGAGCCAGCATCCGGCCCGCGATGAATAATCGCCTGCCCCATGTCATCGAGCCAGCGTTGGTGGGCATCCCGATCAGGAGTTGTAGCGGTGCGCAGGAAGCCGGCCAATCCACACATTAACCAGCCTCACTTTGTTGCAGGGATGCGGCTTTTTGTTTTCCTGTAAGCTTTCGGAACAGCGCCTCGTATTCGTTTGCCATACGGGCAGCAGAATAGCGGGCATTGACCATTTCCCGGGCATTACGGCTGAGGGTTGCAGCAAGCTCGGGGTCATCGAGAACCTGTTTGCAGTAGGCTGCCAGCGCGGCCTTGTCACCAAAGGGTGCAAGCAGCCCCGTTTTGCCGTGTTCCACGAGCTGGTCAACACCGGGGATATCATAGGCGACTACCGGAACACCTACCGCCATGGCCTCCATCATGCATCTGGGAATACCTTCCAGTGACGAAGTCATGACAAACAAGCTGAACTTTGAAAGCAATTTCAGACGATCGCTGCGAAACCCTAAAAACTCAACCGCATTAACGCTACTCAGTTCTGCAGCCTGGCGCTCGAGCTCCTTTCTTTGACTACCATCACCAAGCAGCTGTAACCGAAGGCCATCTTCGTGTTGATACAGCTGGTCAAAAACCTCAATAAGATCTGGTATGCCTTTACGAGGGATCAACTGGCCGATAAACCCAATAATTCGTGAATCTTTTTCGAGATTTTTATCTTTAGGCAGGCTTGCCAAGGCTGCATCGATTTCCGTGAGATCAACACCGTTCCGTATAAAAGAGGTTTTGGATTCAGGTACCTTAAATCGCTTCATATCATCCATCAGCTCCTCGGAAAGAGGAACAACCCGGTCGAAGTAGCGAAGCATATGAGTGCCGATGCGGATAAAAGTTGCAAGCTTGAAACCCACGTTGCCCGAAAAGCCGTGAGGTGTACTTACACAAGCAATGCCCGCGCGCTTGGCAGCGAGGAGCCCCAGTATGTCCGATTTGTACCCATGGGTATGGATAACGTCTATCCCGTTGTTACGGATGACTTCGCACAATCTGCTGACCACTCGAAAATCAAAACGTCCGCGCATGTCCAGATAGTGAACCTGTTGACCATCATTACGAGGATAGTACTCGGCCACCGACAGATCTTGATCCGGTGATTCGCGGGTAACCGCCAGGTCGCAGATTACGTCGTCACGATTAATGTTGTTGGCCAGGGCCAGAACCCACCGTTCTGCTCCATAGAACCCGGCTGGTGTTATGAACTGAAGTACTCGTAGCCTATTCACTGGTCTGACACTCCGGAATTCCTTGCTTCGGTGTTTCTGGCGCTGCTCCACGTTACCTGAGTCCGCCCCTGAAGCGCCTTCACAATTCCACGAACCGCATAGCCATTCACCATCACAAAGTAATAAGGCGTGGCAATCCAGGTGGGTAGCTTGTTGCGGTTAACCGACAGATGCCCCACAAGCGTAAGCGCTAATATCAGTACCGTACCTGCCGTAATAAGTTTGAACAGACCAAAGCCCGCAAAGGCCAGGATCACACTGCCTGCAACTCCAGCAAGCAGGAACAACGGAATCAGCCAGCGCAGCAGCTTGTGGGAGATAACCTCTAAGGCGAACACCCCGGTTCTCGTCGGGTTCATTACCCGCCCTACCCGCATCAGGCCGCGGATACTTCGGTTCACAATACGTTCCTTGCGTGCCACTTCACGGTCGAAATCGCCGGCGGTTTCTTCAAAGCAGCGGGCATCAGCATCGAACACACCCCGGTAGCCTTTGGCGATGATCTGTAAGGGGTTTACAAAATCGTTGATGTCCTGCTGTTGCAAAGGTTCCCAAAGCTTGGTGCGAATAGCATAGATGGCGCCATCTCCACCTACTACGGAATGCAACCGGGATTCCATGGCTTTGATCGCCAGTTCATAACGCCAGTAGAGGTTTTCATTACGAGCGCTGGCACCTTGATTCCCATCTGTATAGAGGGCTGCGCCCACCACGTAACCTACATCCAGATCTGCAAAATTTCGCACCAGTTTACTGATTGCATCACTGGCATACATAGCGTTGGCGTCGCTGAATACAGTGATGTCGGCATTGATTTGCTCCATAGCCAGGTTGATGCCCTTGGTTTTACCCAGCCGGCCTTCCTGTCGGATCAATACTATTCGTTTATCCTTAAACTCTTTTACCGCCTCGTCTGTACCATCATCTGAGCCGTCTGATACTACGAGGATCTGAAGCAGTTCTTGAGGATAATCCAGTTCCAGAGCGTTTTGCAGCTTCTCGCGTATTACCCCCTCTTCGTTGTAGCAGGAGATAATCAGTGCGACAGAAGGCTTCTGTTCGCCACGGCGGTGAGTAATATCCGGCAGGCCCCGGGTTAGCAGCCACAATAGCGCCGGGTACCCGAAGTACACATAAACGGGAACGGAAAGGCACAGGAGTGTCAACAGAAGTACAAACGTCATAAGGTGATGTATCGTCTCAGTTTTGGGCCGAGCCAGTTGGCAAACGGCAACGGCAGTCGTCGCCAGATATTTTCAATAACAGGCCTGAGCCGTGATGCGCGGGTCGCCCCGTTACCACTTGTATCAAGGCCGGTTGGGTTTTGCTCGCCGCTATGATATTCGGTCCAGACCAGCCTATAGGGTTCTGCACCCCACTGCTTTTTGAAGCGATAGGTGCCTTCACCCAGGGTGGAGCGACCAAAGTCGAACAGGGTATAACCCAGATCGCACACGTGGCTAAGCAGTGTCCAGTAAAGCAGCATATTAGGAGCCAGCCGGTTGAACTCTTCCAGCGTGGACGCCCATGGAATGCAAGCCTGCTTGCCCCCGAGCAGCACAATGCCCGCGCCTACTGGTTTGTCACCCTGAAAGACCACGCTAATTAACAGGTGATCGCCGTAGGCGGCCTTCAGGTCCTTGAACCATTGCAGGCTGTGAACCGGCGAACCTAATCTGCGCATGTTTTGGCTGAATACATCGTAAAACAGGTTCACTGCATCCGGTTCGGTAAGCAGTTCTGCCCTGAGTCCGTTTTTTTGCGCCTTGCGAATCTGACTGCGCAGCTTGGGCTTATAGCTTTTGAACAACGCTTCACTGTTTTCAGGTAATTCACACAACATTCGCACTTTTGTATGTGCTGGTAGTGCATCGGTTGTCTGTTCGGTTTCAAGTGCAGCACCGCTCTCGCGGGTTTCCATGATTTTTATACGGTTTGTCCGTGCCAGTGCTTTCGCTTCGGCAATCAGCCGTTCTCGAATTTCTGCGTTGTCTGCCAGCACACCGCCAAGATCACAGAATGGCAGAGAAACCAGGCTTCCGGCTCCGATGGGTGATTTTACTTTCACCAAGGGTAGTACGCCACACAAGCTCCCATTGTGATGAACGGTAATCAGCCAGCAAGTATGGCCATAGGCGCTTTCCGTCGCCTGCAACCAAGCGCTGCTGTGATAAGGCGTCGCCTGAGAGTGGCCAGCCACATACTGGTCGTATTCGGTAGCCGGGAAAACGTTGAATCTTGATGCCCGGGCCTGGATATCAGTGTTCATGGCCAGCACCAGCCTCCCCGAGCCAACGGTTTCTTGCCCGCCTTGCAACATCCTCAAGCCTCAGTTTGAAACGAGGCCGCTGTAAGGCGATTTGAACCAGATTACGGTGAAAGTGGCCCAGATTGGATTTATACCGCTCAGCCCCGCCCATAAAGTCATAATAATGAAAGCCGTGGTGACGATAATCTTCAATACACAGGCTGTGGCCCAGTAAACCCGGCTTCAGGCGGTTATCGGTTTCTACGGCCATACCGCCCAGATAAAAGTACGCCACCTGGTTGTGTAGCAGATTATAAAAGCACGCAAATTGCTCATCGCCAGCCACCACAGAAATCAGGTCAACGCCCCCTTCAGGCCACTGTGCGCGGATCAACTCCCTGTGAAACCGCACAAAATCCGGGTTCGCAAATCCGCTCTGATCGAGACCTCCCCCCCAACGCTCGAGATGCCTGGGGCCAATAGCATCAAACATTGCCAGCGCTTCCTCTACCGAATCCGGGCGAACCAGCTTCACTTCGCCGCGTTCACCGTAGAGCCGGTGGGCCCGGTTGATCTGATAGCGGGTATTACGCGAGAGCGTATTCAGGTAAGGGTCACCGCTTCGTCGCAGGCCATCAAGATCCACACCAAAGCAGGGTGCTTCCCAGCGCAAATGCTTATATAGGCCTGTAATCCGGGCATATCGTTCCGCTTCATCGGCATCGATAGCACCGAGAATGAATTCGTCCCAGTCCGCCATGGCACTGCACAGGTATTCCAGGCAGGCTTTGGCAACGGCATCTTCTTTGCCACGCTCAGCCAGAAACCCGTTGTACTCAATCCAGATCTGATCCAGCAGTTTATGGCCGGTTTGGTGCAGGCGAAGGCATCGGGATTTCAGAACACCGTGGCGGCGCTCATCGGTTTCTACCACTAATCCCAAGCCAACCAGTCGCTCACCCTCCGTTACACGAAGCACCAGCGCATCTGGTTTGTACACTCGCAGCCAATGCCCGAGCCATTGCCAGGAAAGAAACACCGTGGGTTCTGCGCGGTGTTCCAGATCCAGCCAGTCGTCACGCAATGTTGCGCAAGCGGCTGCTGGCTCTGTGGTCACTGTCAGCAATCCTGCTGTCATGGCGTTACATCCGTTACCAGATCAGTGCCCCGGGTTCGGGTGTTTTACCAGGAAAGGCCCTATCGCGAGATAGTCCAGCGCTCCCTGAATAAAGGCTCTTACCGCATCTTCCGGAGAGTTGACGATGGGCTCTTCATGCATGTTAAAGCTGGTGTTGATCAGGCTGGGGATGCCACTGAGCTTTTCATATTCGCTCAGAATGTCGTAGTAGCCCGGGTTAACGTCGCGCCGGATAAGCTGTGGCCTGGCTGTGCCATCCACGTGCACGGCAGCCGGGCAGCTTTCCCGCATAAATTCGGTACAGTCGAAGGTGACGGTCATGAATTCCGCAGCATGCTCCGCGCCCTTAATGTTGTGATAACACTTTTCCCGCGCCTCGTAGAGGGTAACCGGGGCAAATGGCATAAACTCGGTGCGGCCCAGTCGCTTGTTCAGCCACTGGTTCACTTCAGGCTCACGAGCGTGATAAAGAATGGAGCGATTGCCCAAGGCTCTGGGGCCGTATTCCATGCGACCGTCAAACCGTGCGACCACTTCGCCGCCGTGAATCAGTGCTGCAACCTCTACCGCAAGGTGCTCGGGCCGGCGATATTGCAGATTCTCGGATTTTAGCGCCTTTTCGATCTCGGCTTCGGAATAGTCCGGCCCCATATAGCTATTGGTAATGGAGGGTTTTACCCCGCCCGGCCAGCTATGATAGAGCGCAGCGCCCGTACCGCAGCCACCGTCACCCATATTCGGGTAAACGAAGATGTGATTAACGCCTTCGATTTCAAAAATACGCTGGTTCAGTTTTACATTAGCGGTTACCCCGCCCGAGAGCACGATGGTGTCGATCCCGGTTTTCTCCACCCAGTAGCGGACATAGTTAGTCGCCACTTTTTCAAGCACATACTGGTAAGCGGCAGCTACGTCGATTTTCGGAAACTTTGACGCCAGGTAACGGGAGAAAAATACGTTGTTGGCTTCGTAAATCCGAAAATCGCCCGGAGTCTGCTCGATTCGAGATAGCAGAATATCGCCCAGTAGCTTAGGGTCGCCGTAAGAAGCCAAGCCGACAATCTTGCCTTCGTGGCGGCTAGGCTTGAATCCGAGACTGGATGTGACGTGCTCATAAAGCGTTCCCAGAGAGTTCGGAAATGGCAGCCCGTGCAGACGATGGATCTTACCATCGCGAGCCTCGCTTACCGAACCGGCAAGCCCCGAGCCGTAGCCATCCAGAGTCACACACAGCGCCCGCTCATAACCACTGCAGAGAAAGCTGTTGGCAGCGTGAGACAAGTGGTGATCCATACGTTTGACAGGCGCTGCCCAGCCCATCTCGCTCAACCCCTGAGCCAGCTCAGTTTCCCACTGCTGGAAAGACACTGTGGCGCCTTCGCCCCAGTGTCTGGAGGACTTCAGAGCTGCGTTGTTGGAAGCCAACTTCTGGATGCCAGCCATGTTGTAATAAGAGTTATGAAGAAACCCCTTTTCCATAATGGCGTTAGGATGTTCCAGGCCGTGAATCGGCTGACCGCGATCAGGCACATGGTTAAGTGCCTCTTTGATCTGTGAGCTCAGCTCTTTGGGCTGAAAAGCTTTGATAAAGGCTTTCTCATCTTCCAGATTTTTTGTGAATAGCTTCTGCTCGTTCTCCCAGGTGAGGAATGGATAGCACACTTGGTCGAAATCGCTTATGGAAAGACCGGTGTATGAAAGCGCTTTTTCCAGAGCGAGGCGCGGAAAGCCTGACTGTTGTTTGACTCTGGAAAAACGCTCTTCGCCGGCGGCAAAGAGAACGTTACCGTCCTCTACAATTGAGACGGTTGAGTCCTTGTCTAGTGGGGAAATCCCGAGCACCTTCATGCCTTACTCTCCATATACTTGCGAATGCGGGTTGGCGATGACGCCTGTCCGCCTAATTCATTGAAAAAGAAATTGAAAAATTTCCGAAAACTGTTCAGAAACGCCTTTAGTTGGGCCTCATTCTGAACGTAACTGGTATTGCCGGGCACGATGCTGGGGCTGTGGAAGCTCCAGGTAAACGTGCGCACGCCCTGTTTGTAGAGCGCCCTGGTGAGCTTGATGTGTTCTGCTGGCGTAAAGCCTTCCGGTGATAGCATGAGCCTGTCCACCGCGCCGATCCGGGATAATATTCCCGGCGCCCTGAACTTGCGCAACCGCTGCGCAACCTCGAACAGCGGAATCGCCATGGGATGCGCCCAGCCGATAAAACCTCCGGTACAGGGAATCTCCAGAATGGGTTTGTCCGAACCGCCGAACCAGAACGGGTGCGCATTAAATCTGCGATAGTCCGGCCCGCCATCCGCACGGGAATCCAGGGGCGGACAAACAGACAGATCAATATCGAACCCCAGTTCCTGAAGAATGCCCGTCGTATTCGGCCCAAAACCATATCGCCCGGCTTTATAGGCCACCGGGGGGCGGCCAAAATTCTGCTGAATGGTTTCACTCAAAACACGGAGTTTTTCCCGCTCCAAGGCCTCGGGAAGATTGCCGGGATACATGTTTGATCGGGTAACCGCTTCTTCCTGGGGTGGATTCACCCAGGGATGAAGGTGCGCGCCGATTTCGCACTGACCTTTTTCTGCATACTGCTTCAGTAGCCCATAGCCCCGGGACTGGCTGATCACCGGATAATCAATAACGTAGCAGGGGCAAATACCATACTCGTTGAAGATATTCTGGGCGCGATCGATGTGCGCCATGGCAGAAACCCGGTTTGCCTTGGCGTCTGGCTCCGCGTTCCAGTCGAACTCTTCTTCGGTATCTATCACCACAATCAGTTGTGGCGGTGTGTCCGCAGGAAGACGTATTTCCCTTTTTTGCTCAAACATATTTGGGATCAACGCCGCCCGCTCATTGAGAAGCCGCGACTCAGCACAAGGCGCAGCTCGAACTGATCCTGATCGTTTCTGACTGATTTTGAACGCAGGTATGACTGGTTAAACTGCACACCGAAGCTTGTGTTTTCGGCAAGTTGTCGTGTCCAGACTGTGGTAAAACGATGGATCTGATCAACAATAACGTTGGCATCTTCATCCGCATCACCTTGCCAGCTATATCCGAAGTTCAATCGCTGAAGTGACGTTAGCTGAAAGCTGAGATTTACGCCCGCGCGGTATTCGTGAGTGGTGGCTCCGGAAATCTGGGATTCGAGTATGGCGCCTGCTGCGTATATGCCAAGATTGCAAGCATCGCACACCTGCTGGTTGTTGTGGGTAATCGAAAGTGAATCTCTGACGACGAGATCTTGCAACCGAACAGTATTTGGTAGAAAAGAGAAATCAGGTGGCAGGTTCAGGGAAAGATCTGTGGCGCTGTCCGACATGCTGCGATCGTATTTTATCAACGTACGCCAGTCGGTGGTGACCCAGGCGCGCTCTACGAAACCGGTCACCGCATCGCTCTCGCTCGTTGTGCCTCCTGCAAACTCGGTTTCAGCTTGGCTGCCCCCTGCCCCAATACTGAAGTACCCGCTTTCCAACTGCAGGCTGTATACCAGCTGTGCGGAATCAATGGTGATATCTGTACCACGTCCGTCAGACCAGCTGCGGCTGACGTTAAGGCTACCCGTGGACCGCTCACTCAGCCTTCGTGATAATTCACTGCCGACCGTGTAGGATTCTTGGTCGTTGAATGCTCCCCCACCAAAGCTGCGACCGGCTTGGCTAAAAAACCGCAGCGTTGAAAGCTCACCCGGATAGAAACGCAGGCCCGCACCCGCACTCAGGGTATTCCGGGTGTCGTAACTTGAGGGGTTTACCACAAACCCGGTGTCATTGCGCACGGAGCTAACCGTGTGGCCCAGATTAAAGTCCAAGCGGCTGCCAGGGTCAAAGTACGTATAGCGGGAGGCGCCAATGATGGAGCTTCTGTCTGTCTGATCACCGTCGGCTGTGTCCCGGCGCGTTTCCAGAGTTCCGCCATATTGCAGAGCAAGGGCGTTAGCGCCACTTTCAAACGTGCCGCCCACGCGCCCAGCTAGCCCGACACTGGGTTCTGTGTTGGTGTCAGTGGACGCACCCCGATCCGTTCGGGTGTGGGTAACACCGGTAAACACCGAGGCCGAACCGGAGATCGTTTTAACACTGTCACTGAGGCTCTGCGCGGTTGCGGCAGAGGGCCAGGCTACGCAGAAGGCACCAACAAAACCAGTACCTACATAAAAAGCTGCAAGGCTGTATTTATTTGCACTCCCTGATCTGCGTTCCATGGGATTACTCCTGAAAAATCAGGCCGGAGAATTTATCAGACGCAAGTGCATCCACTGAATCTGCTATAACTTCGCCGGTGACTTCTCCGAAAGGAACACCGAAAACAATCTGATCTGCAAAACGCTCGAGAATCCGTGCTTCTGTGTTTTCCCGGAAAGGCGGCGCGTTCAACACAATGCAACGATCCGGATAACGGGTTTTCAGCTCGGTAATCAGCTCACGCATACGCGCGGCAGAAAACAACTCAACGGCAGAGGACGCCTGAGTACCCGCAGGAATCACTGAAAGGCGCTCAACACCACTGGGGTAAATAATGGACTTGATGGTCAGCGAGCGATCGCCAACGAAATCCGTAACGCCGTACTCCATCGGAGCTGAAACCAGGCCTGCCAGCTCATTGTTGTGAGGGTCGCAATCCACGAGCAACGCCGAGCTATGGGAATCCAGCCCAAAGGCAGCCGCCAGGTTAAAAGCCGTCAGAAGTCCGCCAGGGCCGTTACCCAGACTACTGAACATCACCGTGAAGTTGCCCTCGCCTGCCCGGTTGCGCAGCTGTATACGCAGCTCACGATAAGCGTCCATCACTTCCTTATCTGGCATGCCGGAATAGACTATTTTCCGCTCCCGTAACTGTTCACGGCTCCAAGGGTTTGGATTACCAATGAGCCCCAGCGACATCGACGAATCATAAAGTGTGGGCGGGGTTTCGTTGTGGTTGGTCTCCACACGAGTCCAGTTCGGCTTGTCCCGTTCCGAACCCGCGTAGGGTCGCTCTTTGCGAAAATTGTCCTCGGCTTTTGCTTCGCCACGGTCACGCTCGAGCTGACGGCGTTCGTCCTGGCTTTTCAGAAGCGCATTGTAGAGTTTGTTGTCGTCCATCAATTGCTCCCACTTCCAAGCCCTAGCCCGGTTAATTCACTGGCTTTATTGATCAGTTGTTCCGGGGTAATGCCCATTACGCTGAAGACCAGAACGGCGAGATACGCTGTCATGAAAATCACCAGTACGACCAGGATTGAGACAACGTCCTTACGCAGCAAACGATCTTTCCAGGTGCTGCGATAATGGGGAATCGTGGTCAGCACCGGAATGTTTTCCGGCAGGGCCAGTTGCAGCGCACGGGGTGAGCGCACGCGCTGATCAAACATCACAAGCATTACTAGCAGGCCCAGCACCATAGCGCTGCCAAGGAAGGGGCCGGCAAGTCCTATCTCATAAAGCTGCAACCCGTCCCAGCGAGTCGGGTAAGAAGCAGGCTCCTGGATTTTATAGCTTACGCCCTCGCCCTGCACGTCCAGAGTCATGGACAACCGTGCTTTTTCGCGACTCTGAAGCATGTCTTCGTATACACCCCGGGTAACATCGTAATCCCGCGTGAGCTCCGAACGCTGTGCCTGGTTCTCTGCAACCCGCTGGGAGCGCTCGAACGCTTCCTCAAGAAGGCGCTCAAGCGACGCAAGTCGGTTTTTTTGCACGGCCAAGCGCGTTGTGCCGTCGGAAAGCTGAATTTTAAGGTTTTCGTATACCGGGTTTTCCATCACCTCGGTAACGCCACCGTCCCGATCATCGTCGGTCTGTGTGGCGATGCGTTTTTTAAGGTCTGCAATCTGACTCTGAACGCTCACCACATCCGGGTGACGTTCATGATAGCGTAACAACAGTGAGTCCATCTCCTGGCGCATAGCGACTAATCGTCGCTCGGCAGATGATTTGCCCGGGTCGACCGTTATGCGCCTTACGGGCTGCTCTTCTTCAAGCTGACGACGGGTAAGCTGAACTTCAGATTCGGTTTGCTGGATTTCAAGCTTGAGGTTTTCAATATCACGGCGCAGGCTTTCGATTCTGGCGAGCACGCTACCCTCGGTGCCGTCCTGATTGCCGGATTTGAATTCCTTCAAACGCTGCTCAGCCTCTTCAAGCTGGCGCTGGTAGGTTTTAACCTGAGAATCGATAAACTCAAACGCACCCTGGCTCTCGGAACGCTTTTTGCGCACGGTGCGCTCTAAAAAGCGGTTCAGTACGGCGCTGAGAACCTGAAAAGATTCGTCCGGATTTCCGCTGGTATAGGAGAGCTCAAGAAAGTTTCGGTTTGATACCCGTATACCCACCTGCTTACGCAGGCTGCTGATCTTTCCGTTACGAACGGCATCGGTTTCGCCACCTCGAATACGACCTGTATCCAGAGCGATCTGCTCAAGGAAAGAGCGGCTTTGCATCATCTCTCGCGCTTCGTTGATACGATCGAGCTGAGTCAACTCAGCCTTGCCCCGAAGTAGTGGCTGGAGAATATTGGACTGGTCTGCGTACAAAACAGCCTGAGAGGTGTAGCTTTTTGGTGTTACATAGCCCAGCGTCAACACCCCTGCTGTTACGGTCATAAAGATGATGACCGCTGCCAACCTGTGCCGGTAAAGCTCAAGCTTCACCGCACGGAGGGTATCAATAATGAACTGTATATCCATCAGAGCTCGCCCCGGAACAGTTGCTTGCGGGGCACGCTGATTACGTCACCCGGCTGCAGACTGTGATTTGTACGCATGTCGCCATCGGTGAGAATGGCTTCGAGATCCAGGCCGAAACTCTCGTACTCGCCGTTTATCTGGCGGTGCAGAACCGCACGGCTATCAGCGGCAAAATCGGTAATGCCACCGGCCATTAGCACAACGTCCAGCACGGTCATGCCCGGCTGGAAGGCGACGGATTGCGGCGAAGCGACCTGGCCAGTAATCCGGATCCGATTACGGAACTCTTTACTGAGCGGATTGGTAACCATCACGGTCACTTCGGGAGTACGGATAAACTCGCCCAGAGTGGTGTTGATTTCAGACGCCAGCTCTTCCGGCCTTTTGCCTTCTGCTTTTACGTCACCCATCAAAGGCATGGAGATAAAACCATCGGGGCGAACCACGATGGTCTGACCCAGCTCGGGGTTGCGCCATACGTGGATGAAGACAGTATCTCCTACACCAATCTCGTAAGGCTCGGTCTCCAGCTCAGACGCCGGCGGCATTTCCGCAGAAGACGGAAGGCCAGAGCAAGCCGTGATAAACAGCCCAAGAACCGCAATCAAACATGCCCGCATTAACGTAAAAATAGTCATAAATACCCTCCAACCCTTGTTTTCTTCGTCAGTTTATTACCGAACGCCTTTGCCGAGGAGGATCACTTCCACGGTCTGGATCATAATCAGAAAATCCATCAAAAGGCTGTGATTTTTGGAGTAGTACAGATCGTACTCCAGCTTGCCCCGGGCGTCCTCAGCCGATGCGCCATAAGGATATTTAAGCTGTGCCCAGCCCATTAAGCCAGGCTTTACATAATGCCGGGTATCATAAAATGGAATCTTTTCTTTCAGTTCCGAGACAAACTCCGGCCTTTCCGGGCGCGGCCCGACGATGCTCATTTCGCCTTTGATCACATTATAGATCTGCGGCAACTCATCCAGGCGAGTGTTGCGTATAAATGCCCCCACCCGGGTAACCCGGTTGTCGTTAGCGGAGGCCCAGCGCGCTTTGCCATCTTTCTCTGCATCCTGCCGCATGCTGCGAAACTTGTAGATGCGAAACTCTTTACCCAGCATTCCAACTCGGGTCTGGCTGTATAGTATGGGGCGCCCGGTTTCCAGGAACACCGCAATAGCTGTAAGAATAATAAACGGCAGCATCACCGTAAGGAGCGTGAGACTGATCAGCAGATCCAGGGAGCGTTTCGCAAAATCGCGGGTTTTTGAGGCTTTGAACCCTTCAGAAAACACAATCCAGGACGGGTACACCATATCCAGTTTGGCTTTTTTCAGTTCGCGCTCATAGAAATCGACGCCGTTGGTTATGGCAATACCACGAAGCTTGCACTCCATCAGCTCTGGCACAGGTAGCCCGCCACCTTCATTGCGACGGCGCTCCTGTTGAGCGACGACAATCTCCGAAACCCGATTCTGCCGGCAGAACTGATAAAAGTCGTAGGGTGTGGGCAGAAGTTTATCGGCCTCGACAGCGCCATTCGGGCCATCCGCAATACAGCCGATGATTCGTACACCCAGTGCCCGCATGTTGCGTTCGTATTCGTCCAGAAGGCTGGCGGCGAAATTGCCGGCACCGAGGATTACAACGCGGCGCACTAACTGCTCTGAATCCACAATCCGGAGAAATATCAGTCGTAGCAGAATCACGATCAGCGAAGCGAGAATAACGGCCCAGAACAGGTTCGTGCTGCCTGGATTTGCCGATGGAAGGACCAGATAGAGCAATTTCAGCCCGATCGCCCCAACAAAACAGTAGGCAACCAACGTGCGAAAAAACAACGCTGAAACGCTTTCATGAACCATGGCGAGATAGCCACCCATAGCAAGCGTTCCACCGCTCAGGATCAGTGCAAAGAGGCTAGCTGACAGAATGTTTGTATCAACAGAAGGATAACCAACGTCTGCAAGCGAAAGCAGAAACCCAAGAAAGATGAAAATCGCATATAGAACAACAAACTCCAGCGCAGCGAGCACCAGATAGGGAATATGAAGGTAGTGTTTTCGAAAACGTATATACGACACGTAAAACTTCCTTGTCGTCTGCACAACGCCATGCGACAGACCAACATCAAATTCTCCGGCAGCGAACACTCAGCCTGACAATGAGCGACCCCTTACCACCGGCTCCTTATTATTCTGTAGTCCATATTGCGCTGACCACAATGTAATCACAACTCATTGTATCTTTTGGTAACATAGTTTTACATTGTTTTTCCTGGCAAAGGGGAATTATTCGCATCAAGAATTGTATTTGCACGGTCAGTACGCGAAAATCGGGCCATCTGCATAATTGGCTATTGGTACCATTGAAAAGGAGAGCCTATGCCTGGACCGGCTAGAGCCCAACCCCTGCATGCCATGAGCATAGACGTAGAAGACTATTTCCACGTTGCTGCACTTTCGGGCGTAATAAGACCGGATCAGTGGGACACGCTGCCTTCTCGCGTCGAACAAAACACGGAACGCCTGCTATTCCTGTTTGACAAGCATCAAGTGAAGGCAACATTCTTTGTGCTAGGTTGGGTAGCCGAGAGATTTCCAGCACTCATTCGCAAGTTGTCCGACCATGGTCACGAGATCGCGTCCCACGGATACAGTCACCAGCTGATTTATAATCAGACTCAGGATGTATTCCGGGAAGAAACCCTGCGCTCCAAGGCCCTGCTGGAAGACATCATTGGCAAATCCGTAGAAGGCTACCGCGCTGCAAGCTACTCCATTACCCGGAAATCTCTCTGGGCACTGGATATATTGAGTGATGCAGGTTTTACCTGGGATTCGAGCATTTTCCCCATACGACACGACCGCTATGGCATACCCGGTTCACCGTCTGCCCCCTACTCGATCGAAACCGTCAGCGGCGCCATTATCCGGGAATTTCCTCTGACCACTGCCCAAATAATGGGGCTTTCCATACCAGCGGCCGGGGGCGGTTATTTCCGCCAGTTCCCCTACCCGGTGTTTCGCTATCTGTTCTGCAACGCGTCGGGCTTTGGTGCACGGCCCCAGATGTTTTATTTGCACCCCTGGGAGATAGACCCGGAGCAGCCCCGTTACAATAACGCAAGCTGGTTCTCACGTTTCCGTCATTACACCAACCTGGATCAGTGCTACGACCGCCTCGAACGGTTACTCGGGGATTTCCGGTTCGGGACCGTGAGCGAAAGCTATAATGCCTATGAACCAGACAAAACCCTGCTGCGCAGCGATCAGATGATCCGCCTCGCCTGATTCAGGAACAGGAACTGAATATGTATCTGGAATTTTTCGGTCTCCACAGGCACCCCTTCCGCATTACGCCGGAAGACGACTTTATTTATATGAGCCAGCAACATTCCCGGGCTTATGTGTACATGTCTTCGGCGATCTGGAGTTCTGAAGGTTTCGTGGTTATCAGCGGTGAGATCGGCTCCGGCAAGACAACCTTGCTGAAGAAGACCGTCCGCAACCTCGAAGGCAACCTGAAGCTGCTCAATATTGCCTACACCAACCTGGAATCCAAGGATCTGTTTGGCCTGATTCTGCGCAAGGCCGGGATGAAGGTAGAGGATGACAGCAAGGTTGCCATGCTGTTTCAGATTACCGATTACCTGGAGCAAATGGCTACGGCAGGCACCCCTGTGGTGCTGACCATCGATGAAGCGCAGAACCTGACCCGGGAAAACCTTGAAGACGTCCGTATGCTGGCCGGAATGGAGAGCATGGGCGGGCCTTCAATGCGGGTTATCCTGCTCGGCCAGCCAGAGCTGAAACAGGCGGTTCTGGATATCCCCCAACTGGCCCAACGGGTAAAGCTGTTCTTCCACCTGGAAGGCCTAACCCTTGCAGAAACAGCCGAGTATATCGACTACCGGCTTCTGGTTTCCGGCCACGGTGGTAACAAGCTTTTTGATAGCGACACTGTTCGGGAGATACACAAGCTGAGCAAAGGCATTCCGCGGCTGGTAAACAAGCTGTGTGACGGCATGATGATGTGCGCCTATTCCGAAGACCGACCGTTTATTGACCCTCACGATCTGAAATCCATTCGCAAGGATCTGCTGGGAGACGAACTGCCAGCCACTACGCGCAAAACGGCCGAACTCAGGAAGCGGGAACATCCATCCCCGGGGCAAAGCGGGCACAACACGGGCGATTTGGCTGGCGCAACGAACGCTCTGTTGCGTATGGCGGAAGCGCTGGAGCGAATTGATAGCCGCCTGGCCGGCATTTTCCCGGATGAACATTCCACCCAGCGAGATAGTATCGGCAAGCCCGACAATGTGAAACCGCTGTCGCCCGGCCGGAAGTAGGATCGGCATGACCATTTGTGGTGATCATTACCCTGCCGTGTATTAATGACTATATGCGATGACTCGGGTGTGAGAATGAACCAGGAGCTTGTCACAAAATCCCGATTAACGTTCGCTACTTGAGCGACTACGCGGGAACGGTCGTGGAGTTTCGAAATTCAACCGGGCCGGTGGGTAAGGAAGACTGGGAGGCGCTGGTCACCACTGACGAGAGAACCCTGGCGTACAAGCACGTCCGGTCAGTTTGGCAGTATTACTATTATTGCCATTGCAGCTTAAGATCTCTGTGAGAAGCTGCGCAGTCTCTGAGATATAAGTTGATAAGGCTTTAGATCTTTCTGGAACGGATGGACAAGTTGAGTCCCTGGAAGCAGTTGGAGAAGAAGGTGAACCGACACTTGGAGAAAAATAGCCTGTTACTACGCGAGGGTAGCATTGTCGATGCCACCATCATCTCGGCACCGAGTTCCACCAAGAACGATGCTGACAAACCCGAAGCCGAAGCCGAAATGAAGGGATGATGACCCCGGAATAACAGTTGAATGGCTTTTTTCAAGTTGAAAAGCGATTCTACGGAAAACCGGGCGTTAATCAGACCTTCCTTAAGTTTTTCTTACCTCATTTTCGTGTACACACTACAATTATTGTAGAGATACAAGGGGAGGTGTTTATTACTGCAGCAAGCAAAATGAAAGCCGAGACGCGACCACCCTTCTTCATCATCGGGTGTGGGCGGTCTGGGACAACGCTGCTGGCTACTGTGCTGAACGCGCATCCAGACATCGACATTCCCAGGGCAGATGCCCTGTACGATATCTACGGGCCCTTCGTGCCGATACCGGCACCTGAAGCCGAACTGTCCGACAGGCAGTGGCGCCGATTACTGAATATGCTGACCAGTGACGTGGCCGTGCGCAACTGGGAGCATCCGCCGCAGCCCTCCGATCTGCGCCTCGATCATTCAAGGAAGTCTTTCTCCACAGCCTATCGGGCGCTGCACGAATTTCACGCGCGCACGTCGGGATGCTGCACCTGGGGCGCGAAGATGGTCGGGGGTGAACAGCGGATAAACCGGCTGCTGTCTGATTTCCCGGAAGCAAAATTCATCTACTGCCTCCGTGATCCTCGAGCAGTGGTGCAGTCGCTCCTGGAGACGGATTTCGGACCGACCAATCTTTGGGATGCGACGCAACAGTGGGCCGGTTCGGTCCGCATGTGGCGCGAGGCGCAGCGGAGATACCCGGATCGCCACTTCTTAACGCTGAGATACGAAGACTTAGTTCTGAACACCGGCAAGAGCGTCGCCGAGGTGCTGCACTTCCTTTCAGTGCCGTGGCATCCCTCCGTCGAGGCTTATCACGAAAGCGAATTCGCCAAGGCGCGCGCGCTCAGCCCGGAACATGCCAATCTCTCGCGGCGGCCCGATGCGGCGCTGATCGACCGGTGGATCGAACAAATGGCGCCCGAGAAGATCGCACGTATCGAGCAAATCCTGGGCGACGAGCTCTTATCCCAGGGATATATACTGAAGGGACCGCCGCCATCAGACGTAGCGCGCCCAAAACCGAGGCGCTACACTCTGCGCGAACGGGCGAGAAGTGTTACCCAATATCTGCTGACAGTGATCCGGTCCGCCGCAATTCTTTTCTCCAGCGCCACTATCGAAAGTGGCTATATTCTGTTTGGAAGATCTGACGTCATACAAGAACCGCGCGGGCACCGACGCGACCATGGCCAAGCTGACGGGTCTCGACAATAAAACAGTGCTGAACGGCCTCACCCCAAGGAGAGGGATACTGGGGGCTCTCCATCCTAAAAAGACATAGCTCTCTACAGCCCCAATGTCATCAACTTAAGCCCCAAAAGTCCAGCACGACCTGGGTAGTTACAAGGCATCTTTTGCGGGAAACTCTCTCTGTCACGGTGCCTAACCCGGATTAACCAGGGTTGCGGACAAGGAAGTCACGCTTGTTGGACCAACAGTTAATCTGAAGCTCGCGTTATCTGAAGGCGTGAGGGGTGGAAGTTGTTTCCAGCGGTTTGACCTGTCCGAATATTCCCCTTTTACAATTCCTTGCAAGGCCATATGTTCCATTGAAAAATCCATCTCGGCCTCGAAATTCGAGTTATTGATGACTATCAGAACCAGCTCGTTCCGCCTGTCAGAGCGAAATGCTGTCACTTTGACAAGTTTATTGTCTGATACGGCATCAATCCGCAATGAACCTGGCGTAATCCAGCGGGCAAAGTGGCCAATGGCGAATCCGATTCCGCTTATATGAACCTCAGATG
This sequence comes from Marinobacter sp., assembly GCA_018066865.1. GTDB lineage: Bacteria > Pseudomonadota > Gammaproteobacteria > Pseudomonadales > Oleiphilaceae > Marinobacter. The sequence goes on along the minus strand of JAGPVT010000023.1, from coordinate 17,424 downwards.
TTTTCTGATCGACAAGTGCGATATGACTGGACTCACTGAAAAAATCGATGGCTCTGTTTTTGAAATGGGCCTCGTGACTTTGCCTGTCCCACAGGTTATACATCGCGAAATAGGCTGATGCATTGGCGTAAACCAGCTCATCATGAATGTGATTGGCGCGAGCCCGCAGGTTTTCCGGAGAGCCGAATGGATAATCAGCGCGACCCGGTCCTTCGGAAGTCTCTGTCATCCAAACAGGCAGCTTATACTGGGCGGCGAGCTCATAAATTTGGCGGCGATTCCGCATTTCATCATGATCCGGCCGCCCCCTCCCTGATGCTTCTAGGATATGGCGGACACTGGAGTAGGCAGAATCGTACGGATAAGCGTGATAAGCCAGCGCGCCAATGTGAGAGCGAGCGACTTTATCGGCGAGTATGGAGCGGCTGGTTTCAATAGATTTGGTAACGGTCTCTTCCGCGGGAACAATAAATTTCGTCTCGGTAAACCCCTCCTCATGCAAACGTTCACCCGCGGACTTGATAATGTCCACTATTTCCTGGGTTGAGCCACCTTGCAGCTCCTGGTTGCCGCTCAGCGGTTCATTAAACAGGGTAATCAGTCGCGGTACGGTCCCGGTTATTTCCTGCCAGTGTGCGACGCCCGCGACCACATATTCAGCGGTTTCCTGAAGATAACGCCTGTAATCACTTTTGCGCAGTTCCTTCATCCAGTGTAATTCACGGCGCATGTCTATCGTGAGGCCGAGGGAATAATCACTGAATCCGTAGGATTTTGCAGGACGCACGAGCAGTTCGTACATCGCATTTGATGCCGCCCAACGAAAACCATCCTTTTTGATAAGCAGAGGATCGTCATTGTCGTTGCTCGGCTCCTGCCACAATTGCAGATTGCCGAGGTTCAGTCCCACGTCACCGTAGATAGCCTCCAGGGCTTGATCCCTTAAGCTTGTGCTCAGGAGGTCGTGCACTCCGTTTCCCGTCACCATAATGCCGGCGAGGGTTGTGGCGCCAAATCCGGCGATTTCCTGGTATTCGATGGCATTGTCTATCCGCACGGTGACGGACTTAACCGTTTTCTCGGAATCCGGTTCCAATGGAACTGCCTTGCAGGCCGCCAAAATCAGGAAGGATACGATTGCCAGGAGTGAAACGAATCCGGACCATTTAGCCGAAGCCGGCTTCGGCCTACAGAGATGGGGGAGGTTTTCATTGTTCAGCGTCATGAGCTTTCTCAACATGTCTGGGAACGCCGTGCCGAAACAGTGAAGATGTTGCTGCTTCTGACACACCTGTCCGGATGGTATACTCTCTGCGGTTTTCCCCTTGTAATCCCCGAATACTGGCCAAAGGCAGATCAATGGATATGATGAGAGGGTTTAGGTATCTTTTCCTGTTCATAATAGCATGCGTTCTGGTTTACGCCTTTCGTCAGTTGGTACCCGAGAAACCATTGGTGCGGGCGATCTCCATTGGCACGGCTTACATGGGCTTGCTCTATTTCGCCGCTGCCCTGTCTATCGGTCCCCTGAACCTGATACTGTCCAGACGTAACCCGGTGTCGAGTCTCCTTAGAAGGGATCTGGGGATCTGGGCCGCCCTACTGGCAATAGTTCATACGTTAGTCGGATTGCAAGCCCACATGGGGGGGCGGTTTATCCATTATTTTATCTACCCCCCCGGCGAATCGCACGCCATCCCATTCAGAACCGATGCGTTCGGGTTGACCAATTATCTCGGATTGATTTGTACATTCATAATGATTGCGCTTCTTTGTCTGTCCAATAATCGCTCTCTTCGTATGATGGGAGCGTCTTCATGGAAAAAATGGCAACGATTAACGTATTTTCTGGCTCTGGCGATACCGATTCATGGCCTGGTCTATCAGCTCCTCGAAAAACGCATCGGCCTTTATACCGTGCTGTTGCTTGCGATAACGCTGACCATTTTTGCTGTTCAGATGTCAGGTTTTATAAAGTACCAGCGAATCAAGACCTCGCGTCAGTGAACGGGATCGTTAGCCGCTACGCGGCGAGCACAAGCAGATAATCAATTCAACGGAGATAATTTGAAAATCGCAATTGTTGGTGCCGGGCTCATGGGTCGATGGCACATGTATACAGCGCGCAGACTAGGTGCGGATGTTGTGGGCATAGTTGATGTCAATGAAACATCTGCTCGGGCGCTAGCGGCCAGGGCGCATGGCGTGGAAGTTTTCAGTTCGATTGATGCGCTTTTCTCAGCCTGCTCGCCGGATGTTGTACACGTCTGCACCCCCCTTCAGACACATAAGACCTTGTGTGAACAAATACTTGATCGCGGGGCCCATATTGTCTGCGAGAAGCCTCTTGCGGGCTCGGCCGCAGATGTGCGCAAACTTTACGAGGTGGCGCGCAAAAACGGGAAAAAAATATGCCCGGTTCATCAGTTTGCCTTTCAGAATGGCGTCCGTAAGGCCAGGAAGTACCTCGGGAAAATTGGCAAACCAGTCCGTATCGATTTTCTCGTGTGCTCCGCCGGTGCGGACGGTCAGAGCGAAGCCGAAAAGAATGCTGTGGTAGCCGATGTTTTGCCGCACCCGTTTTCCGTCATGACTGCCTTGTGGCCGGATACATCCATTGCCAATCTGGATTGGCAGATGCAACACCCAATGGCAGGAGAGGTCGGGGCACAATGCCTGTTCGACGGGGTACCGCTATCAATGACGTTCAGCATGTCGGCCAAGCCCACCCGATGCCGTATGGAAATTCGGGGTGATCGCGGAACTCTGCTGTTGGATTTTTTCCACGGCTACTGTCTGCACTATCCGGGCAAGGTCTCCCGCTATCGAAAGATGATTTACCCTTTTTCCGATGCTATACACCAGCTTTTTATAGCCGGCATCAACATGGTATCAAGGCTGTATTACCGGGAGCCCGCCTATCCGGGGCTTAAAAACCTGCTGGGTGACTTTTACCATTGCATAGAAGACGGCACCGAAGAACCGGTGCCGGAAGGCCTTTCAATATCCCAGTCTCAGGCTCGCGAAGCTTTTCTCGACGAAATGAAAACGCACCAGTAACTGAATGGAAGCTAAACCCTGCTTCATATTCCCTTCACTGGCCTAAAACGTTTTCAGCGCTTCCGGAAGACGACGATAAGGTTGTAGACGAACGCCAACACAAAGCCAGAGACAGCTCCGCTCAGCGCGCCGTAAAACAACCCAACTACCGCCCCGGACCAGCTAACACTGTAGCCAGGAAAGAAATTTGCCAGCAAGCCCAGTGTCGGCCCAACATGTTCAGAATCTCCTGTGGGGCCAAGGATGAGCAGCCAGGTGGTTGCCACAAACAACATCAGGCCACCGACGATTCCGAAGGTCACTGCCATCACGGACGCCCGTAGGCGGGCGATAGCCTGACCAATGGCTTTCCATTCATCTTCTGAAAAATGCTCTTTATTCATGAAACGGCCCCTTTATCCCTATTTGAACATTAACCGATTGGTCCATCCAGCACACCCAGGCGCCGGAGAAGTTTGCCAAGGTGTATCGATACTGTGACATTAATGCCCACAGCGATGACGAATCCGATGATATAGCCGAATATCGAGCCCCAAAGAGCACCTACTAAAGAACCGGCCCAAGTGACGTTATAGCCGGGAAAATAATTGCCCAGCAATGCCAGGGTCGCCCCGGCATCTTCGCCTCCCTTCAAAAGCAGACCTGCAGTCGCCAAAAATACCACGAAGCCGAGCATCGTGCCGAGCGCTCCGCCCAGAGCGACCGGATCGTATTTTGCGAAGGCGTCGTTGAGAATTTCTATCGGAGACGCTTCTCGCACCCGTTGCGGTACGAGACGTTCACCACTCGCACCGTGACCCTTTTCAGCGTGGGCTTCCTCGTGATACTCCTCTTCCACATTGACGTCCCACACATCGTGATTCGCACCGAGGATGTTTTCCGCTGCATACATGGCAGTGACCATTGAGTGATCCTGATTGTTATAGCGGTGCTGGCCGTTGCGACCAATCAGGTGCAAGTTTGGTATCTTGTCAGTGTATCCACGGATGCTATCAATGTTTTCCTTGTAACCATGGTCATAAACCGGATAGGCCTTGGGCATCCGTATCACAACACCATCTATGACCTTATCCGGATCAATCAGGCCCAACTTCGCGGTTTCCTTCTTGCCCAGTTCGATGAGCGCTTCGTCATCAGCGGTCCATAACTCATCGCCTTCCTGGACGAAGTACTCCAGCCCAATGCAACTGGTTGATTTATCCGGAATCATGTAGGGGCTCCAGTTGCCGAAATTCTGGATACGACCAACCTTCACGTCCGGCGAGTGGATGTAAATCCAGTTATCCGGAAACAGTTCCGGCGAATCGATCACCAGTCCCACGGTAAGAAAATCACGGTACCTGAGCCGGTTAGCAGCCTCAAGGGCATCCACCGGCGGCGCAGGATCCATAACGTTGAGCAGGTCCTTGATAGGCATAGTGGAGATAACATGGTCGGCGTCGAAGCGTTCCTCATTGCCATCGCCATCGACCACCGTAACACCAATAACCTGCTCGCCATCGCGATGTATCGTTTTCACCCGATGCTCCAGGCGGACCGGACACCCCCTTTCTTCCAGCATGTCGGTCACACGCTCCCACATCTGGCCAGGACCGAGCCTGGGATAGTAGAACTCCTCGATCAGTGTCGTGATCTGATTTTTGCCGGTCAGAAGTTTGGGAGCGAGCATTGATAACGCAGCTTTGCCCAAGTTCAGGTTCTTGATGCGCTGGGCCGCCCAGTCCGCCCCAATCTCAGTACACTTCATACCCCAGACTTTTTCGGTATAAGTCTTGAAGAACATTGTAAACAGTCGCTTACCAAAGCGGTTGGTTACCCACTGTTCGAGGTTTTTCTCTTCCCTGTAGGGAAATGCCTGCGCTTTGAGGTAACTTAACCCCACGAGAATGGCTTCCATTAGCCCAACATTGAGCAACGCGTTCTTTGGCTTCAACGGATAATCGAAGAACTTGCCTTGGTAATAAATACGCGACAGGCGCGGCCGTACCAGGAATTCGTCCGAAAGAATATCCATCCACCAGCTATGAACCCTGTCCACCTTCGTGAAAAACCGATGACCACCAATGTCGAAGCGATAGCCCTTATAATCGACCGTGCGTGATATCCCCCCGACCTGCTTGTCCATTTCGAAAACAATCGGCTCGACCCCGGCCCGCGACAACTCCAGAGCGGCGGTCAACCCGGCAGGGCCGCCGCCGATGATCACACAGCGAACTTTGCTATCTGTTGAGTTCATTATTTTATCTTCCCGGATTAAATAGCATCTCTGTTTCAAACTGCTGTAACAGTCGAGACGGCAGCAATGACTGCTTGGTCACGGTAGGCCCCATCAGGGCTTGACCGCAGAAATGATTGCGGCCCCGGACTGGTAAACCAGCCGACCCTTCCTTGCCAGAACACCTTCGCAAGTCGATATGAATTCGTTTTTCAATCCGTCCACCACCGAATCTTCCGCCTGCCCTATACGTTTGCGGGCGAGGCTGGAAAAGGTCATTTGCAATTCCCAGAATTCCTCGGGCGACTCAATAATTGAATATTGTCCGCGCCAGGTACTGTCGATATCGGTGAAGCCCGCAGACTCAAGCAGGCCCCTCACTGACCCCGTAAATCCGTGACGATCGGCCGTCCAATGCGCTGTGTCACTGTTGACGATTTCAGGAATATGCTGATTAACCAGTTGATCCAGGAACTCACAAGCAGCCAGTTCCCGGCCGGCAAGACGCCTGATGATGCTGGTGATTCTCCGGGACATTGCGACCACGCCACCCCTGGATAGCAGTTCCGGTCGGCTTCCAACCGCGACAACCACACTGCCGCCGGGTTTGAGAACACGGTGCATTTCAGCGACAGCTTTTTCGGGGTTTGGAAAGTGGCGCAGGGCGTACAGGGAAAGGACATTATCGAAAGCATTGTCTTCGAACTGGAGCGCCTCAGCATCCATTTTGAGAAATTCAGTCTGTTCGGCCAAGCCCTCTTTCTCCGCCTTTGCCCTCGCTGTGGCCAGCATACCATCGGAAAGATCAATTCCGACAATCCTGCCCCCTTCACTAAGACTACGGGCAACCTCCAACGCAACGATCCCTGTGCCGGTGCCAATATCCAGTATGCATTGGTTGGCCTGTACAGCGGCCATTGCCATCATGGGAGCCGGCAGATGCCGGGTGAACTGCTCGGTGTATTTGTCAAACAGATCAACCACTTCGTTGTAACTGTCTGCATCGCCAAGCTTGAACAGCTTGTCGTGCACCCGAGTTGAGGCCTGGCTGAAGCCGGTCGTCATAGGTTATCCAAGAAGTTTCTGAAGATTTCCAGCATGTAACTGATTATCTCCTCAGTGATTCCGGGGTAAACACCGATCAAGGATATCTGGTTCATATTCATATAGGTGCCCGAACCTTATCGAGATTTTCCCTGTACCGACCGATGGCTTTCAGCGTGCTATCTAAAGCTGCTGTCACGCATTGCCAGCCGACATCCATTTCCTTATGTCCGTTATGCAGAGCGAGTCCGGATACTGCACAAACCGCCCTCTCGACGACATTCAGCCTGTGCGGGCCGCGCCAGCTATAGCCAGCTATAAGAGGTGGACACACATAGCGCCTTACTATACGTATTCTTACCTAGGAGTACACATTATTCTGATGCAAGCGGCTTCTCTATGCAATGGAGCCCAGTTGACAATGCACAAACGCCCCGCGATCTCCATGACCAACGCCGGGGCGCCTCCACAGATAAAACCACCTTACTCAAGCTGCTCTGCACCGGTATACTCTCGGCATCCGGACATTCGGCTCTCCCGACCTGGAACCAGAATCCGGTAAAAGGTTTTCTCGAGTCTATGGTGGCGAGTAGGTTCGTTTTCCGTCGACTCCACCAACCTTGATACAGGCCAGTGCAGAATGTCCAGGGTCCTCATCTCCGTAGGCGTTATCCAGGTTTTTATTATTCTGACGGGAATGGTTCGGGCCAAAATCCTGTCCGTGGCCCTTGGTCCAACAGGTTTCGGGATCATTGCAACGATTGACCAGGTCGTGCTTACCGTCGTACAGGTGGCTGGATTCAGTATTCCGTTCTTCTCTTTGAAATTCATGTCGCGAGCACACAGCGAGGGAACCCGGCGCTTCCAAACCGTCTATTCCAGTTTTCTGTCCGGCCTGTTACTACTTTCCTTAGTGACTACCGGCTTGGTCATCGGCATCACTTACTGGCACCCCGCGATCTTTGGGGTCGAACTGGCCCCATACAAGTTGTTCATTCTGATCGCACTTCTCAACGTTCCCGCAATTATGCTGGGAATCTTTTTTGTTCATACGCTGGCTGCGGCCCAGATGACGTCGGCTAGTGCAACCCTGAATCTTGTGGTCACCTTCTGTCTGGCATTCGCCGCGAGCAGCGCCGCCTGGCTTTTCGGGATGGAGGCTATTTATATCTTTGTGGCCATTACCGGCGTGGCGACCACCATTGGATCGGTTTGGTATATCAAAAAAAAGCTGTCATTACATGTCCACGATCCATCCGCGGGTATTCTGAAGGAGTTGCGGCGAAGTCCCGAAATCATTTCCTTTTCCCTGTACGGTCATATGGCTTTATCTGCCTACTCGATCGCGATGCTGGTAGCACGCTATGAGGTTTTTTCGACCATGGGCGAGACGCAGGCCGGATTGCTGCAGGCCTTGTTCGCAATCGCCCTGGCACTGGGGGCCATATCGAGCCCACTCAACTTTCTTTACCTGACACCGATTCTGAGTCGGAACATTTCGAACGAAGAGAAGTTTAGAAAAGCTCATGAATTCCAGGGATTGATGGTTCTCATCACTTTCATGCTTTCCCTTCCATTTCTTCTTTTTCCCAACCTTGCCCTAACGATTTTGTACTCCTCCGAATTCAGGCCCGCATCTGACTACGTTTATCTGTTCGTTTTCTGGCAAAGCATGCATGTCATAGTCAATGTCTACAAACAGCTTCTGGTGGGACTTGATGATGTGAAGTTTTTCTCCATCAGCTCACTGGTTTCCTACATTGTAGCTATTGTGGTTACCCCCTACCTGATTGAGAGATTCGGGCTTTCCGGTGCCGCCTTCTCGCTCTCGTTAAGCGTCTTCCTCAGCGGCCTGGCAATCCCCTTCAGACTGTCAACGCGATTCCACTCAAGCATTCCACTCGGTGTTTGGCTCAGGATCATTTTGTGCCTAGGAGGCATCCTCCTGACCGGGCTGATTTTTTCGTATCTTGAAGAGTTATCGGTTACGGGCTTTTTGGCGAGAGTGTTGTACGTCGCATTACTGGCCCCCCTTCTCTGGAAATTACTGCCGGAGGAACAAAAAAGGATGGTTATCGATACAATCACCCGAATAAGGTCATGAGGAGCGGTTGGCAATGAATAAACGATCAGAAAAAGCGAAATCGCAACTTCTCATGGTGGCTAAGGGTATTCGATGACAAATACGGCATCACCTGGCGGGGGTACAATGCCGTACGGCGCATAAGTCTCCGCCGCGGCATGCGGTTTGGCCGCGCGTGACCGCGTGACATAGTCCCCGAATCGAAATACAATCAAATTCCGAGGGCATCAACCGCCGCCCTGAACAGGTGCTCGACCATCTGGCAGCCAAACCGGGGCTGGAACTGTCATCAGAACTGAAAGCGAAGATGGCGAAACTTGGCCGGGTCAATATCAATTCTTTTGCCGACACTCTGCATGCCGGCAACACGGATAGAAACCAGGCTGAAATCATTGGGTTACTTCCGGGCATCTCTGCCCTGGCGACGCGCATTGCCGGTTCCTTTTCCGGGTAGCGGTCACTGTCGCGATGTATACCCTTATGGTTTCCCAATATGATTCTCTGAACGACGAATCAATTAGATAGGGAATATCCGGTATGTCTAACGCAGACACGATGATCTGGTGCTGTCCCACTTGCCACAGTTCACTTGACTTAGTCGACACAGACCTGCGTTGTAAGTCTTGCCAGGTGCGATATCCTGTAATCCACGACATTCCCGATCTGCGCGTGACACTGGAATGCTGGATTGATCTGGATGAGGATCGCGAGAGAGCAAGAGAGGCAGCTGACCGGGTCGCGCGTGATGGGCTTGAGTCTGCGATCCGCCATATTTTTCGTTCCAGCCGCGGCATGGATGAAAAAAAGGCCGATTACCGCACACGCCAGGTACTTGCCGGTGTTGAAAAGTGTCAATCCCAATGCTCGGACTGGTTGCAGCCCGCCCTTGAAGCTAATGGCGTCATCCTGGAAATTGGATGTGGTCCTGGTCAACTGCTAGCTGCTGCAGCCACCCGAAATTGTGAGGTGGCAGGGGTCGATGTTTCCATGGAATGGCTGGTGATCGCCCGACACCTGATTGAGCATTATGGCGGCAGTCCTAAACTGGCCGCGGGTTTTGCAGAACGGCTACCCATTGCGGACGGCTCGGTCGCTGCCATTGTTTCCCTGGATGTCATTGAGCATGTTGGTGACCAGAATGCGTATGTGAACGAACTGAGACGCGTGTTGAGGCCGGGCGGGTTTTTCGCACTGTCGACACCGAATCGTTACAGTCTATCGCCAGAGCCGCATGTCAATGTCTGGGGTGTTGGCTATTTGCCCCGGTCTCTCCAGGCCCGCTACGTAAAATTTGTCAGGAATCAGTCCTATACGTTTACCCGTCTGTTGAGCGTTCGGGACACGAAAAGGCTGTTTTCCGGGCCAAAGGGCTTCGAGGCCAGAATTGTGTTCCCGGTTATTCCGGAGCAAGAGATTTCGAACTTCACAACATCGAAGAAGAGACTGGCACTTATCTACAATTGGTTGGTTGATATACCGCTGGTGAAACTGTTCCTGCCTTTTTTCGGTGCCTATTATCGTGTATTGGGAAACATCAAAAATTGAAAATCAGCTGACGATCGCGTGCATCTCCGTCATCGGGGGAGCCGCCCTGCAGCACTGTGTTCGCTCTATAGCGGCTACCGGCTTGCCCTGCGTAATTGTCGCGGATCCAGGGACCATTACGCCGGAAATTAAAGACATCATTCGCAATAATTCTGTCGAATTCATTGATGGCGGCGGGTGCAGTGTGCCGGTGAAACGCGCATTGGCTGTCAAGCATTGCGCGTCGGAGTGGATCGCATTAGTTGAGGATACCTGCACGCTCGACGATACCTGGCGCTTCGGTTGTGAGACTGTAATGGCCATGGAGGATGCCAGCGCTGCATCCGGCCCGGTAAATCTGGGCCACCCACTCGACAGGCGGGCCCGTGCCCTGTACTGCTCGGATTATGGACTGTTCTTCCCGGCTACCCTTCGCGCCGGGCAAAAAGGCGAAAACAGCAGTTTATCATCAGCAGGTACCCTGCCGGGCGTTAATTTGCTTTACCGGTGCGAAACATTAGTGGGGTACATGGATGACGAGGGGCTCATCGAATCGGAAGCCAATCGCCGAATGCGGGAGGACGGACATACTTTGTATATCCATGAGGGCCTCGCTGTGACACTGCGCTATGCTGACGCAGCCGGAGCATCTTGCAGCTCACGTTTTAATCACGGCCGACTCTACGGCGGCCTGCAATCACGCAACCTTAGTTTCACTGCGCGACTGGGGCGGGTGCTGGCCTGCTTCCTTTTACCAGTCATCCTTTCCCTCCGTTCACTGCGGGCGCTGGCCGGCACCCGTGAACATGTCGCCTCCACGGCTGCGTGGATCCTGGTGTTCGAGACCGTCTGGAGTTGCGGCGAGTGCACCGGTTATCTTCTCGGGTGTGGAAACAGCCTGGCGGACTGGGAATAGTGGCATTCGGCAGTGGTATACGCAGCCACTGGATATTGAACCAGAACCGGCGGGGCGGATTACAGCTCCGCCCCGCCCCGATAAAGGCGATGACCATTGATGCATAAGATACGGACATCGAGACTTGGCAATGCCATCGTTGAATGGATAGACCATCCCACAGCTGTTCCGCTGACCATTCTGGCCTTGGCAGTTTTTTACCTTGCAACCTTGGTGAAAGGGCAGAACTGGAGCGGCGATGGCAGCCTCTATATTCTTCATGCGCAAAACCTGGTGGAGGGCAGACATTATCTCGATACCGGTTACCTGTTGAATCCGGTTTCAATGTTCGTCAGCCCCTATGGTTACCCCCCTGTTTTCCCATTACTGCTTGCCCCGGTATATGCCTTTTTCGGCCTCGATTTAGAGGCGTTCAAATGGGTTGGCGTTCTATCCTTTAGCTTCTCGTTATGGCTAGTGGCCAAGATATTCGAGACCCGTCTTGAGCGACGATTTGTTTTTTTCCTTGTGCTTGCTGTCGGTCTCACCCCCTACCTGTGGGATGTCACCAACGTTATCAACGCAGATTTTACCTTTATGGTGTTCTGTTATCTCTCGCTTTTCCTGATGCTGCATTTCCTCGCCGGCGATCAGGACAGGCTTCAGGCTTCCGGTAGACAAATAGCGGCAAGCGTCCTGATTGGGCTCTCCATGTATTTAGCATACGGCACCCGTGAAATCGGTGTTGTTTTGCCACTGACCCTGTTGACGTACGACATTGTGTGCCGGCGCCGGATCTCTCTGTTGAGCATCGCTGCCCTGGGTATCTTCGTAATATTTGCCTGGTTGCAAAGCATCTGGTTTTCAGCCTCATTTATCCCGGAATATTTTGAGGAGAACCTGAAACACCTCACTGACAAGCCATCCTCGCCTGCGGAAATGAATCACCTGAAATTTGTAGACCTTGATCCGCGAAATATCCTGGACCGGGCTTTCGGTTATCGGTGGGCATTACAGAGATTCTGGCCATCCTCCTCCAGCGCCTTCATCAACACACTGAATGAACTGCTGTTCAACTTGTTCAGCCTGCTTGCTGTTGGTGGCTATATTCTTGCGCTGATCCGCAGGATAACAGTCGTGGAAATCTTCCTTGCCGGGTATATCGCGGTACTATTGCTTTTCGGTGCCCCTCCGACTGTACGCTATCTAACTCCCATATTTCCTTTTTTCCTGTATTACGGATTTCTTTTTTGCCAGGAGAAGATTTTTCCTCGCGTCCCGAGGCTGAAATACCTTGTGGCCGGGGGGGGATTCCTGCTTCTGGCGATTATCAGTTTACCGGTCATGACCACCGTGAAGTATCCGCAACTGGAGTACGGCATTACTCATCCGGGAGCAACAGCCATGTTCCGATTTATCAGGGAGGAGACCAGAAAAGACGATACCATTGTTTTTATCAAGCCCAGGATTATGGCATTGATGACTGGCCGCAGCAGCGCGACATGGCCATCGAAGAGATACAGCAGTCCTGAAGCGATGAACCATTTCTTCGAAGCTGTGCACGCCGATTACTACGTCGACATGAACCTCTCTTTGTGGATGCGCCCACTTACCAACTCGGAGCGCCCAAGCAACTGTTTTAGATCGGTTTTCAAAAACGAGTACTTCGTTATTTACCGCTACCGTAACCGATTCTGCCCGGAGCTGGAATGAATAATCTATTTGGAATACACATCTGCCCTGTGGAAGGTGGAATCATCCGGACCCAACGACCCAAATTTCACCAGAATCCAATTCCCATGATTTTATACTTTTACCGAATCGCTCTTCATAGACACAATCGATGGTTCAGGCATGGATCGGATTCCGTAGCGAAAACATTGCGCCAGGTGCGGAGTTAGTCGTGCGATTTTGCATGGTGACCACCTTCTATCCGCCGTACAACTTTGGCGGGGACGGCATATTTGTCCGGGAATTAGCTCTCTCACTGGCCAAACTTGGGCATTACGTGCGCGTTATCCATTGCGAGGATGCTTACCGGCTCGGAGCGAATCCAGGCGATCCGGGGCTTCCCCAGCGATACGACGATCAAGGCGTAGACGTATGCCGGCTGAAAAGCTCCATGGGTCCGCTATCTCCGTTGTTGACCCAGCAACTCGGGCATCCCGCCCTGAAAACCGGCGCCCTTGTCGAACTGCTCAAGGACGATTTTGATGTTATCAACTATCACAATATTTCGCTGATTGGGGGGCCTGCCGTACTATCTCTGGGTAACGCCCCGGTAAAGCTCTATACCTTGCATGAACACTGGCTGGTGTGTGCTACCCACATATTCTGGAAAAATGGCGTCAAACGTTGTGACTCCCGTCAGTGCCTGCAATGTTGCTTACGTTCCGGCACTCCGCCCCAGTTCTGGAGATATACAGGCCTTGCCAAGCGTCATCTCGAAAAGATTGATTGTCTGATTGCACCCAGTCAATTCACTGCAGACCAGCACCGGCAACTCTATCCCAGCGTCCCGACCCGCATAATCCCACTATACTCACGCCTGGAGCCATCAAAGGAAATGATTGGCACATGGAGCAATCAGGAACCTCCCCGCTTCGTCTACAGCGGCCGGATCACTGCATCCAAGGGTGTGGAATCCTTGCTTGAAACATTCACGGCACTGGAGGATTACGAGCTGATACTTGCCGGTGAAGGTGATGCCCTGTCGCGATTAAAGGAAAGTTTCGCCCAGTATTCGAATATCCATTTTGCCGGCCGGCTTGATGAAGCGTCCCTGATCGGGCTCTACAGCAGTGCCACGGCACTGCTCTTTCCGTCGCTTGCGCCCGAGACATTCGGCTTGACGGCGGTTGAGGCCATGGCCTGTGGCACTCCGGCGATTGTCAGAGATGCCGGTGGCTGCGCGGAAATTATCGAAACGACCAAAGCCGGTTTTGTTTATCGGCAGAACAGTGAGCTTCCTGCCTTACTGCACCGGATTGTCCGGGAGCCGGGTTTGCGTCAGCGGTTGTCGGAGCTGGCGCGGAGCGGGAGCAAGAAATTCTACACCCGTCAGCGGTATCTGGATGATTATCTGGCCGTGATTGACGAACTACGGAGAAGCCGTGGGACAGCAAACGAGCAACATTCCAAGATACTTCAGGGTCCCGACAAATGAGAGACCAGCCAGTTGCATCCGAACCACTGCTCACGATTGTTATCGCTTCCAGTATACAGAGCGACCATACAGGCCTCTGTGAAAGCCTGGCGAGTGCCGGATTGCTGAATCAGCCTGATATCAGGGTATGTGTTGCACAAATAGACGAGCAGACGATGGGTACCCCTGAAGGCAACCTATCGCTGTTCAGATTTTCCAGCCGCACGCCTTTCTTTGAACAGTATGCGACTATCATCCAACAGACTGGAAGCCGCTACATCGCTCTACTGGATGCCTCCTGCCCCCCCACGGAAGGGTGGATTCGTGCAGTGCGTCAAATGATGCAGGACAAGACACCGGTGTTTTATGGTCCTGTCAACAGTGGCTGGCCTGGCAAAGATTCCCGTAACATCGGTTATCTGATCGAGTATGCCCAATTCCGGGAGCCCCTTGATCCAAAATTACCGGAATACCCGGGCAACAATATTGCCTTCCAGCGTGAGTTGCTCCAAGAAGTGCCCCTCGTGGGCTCGGGTTTCCAGAAAACCTTTTTCCTGCGCCAGGTGCAGGAAAAACTGAACATCACACCCACGTCATGCAACGACATGGTCGTAACCTATCGAAAAGAGTTTCCATGGGGTTATTACCTGCGCAGGCGCTACTGTCATGGTCGCCTTTATGGCGCAAGTCATGCCGAAACACTGGGTTTTCGCCGGTTCCTCTACGCTGTTGGAATATTCATACTTCCTTTACTTAGATACAGTCGTATACTGCGAGCCTCGAGGCGAGCGCCGGTGCTGTCTGGTAATGTACTGCGTTTTTCCGTTCTCATTCTGTTCTCGGAGTGTGCCTGGTCCGTGGGAGAATGTGCCGGTTATATCGCTGGGGTCCCGGCTGACGGGGTGTTTCTTGATTAAAGATAGCAGGGAGAGGCTTCACATTGGGTCATATACAAAACGAAAAGAATAGGGCCGTTACCTATTCCGTCGTCATCGGTCGGGTTAGTACTGAAGATAATGAACGAATATTGGAAACTCTTGAGTCCCTTTACAATCAGGAGGACGACCCCTCACTGGAAGTGCTGCTTGCTGATCGTATCAGCGATCATGTTTCACAGCGTATCCAAAGTGATTATCCGGACACGAAGATCATCGAGTGCTCGCCGGATACGGATCTGCCTACAATGCGCACGCTGGCGACGAAGCAGGCCGTGGGAGAATTCGTGCTGGTGACCGAAGATCACTGCGTACCGCCCCACGACTGGCTAAAGCAGTTTGCTCAGGCATTTGCCGAACACCCCGAGGCTTCCGCGATTGGTGGCAGTGTGCTCAATGGCGTAACGGATACAGCTCTCGACTGGGCCACCTTCCTGTGTGAATACGCGCCCATGTCTCCCCCGATCGAGAGCGGCCCCACACCAAATCTTGCAGGCATGAATGTCGCCTACCGGCGCGAGATTTTCGACGAGGTGGACGAGCAGATACTGACATCAGGATTCTGGGAAACCACCTTGCATCCCTTGTTGCACAAACGGGGACATATTCTTGTTGCCGACGACAACGTGCGCATTTTTCACTGTAAGAAATTCAGTCTTGGTCTGTTCCTGAGGCAGCGGTTTGTTTATTCAAGGTACTATGCGGGGATACGTTTCGCCTCCGGGCAGAAAGCGAAGCGGCTGGCATACGCAATGGCATCGGTCGTTCTGCCGCCCCTGTTAACGTTCCGATTTTTTCAGAACGCGCGCCATAAGGTCAGTGTCCGCTCCCACCTGGCTAAGGCCGCACCTTATTTAATGTTGTTTTATCTTGTCTGGGGTGTCGGGGAAGCCTGGGGCTACCTGTTTGGGCCACGGGACGCACTACAAGAAATCGAATAGCAGCGCCGGGCTCTCTCTGTCGAATCCGGATGGACGCCGCCCCGCTGCCGCCCAACAGGTTACATTACAGGTCAGGATTCTCGGTCAAAAGCGCTTCGAAATAGGCGATCGACTTTGTCAGCCCTTCTTTTAATTCAATCGTTGGTTGCCAATCCAGTTCGGTTCTGGCTTTAGTGATATCCGGGCAGCGTTGCTTAGGGTCGTCCTGAGGTAGCGGTAGGTAGTTGATGCGCGACCCTGTGCCGGTGAGATCAATGACCTGTTCCGCCAACTCTTTGATAGTAAACTCATTCGGATTACCCAGATTGATCGGGCCAATGATGTTATCCGGCGTACGCATCATCCTGACAAAGCCATCAATCAAATCATCGCAATAGCAGAATGAGCGCGTTTGACTGCCATCACCGTAGATGGTGATCGCTTCATTCTTCAGGGCCTGCATAATAAAATTCGAAATAACGCGCCCATCGTGGGGATGCATACGAGGGCCGTAAGTATTAAAGATACGAACGATCTTAATGCCCAACTGATGCTCTTTCCTGTAATCCATGAATAGCGTTTCAGCGCAGCGTTTGCCTTCGTCATAGCATGAACGTGGACCTATAGGGTTAACATTGCCCCAATAGTCTTCCGTTTGCGGATGAACAGTGGGGTCTCCATAGACTTCGCTTGTGGACGCTTGCAATATTTTGGCGCCAATGCGTTTGGCCAAGCCAAGCATATTGGTACTGCCGTTTACATTAACCTTGGTGGTCTGTGTTGGGTTCCTTTGGTAATGCACCGGACTGGCGGGGCAAGCCAGGTTATAGATCTCATCGGCCTCCAGGTAGAGGGGAAAGCAGATGTCATGACGAACAACCTCAAAATAGGGGTTATCCAACAAATGGATAATATTGCGCTTTTGCCCGGTGAAGAAGTTGTCGACGCATATCACTTCATTGCCTTCAGCAAGAAGACGCTCACAAAGATGACTACCGAGAAACCCTGCTCCACCCGTTACAATGACCCTGTTTTTCATGCTATCTGCCCACCTGTTTAAATCCTGTTGCGCATCTTTATTCCGTTGTTGGGCCTGACTCGCTTTTAGGCCGGGCGGTCCAACGTTACAACATTACGGTCTCTGTCGCTCTCATAGACGGCATTTGGTATTGCGATGCTGCGAAGGCCATCTGCCGCTGTCGCGATAGCACCTGCTGGCCCTCCGTTCGCCAGGCTAACGAAGTCGTGCAACTCTTCGACAAAGGTCTGCACAACGGTTGATTGCCAGCCTTTGAATTTTTCCCGAAAAATAGTGGGGATATAGAACTTTCTTTTCTTGTGGGCTTGCCCTCCTGGTTTGTCCATCGTAATGATGGTCGAACTCATCGGGGCGTAATAAGCGCGAGCCATGCCCAGATCACCATAGGCTTCAATATAAAAGTGGTAGCCCTTCCATTCAGTCCAGCTACTATGGAGACTTCCCATGATGCCGGACTGAGTGCGCAGGTGAACAAAGGCATTGTCTTCGGTTCGGTCAAGTTGCCAGGTTTTCGTGCTAATCATGCCCGAAACATCGCTGACCGTATCGTCCATCAAATAGCAG
>JAGPVT010000016.1 GCA_018066865.1 Marinobacter sp. | reverse complement strand
ACAGACTGGGAGGTGCACTTTCCGCAGTGCACCTGACTCTCATCATGGTATTGATTGTGGCTCAGGTGCTGGGCCGCGTACTGGACAAACTGCTGGGATGGGCCGGCTTCGATGCTCTGGGGCTTAACGTGCCGGGGCTTGCTGAAATTGCCGCATTCATGCTGCTTGGCGCAACGTTTTTTGGTCTTGCCTATACATTCTGGCAAGGCGGCCACATCCGCGTCACGTTGGTACTTCAGTATCTACCCAAGCCGCTGCATCGTGTCATGGATATAGCGGTAACCCTGGTTGCCGCTTCCATTACCGGCTTTGCCGCGTGGCACAGCGCACGGCTGGCACTCGACAGCCTCGATTATGGCGACCTCTCAATTGGCATGGTGCCGGTACCACTCTGGATTCCGCAGGCGGCCATGGCTCTCGGTTTGGTCTGGCTGCTAATTGCTCTGCTGGACGCACTGTTTTTGCTCGTCAGTGGCAGGATTACCCAACTCAAAAACGAAGCACCTCAGGAGTAAGCTCATGGAAATGATCTGGATGAGTTTGCTGCTGCTATGCGTACTTCTGGTGCTTCTTGCCAGCGGGCTGTGGGTCGCTTTTTCATTAACCGCCATTGGCTGCATTGCGCTGTTTTTTTTCAGCAGCATCCCGGTGGGTGACAGTCTTTCTACGGCGTTTTACAGCGCCAGTGTGTCCTGGGATCTGGCAGCGCTTCCCATGTTCATCTGGATGGGCGAGGTTCTGTTTCGTTCGCGTCTGTCCGAAGAGATGTTCCGGGGCATCTCCCCCTGGGTTGGTAAAGTACCCGGGCGACTGCTGCATACCAACATCATAGGCTGCGGCATTTTCGCGGCGATCTCCGGTTCTTCTGCTGCCACAGCCGCAACCATCGGCAAGATGTCGATACCGGAGTTGACCAACCGTGGTTACGACAAGAACCAGATTCTCGGCACACTGGCGGGATCAGCAACTCTGGGCCTATTGATACCTCCCTCCATTATTCTCATTGTTTACGGAGTGGCAACGGAACAGTCCATCGCGCGCCTGTTTGTTGCAGGTATCCTGCCCGGGTTGATGCTTATGTCTCTGTTTGCGGGCTATGTCATGATCTGGTCCCTGATGAACCCGTCCGGCGTGCCTGCAGGTGAAGCTGAGTCCTTCTCCTTCGGGGAAAAAGTACGCCGCAGCCGCCCCCTTATTCCTGTGATGCTGCTGATTGTCGGCGTTATCGGATCGATTTACACGGGGCTGGCATCGCCCACGGAATCAGCCGCAATCGGTGTGGCCCTGGCGCACCTTCTGTCCTGGAAAAGCGGCTCACTGAACTGGAATACCTTTTCAAGCGGGCTAATGGGAACCGTAAAAACCTCGTCAATGATTGCCTTCATTCTGATAAGCGCCCACTTCCTGACCAGTGCGATGGGCTTTACCGGTATACCGCGCGAGCTTGCCGCCTGGATCGACACCCTGGGCCTGTCACCTTATATGTTGTTGATGGCGCTGACCCTGTTCTTCATTCTGCTGGGCTGCTTTCTGGACGGCATCTCTGTTGTGGTGCTGACCACTTCGGTCATTCTGCCGATGGTTGAGGCCGCTGGCATTGACACCCTGTGGTTTGGTATTTACCTCGTCATCGTCGTGGAAATGAGCCAGATTACTCCGCCAGTCGGGTTCAACCTTTTTGTAATCCAGGGACTGACTGGAGAAAACATTCTGCGAATTGCCTGGGCCGCACTGCCCTACTTTCTTTTAATCCTGAGTGGCGTGATTCTCATCACCCTGTTCCCGGAAATTGTGACCTATCTACCCGGGAAAATGGGGAATTAGAGAAACCCTGAACGGGCGAGCCAAAGAAACACTGTTTACAGAAGGCACTTATTTCATCATGAAAAAGACCAACGAATCCCCGGAGAATCCGGATCAAGGCAACACGCATCGTAAAGTGGGCCCGATCGTGTCCTCCGCTCACCTGGCCTCTGACAGCGCGATGGAGTTGTCTGAGCTGGAGTTCGGTCTGATTGTGGCCGGCAATGCCTTTAACCGGTGGATGGTGCGCTGTATGAACGCTGCCGGGCTGCCGGAGCTAAGCCCTCTGGACATACTGGTTTTGCACAGCGTGAACCATCGTGACCGCGCAAAGAAAACCGCTGACATCTGCCTGGTACTGAACGTGGAAGACAGCCATACCGTGACTTATGCGCTCAAGAAGCTGTTGAAACACGAGGTGGTTGCTTCAGAGAAGCACGGTAAAGAGACTTACTATTCGGCCACTGAAAAGGGCAAGGCAGTGTGCCGCCGCTACCGTGAAATCCGTGAAGAATGCCTGGTGGACTCATTGCGAACTTTAGGATTCTCTGGCGCCGACACCGGAGCGGTGGCAGGTTTCCTGAGAGGCATATCGGGGCTTTATGACCAAGCTGCACGCTCAGCTGCCTCACTTTAAGTAGCTGCGCTCCCGCGCTCCTCAACCTGCTCTGCAGGTTTCGGTCGAACCTCTTTCGGTTCAAATTCTCCCAGCTGTAGAATGCAAAACGCCTCAGGCTGTGAGGTGCACAAGCTGAGGCGTTTTGACTTGAATATGGCGCGGCTGGGAGGATTCGAACCTCCGACCGCTCGGTTCGTAGCCGAGTACTCTATCCAGCTGAGCTACAGCCGCCAAAAACTTCTTTATCCTCACCTTCGGTAGTTAGCCTTATGGAAGGATTATTCGGGCCTTTGGCCCTCACCCCTTCGGGGCCGCAGTCGCTTCGCTCTGGCGTTCCTCAACCTGCGTTGCAGGTTTCGGTCGAACCTCTTTCGGTTCAAATCCTGTTTGACTTACGAGAAAGGCTCTAATGCCGGGTTCACGTGTCATCATTCTATAAAGTGGCGCGGCTGGGAGGATTCGAACCTCCGACCGCTCGGTTCGTAGCCGAGTACTCTATCCAGCTGAGCTACAGCCGCGCATTGATCACTTGTTGTGGTTGAATGCTACTTCAACCTGTTCCGCTTTTCTTATAAAAAGAAAATGGCGGAGAGGGAGGGATTCGAACCCTCGGTACGCTTTCGCGTACGGTTCCTTAGCAGGGAACTGGTTTCAGCCACTCACCCACCTCTCCTTGAGAACGGGGCGTATACTACCATAATTTTTCTGTTTTCATAGGCTTGACACGATTTTTTTAGCCTTGGTTTTCACTGAAAACAAAAAAACCGCCCAAGTCTTACCTGAAAGGTGTTTTTCAATGCTCAGCTGTTGCCAGGTTCAGGCTCATCCACGCCTTTTTCAGACTGGATGCGCTGGTAAATTTCTTCCCGGTGCACAGCAACTTCCTTCGGCGCATTCACCCCAATCCGCACCTGATTTCCTTTCACCCCAAGCACGGTAACCGTCACGTCATCACCGACCATCAGAGTTTCGCCAACGCGGCGTGTTAAAATCAACATATCCCTTACTCCCTATCCAGAGCTACTGTTCCGACAAGTAATGTTTTAATTGGTTCGACGTTTATAGTGAGAACACTGGCCAACCAGAAGACGCACACTCCCTTATACGGTTACATGTGATAACAAGGTCAGCAAATGAGTCTCTTTTTATAAGGTTTCTTCTACCCCGGGCTTGTCGAGCTCGAATGCACTGTGAAGGGCACGAACCGCAAGCTCAAGATATTTTTCATCAATCACCACAGAAATCTTGATTTCCGATGTGGAGATCATCTGAATATTAATACCCTCAATGGACAGCGCCTCAAACATTTTGGTCGCCACTCCCGCATGAGAGCGCATTCCGACGCCGACAATACTGACCTTTGCGATTTTGGTGTCGCCACTGACTTCACGAGCACCCAGCTCGTCCGAAACACGCTGAAGCACGTCTTTCGCACGCTTGAAATCGTTACGATGAACGGTAAATGTGAACGCAGTCCGGTTATCCTCGCCAACGTTCTGGACGATCATATCCACATCTATATTGGCATCACTTATTGGTTTCAGGATGCGCAGCGCGCTACCCGGGGTATCGGGTACACCCGAAATCGTAACTTTGGCTTCATCACGGTTAAAAGCGATGCCGGAGACGACCGGTTGTTCCATGGCAGTGTTTTCCTCAAGTGTAATCAGAGTGCCCTCACCTTCCTCGAAGCTGGAGAGAACTCTTAACGGAACGTTGTATTTTCCCGCAAATTCTACGGCGCGAATCTGCAGCACTTTTGAGCCCAGGCTCGCCATTTCCATCATTTCTTCAAAGGTAATCCGCGCCAAACGGCGGGCACTGTCTACTACCCTGGGATCCGTGGTGTAAACGCCGTCTACATCGGTATAGATCTGGCATTCATCGGCCTTCAGCGCCGCTGCCAGAGCAACAGCCGTGGTGTCAGAACCACCCCGGCCCAGCGTCGTGATGTTGCCTTTCTCATCAACGCCCTGAAATCCGGCAACGACCACCACGCGGCCAGCATCCAGATCTTCGCGCATACGCTGCTCATCAATCTGTTTGATCCGGGCCTTGGTGTGCATGCTGTCTGTCAGTATGCGAACCTGGGATCCAGTGTAGGAGCGAGCTTCACATCCAAGTTTCTGCAGCGCCATACAAAGAAGGGCGATTGTTACCTGCTCACCGGTTGAGACCAGAACGTCCATCTCACGGGGCGTGGGCTCCTCCATTATATTGCTGGCCAGAGCGATAAGCCGGTTGGTTTCACCGCTCATGGCAGAAACCACGACTACAATATCATGGCCGTCTTTGCGAAAACCGCATACTTTCTCCGCAACAGCTTCTATGCGCTCGGTTGTGCCTACCGAGGTGCCACCAAACTTCTGAACCAACAGCGCCATTGTCGTTCCAATATCTGAATCAGGGACCTATGGCAGAGCAGGAAGCTCTACCCGTCAAAAAAACAAGCGGCCAGAATTATAAACCCCGACCGCTTTAGAAAAACAGTTGCTTAAGCGATATTTTTTTCAACCCACTCCGGCACACCAGCAAGAGCTTCAGCGAGCTTTGAGGGGTCGTTGCCGCCGCCCTGAGCCATGTCTGGGCGGCCACCGCCTTTACCATCAACCAAATCAGCCAGGTGTTTCATAAGGTCGCCTGCCTTGATTCTGCCTGTCGCGGATTTTGTAACGCCCGCAACAAGTGTCACCTTGCCATCATCAACGCTGGCAAGCACAACAACACCTTCACCCAGCTTGTTTTTAAGCTGATCTGCGGTTTCCATAAGGGCCTTGCGGTCTGCACCTTCAAGCTCGCACGCGACCACTTTCAAACCGGCTACTTCAACTGCAGAGTCCGCCAGGTCACTGCCTGCAGAGCTGGCAAGCTTTGCCTTCAGGGCGTCAATATCTTTCTCCAGCTGCCGGTTGCGCTCAACGGTTTGCTGCACCTTGTCGATAACCGTTTCCCGGCTACCTTTAACCAGGCGGGCCGTCTCACGCAGAGTGCGCTCGGTCTCATCCACCCACTCAAGCGCACCAAAGCCGGTAACCGCCTCGATTCGGCGAACACCGGAAGAAATACCGCTCTCCGATGTAATCCGGAACAGCCCGATGTCACCCGTGCGCGCCACGTGAGTACCGCCGCACAACTCTACAGAATAGCTGTCGGTACCCATGCTAAGTACGCGGACAACGTCGCCATACTTTTCACCAAACAAAGCCATGGCGCCTTTTTCCTGCGCTTGCTCCATATCTGTAATGTCGGTCTGCACTGGCGTGTTGGCAAGAATCTGTTCATTCACCTGGCGTTCAATTTCTTTCAACTGCTTGGGCGTCACGGCCTCGAAGTGTGAAAAGTCGAAACGCAGCTTTTCAGGATCAACCAGTGAACCCTTCTGGCCAACGTGTTCGCCCAGCACCTTGCGCAACGCCGCGTGCAGCAGATGCGTGGCGGAGTGATTGCGACGGGTCCGATCGCGGCGCGCGTGGTCAATGCGGGCGTCCACTTCCAGCCCCTCAAACAGCTCGCCCTCAATAAGGGTACCCACATGCAGGTGGTTATCGCCGTCTTTACGGGTATCGGTTACCTTGAAGCGGCCGCCACTCCAGGTCAGTAAACCGGTATCACCTACCTGGCCGCCGGATTCGGCATAGAACGGCGTGCGCTCCAGCACTACAACCGCTTCATCGCCGGCCTCTGCCGTTTTCTGTTCGCCGTTGACAATCACAGCGCGAATGCGCTCGTGGCCGTCAATGTGGTCGTACCCGGTAAATTCAGTTTTACCTTCAATGCCCAGGCCGGCAGCGTTGTAATCCATGCCAAATTTGCTAGCCGCGCGCGCGCGCTCACGCTGACTTTCCATAGCCTTCTCATAGCCGTCATAATCCAGCGCCAAGCCGCGTTCACGGGCTATGTCGTTGGTGAGATCTACCGGAAAACCATAGGTGTCATACAGCGTGAAAATGGTTTCTCCGGGAATAACGTCGCCTTTCAGCTCGGCAATGTCCTGCTCGAGCAGCCGCAGGCCTTTATCCAGAGTTTTTACAAACTGTTCCTCTTCCTGCAGCAGCACTTTCTCGATCTGCTTCCGGCTGCTGACCAGTTGCGGAAAAGCCTCCCCCATCAATTCAACCAGAGCACCGGTTAACTTGTAGAAGAACGGGCCAGCGGCGCCCAACTTGTTGCCGTGACGGGCGGCACGACGAATGATGCGCCGTAGCACGAAACCACGGCCTTCATTTGAAGGCATCACACCATCGGAAATCAGGAACGCACAGGAGCGAATGTGGTCGGCAACCACGCGCAGACTGGCCTCGGTCGTTGCAGCGCCGCCAAGTATGGCGGAAGCGGCTTTCAGCAGGTCGTCGAAGAGGTCAATTTGGTAGTTGCTGTGAACACCCTGCAGAACAGCCGTAACCCGCTCCAGCCCCATGCCCGTATCAACGGAGGGCTTCGGCAGGTTGAGCATTTCGCCGTCGGCAGTACGGTTGTACTGCATAAAGACCACATTCCAGATCTCGATGTAACGGTCGCCGTCTTCTTCCGGGCTTCCGGGAGGGCCTCCGGCTACATCCGGGCCATGGTCGTAGAAAATTTCGGTGCAGGGTCCGCAAGGGCCTGTGTCGCCCATCTGCCAGAAGTTGTCTGACGCGTAGGGAGCGCCGCCGTTGTCTCCGATGCGGACGATGCGATCCGCCGGCACGCCCACTTCTTTATTCCAGATGTCGTAGGCTTCGTCGTCGTCTGCGTAGACCGTCACCCAGAGCTTTTCAGCAGGCAGGTTCAGCCACTGTTCTCCGGTCAGGAACGTCCAGGCATAGTTGATGGCTTCACGCTTGAAGTAGTCCCCAAAGCTGAAGTTGCCCAGCATTTCGAAAAACGTATGATGGCGCGCTGTGTAGCCTACATTCTCCAGATCGTTATGCTTGCCGCCGGCGCGAACGCACTTCTGGGAGGTGGTTGCGCGATTGTAGTCGCGCTCCTCTCGCCCAAGGAACACGTCCTTGAACTGGTTCATCCCCGCATTGGTAAACAGCAGTGTCGGATCATCCGCTGGCACCAGCGAACTGCTTGAAACAATGGTATGACCCTGCTGTTTGAAATAATCGAGAAATGCCTGTCGCAACTCTGCGGTTTTCATAGCCCTTTGATACCTTTCCAGAAATCCCACCGTTACACGGTCGAATCCGCGATTGAATACGAATACTTACACGCGTGTGCAAATCGGCTACTCTAGCACACGCCGAGTACAGGAAAAACGTGAAAAATTACAGGAGAGCCCATGCCCCGCCGCTTCCACGCCGCTGATGAACTGCTTCCCCCAGCGACGTTTCTCAAACGATCACTGGCCATTATTTACGACGGCCTGATCAGCATTGCCGTACTTCTGGTTACCACCTGGATATACACCATGATAACCGGCTGGATTACGGGCTGGGATAAACTCGAACAAAAAGCGGAAGCGGGCCAGTTATCCGGCGATCCCGGCCTGACGTTCGTACTGTTTCTGGTGATGTACCTGTTCTTTGCCTACTTCTGGACACGCATTGGACAGACGCTAGGCATGCAGGTGTGGCGCGTACGAATAGAAAATCTCGATGGCTCCTCTGTGAGCTGGAGCCAGGCGCTTCGCCGTTACCTGGCCGCAGCTGCCGTATTATTTCTGGCACTGCTGGCCGGTTATACCATGGGCTCAGCAACACTGTTCCTCAGTGTTCCGGCAATGATCGCGTTGTTCTATCCAATAAACGGGCTTTCCGTAACAGACAGGCTTTCAGAGAGCGTAGTCGTTGGCCTTCCCCATAAAGCCAAGACGAACTAAACCAGAATGCCGGGCACAGGCTAAGGCTAACCTGCCCGGCGCATCAATACGACACCAACCACCGCATTCACTGCAATCGGCACAAGCACCGCGAGTATCGGGTTAAATCCGTATACCAGGCTCATGGGGCCCAAAAGGTCCTGCATGTATTTGAAAACCAGGCCAACGAGTAAGCCGGTAAACACACGAAAACCCATGGTAACCGAGCGCAACGGCCCGAAGATAAACGAAATCGCGACCAGCACCATTACCCCGGTACCCAGTGGCATCAGCGCTTTCTTCCAGAAGGCCAGCCAGTAGGGAGAGCCGTTCAACTCCTGATCGCCAAGGTAGCTGGCGTAGGTGAACAGGCCAAGCATCGAAAGATTCTCCGGCTTTACGATCAATACATTCAGTACATCAGGCGTCAGGCCGGTTTCCCAGCGCAAAGACTGATGGTCCTCGCGGCTTGTGGAGTCTCCCTCAAGGCGCGTGGTTGTAGAATTTTCCAGTCGCCAGTGATCGCCCTGATAGATCGCCCGCTCGGCAAAGCTCGCCGCCATCAGTTGCCGCTGATCGTTAAAGCGGAACAGAGAAATGCCGTGCAAAACGCCATTAGGCTGCACAGCATTAAGGTGCATGAATATATTTCCTTCGCGGTGCCACACCCCGTGCGCCGCAGCGACATTCTGGCCGGCTCCAAGCGCAACGGCCTTGTAACTCTGCGCGGTTCGCTCCGCCGGAGGAGACACATACTCGCCAATAAGAACGCCGGCGAGCACCACCACCAGTGCAGGTTTCATTGCCGACCAGACAACACGCTTCAGAGAAACCCCGGCAGCGCGGATAACCGTGAGCTCGGAGGAGCTCGCCATCGCGCCCAGACCGACCAGACAACCCATGAAAGCTCCCAGCGGAAGGTAGTCATAAATCCTGCGAGGCAACGTCAGGACCACATACCAGAGCGCGTCCAGAATCTGGTAATTGTTGCGCGTGTCTTCCAGCTCCGCGACGAACGCAAAGATGAAGTCCAGTGACAGCACTACCACCATCACCAGGAGCATGGCCCCACCAACATTGCGCATCACATAGTGGTCAATTTTACGCATTGGCCACTCCTTCCCGCTTCACCCTTTTTTTATGAAGCCAGGCCGGACCAAACTGCAGCCAGAGACCAAGCGTCAGGAAGATAGTGTGCACCCAAAGCATGCCCAGCCATTCGGGCACCTTACCTTCGGCCATCGCATCACGGGCTACGATCAACAGCCCAAGGTAGGCAACATAGACCAGCATCGCGGGCAAAAGATGAAAAAACCGACCCTGCCGGGGATTCACGCGGCTGAGCCGAACCGCCAGCAGCGTCACAATCGGAACGATTAGCGGCAATGAAAAACGCCAGTGCAGAAGTGCGCGGTCCCGGGGATCATCCGAACGCATGAGCTGGCCGGTTGACACGCCTTCTTCAAGTTCGATATCGCCGCTGCTGCCACTACGAATCTTCAGGCCATAGGCCTCGAAACCGGTGATCTGGTAGTCAAGCTTGCCGGGCACCCCATCGAAGCGGGCACCATTTTCCAGTATCAGAAAACGGCTGCCCGTTTCCTCGTCAATCAACTGTGACCCGGAATCGGCGGCAATAATACTCACCCCTGTGCCATCACGTCCGTACTCGGCGATGAACACGCCTTCCAGACGTCGTTTGTCATCACTGAGACTCTCCGTGTAGGTCACACGGCCACCCGATAACAATTTCTGAAAACGGCCCGGCGCGAGCATTTCAAATTCTGTCGCCTTTGCTTGTTCGACAAAAATTTTCTCAACCTGCGTCATACCCCAGGGCGAGACCACCAGGCTCATACTTCCGACGACCAGCATCACAACCAGGCTGCCCACCAGTGTTTTGGAAAGCAGCTGACGATCACTCAAGCCGCAGGCATATAAAACAGTCATCTCGCTTTCCAGATACATCCGGCCATAAGCGAGCAATATGCCGATAAACAGCCCCAGCGGCAGGATCAACTCCAGAAACCCGGGGAAACGGTAGGCCATGATTTCGAACAGCACGCCCGGCGCAATCTTGCCCTCTGCGGCTCCGGCAAGGTATTTGAGAAAACGCCCACTCATGAACACCAGCAGAAGAATGCCCGAAACGGCAATCATGCTGACCATAGTCTGACGTATGAGATAGCGGAAAATAATGCTCAAAACGGTTTCTCTGCCCGTGTAGACCGGAACATGGAGGAATCGGAAAACTGCGCGTATTCTATGTAACCTTGGGGCTGAATGACAGTGCAGCGATGTTAAGCCCACGACAGACAACGCGCCGATAAAGCGAAGTAACCTGCTCTCACAGCTTGATAATGCGCCCGCAAACCCCAATGTTTGTCAGAATAGGAATAAATCACTCCCGCCGCCAACAGTGGCGGCTTTCCCGAACAGCCAACAGGAGTTTCCATGAACTTCAGCCTGAACAGTAAAGCCATTGCGAACACCAAAGCCGACTGTCTGGTCGTCGCCCTCCCCGAAAAAGGTGACTGGCCAGCCTCCACTACCGAGGCCGACGGCGCATTGGGCGGGCTGATCAGCAAACTCCAGAAAGCCGGTGACATCAGCGGCAAGAGCGCAGAGACAAACCTTATTCCCTTGGGCGATCAAACCTGGGGCAGATTGTTAGTTGTTGGCACCGGTAAAGACGCAGACCGCAACCCGGCCAGCTTCCGCAAAGCGCTTATCGCAATGACGGGCGTCCTCAAAGACGGCCCTTCCAAGAGCGTACTGATCGCTCTTACGGATACGACCCTCAACGGCAATGGCGACGTAAGCTCAGAGCTCGCGAAGCTCAGCATGATTGGCCGCACACTGGAAGACCAACTCTACGCCTTCAGCGATTTCAAGAGCGAAAAACCGGCAGCGCGTAAACTCAGCAAAATTCTGGTGGCCGCTTCAGACACTGGCAAAGCCCAAAAAGAAGCGTTCAACCTGGGCCTGGCGACGGGCCGTGGCATGAATTACACCCGCGATCTGGGCAACATGCCACCGAACATCTGTCACCCCATGTGGCTGGCCGAACAAGCCGTTAAAATGGCGGCCGACCACGATTGTATCAAGGCCGAAATTCTTGATGAAAAACAGATGAAAAAACTGGGCATGAATTCCCTTCTGGCCGTTGGCCAAGGCAGCACTCAGCCACCCCGCCTGATTGTCATGGAATACCGCGGGGGCAAAGCAAAAGACAAGCCCCATGTTCTTGTGGGTAAAGGCATCACCTTCGACACCGGCGGCATCAGTCTCAAGCCGGGCGCTGGTATGGATGAAATGAAATACGACATGGGCGGATCTGCAGCCGTATTCGGTGCCATGCAGGTGCTTGCGGAGATCCAACCGGAAATCAACGTGGTTGCCGTTATCGCTGCCGCTGAAAACATGCCGGATGGCAACGCCGCCCGCCCAGGCGACATTGTGACCACCATGTCAGGCCAGACCGTTGAAATCCTCAATACAGACGCCGAGGGCCGCCTGGTACTGTGCGACGCCCTCACCTACGTGAAGAAATTCGACCCGGAAGTGGTGATCGACCTGGCCACCCTCACTGGCGCCTGCATTATTGCCCTTGGCCACGAGGCTACCGGTCTGCTGGCAAACAACGACGAACTGGCCAACGAATTGCTGGCCGCCGGCGATCGCGCGAGCGACAAAGCCTGGCGCCTGCCACTCTGGGACGATTACCAGAGCCTGTTGGACAGCAACTTTGCCGACATGGCTAACATCGGCGGTCGCTCGGCAGGCACCATTACCGCAGCCTGCTTCCTGTCGCGCTTCACAAAAGAATACCGCTGGGCTCACCTTGACATCGCCGGCACCGCCTGGCACTCCGGCAAAGCCAAAGGCTCCTCCGGCCGCCCGGTTCCCCTGCTGGTCGATTACCTGATGTCCCATGCCGGAAAATAATGGAAAGTAATGGAAAGTAATGGAAAGTAATGGGAAATGATGAAAGGTAATCCGGCAACACAAACCGGCAGCGCTGCTGCCGGTGACGCCCGGCAGGCGGCGGGACAGGATGATAAAAACCAGCGCTACTGGTTCCATATTCTCCTGCAAGACACCCCTGCCGCCCGCAACCTGCACGCGATCAAGCTTGTAAACAAAGCCTGGGAACAGGGCGACCGGGTGTGCATCGTATGTGACACCGCCCAACAGGCCGATGAGCTGGACGAACTGCTCTGGAACTTCAGCCCGGACGCGTTCATCCCTCACAGCATCGTGCCCGACTCTGCTGCAGCCTGCACCGACCCCGTCGGCATTCTGCTCTGCCCACCTGTGGCAGAAGAATGGGATACCGTCATCATCCTCTCGGCGACTCTTCCGGCGAACGCAGACCGGTTCAAGCGTCTAGCTCTGGTAGCCCAAAACGATCCCACCGTTCTTAACCAGGCCCGGACACATTTCAAGCAACTCAGAGCATTGGGGATAGAGCCCAGGGTTCACGACCAAAGAAAACGCTAAAGCAACCTTGGAGCATGCACGCAAGTGAGGGAGAGCTTTCCAAAACACGCTACGAGCACATCCATGTGCGCTTGTTTCAGGCCATCCATGGCCTTCAACAGTTTTGGAAAGCTCTCCCTCACTCACGTGCTCCAAATTTTTACTTTGCTTTATCGGATGCACCCAAACATGCAAGCGCAGCAAAGACGGTCTGGCCAAAACCGTTGAGGGCCATGGACGGCCCGAAACGAGCCTACAGGGACGTACTCGGAGGCGTGTTTTGGCCAGACCGTCTTTGCTGTGCTCACCACCCAAGGTTCGCCCGATAGCAAGCGACCATGTATAATCGAGCGTTTCAATTTCCCCCTGTGAATCAACCAAACGGTCATCAGCAAAAACCCATGGAAAAAACCTACCAGCCAGAAAACATTGAGCGCCAGTGGTACGCAAACTGGGAATCCAAAGGTTACTTCCGCCCCAGCGGAGAGGGCGAGTCTTACAGCATCGCTATCCCACCACCCAATGTGACCGGCAGCCTGCACATGGGCCACGCCTTCCAGCACACCATCATGGACACCCTCACCCGCTACAAGCGCATGCAGGGCCACAACACCCTGTGGCAAGTGGGCAGTGACCATGCAGGTATCGCCACCCAAATGGTGGTTGAGCGCAAACTGGCTGCAGAAGAAGGAAAAACCCGCCACGACCTTGGCCGTGAAGATTTCATCAAACGCATCTGGGAATGGAAGGAAGAGTCCGGCGGCACCATTACCGGCCAAATGCGTCGCTTGGGGAACTCAGTAGATTGGGACACCGAACGTTTCACCATGGACGACGGCTTCTACAAGGCCGTGCAGGAAGTGTTTATCCGCCTGTACGAAGATGGCCTGGTATACCGTGGCAAGCGCCTGGTGAACTGGGACCCGAAGCTGCACACCGCCATTTCCGACCTGGAAGTTGAGAACAGGGAAGAAAAGGGCTTTTT
>JAGPVT010000013.1 GCA_018066865.1 Marinobacter sp. | reverse complement strand
CTGCTCAACATTCCTGCTCATTTCTTCTGAAACCGCTGATTGCTCTTCTGTAGCACTAGCGATTTGAGCCCCCATATCAGAGATGCGATCTACACTGTCCATGATTGCCTTAAGTGAAGACTCCGTCTTATAAGACAAGCTGACGGATTCCTCGCTTTCCTTCTGGCTTTTATTCATGCTCTGTACCGCTGTTTTTGCACCTTCCTGTAACCGGTGGATGGTGTCGCGGATCTGCTCCGTCGAGGATTGGGTACGCCCTGCAAGCGACCTCACTTCATCGGCGACCACCGCAAAGCCTCGCCCGCTATCACCCGCCCGAGCAGCCTCGATGGCTGCGTTAAGTGCAAGCAGGTTGGTTTGTTCCGCAATATCACTAATCACCTGCAAAACGGATCCAATTTCATTGCTCTGCCCGTTCAGCGCTACCACAACCTGAGTTGACTGACTCAACGCGTTCGCCAGCCCGGAAATCTGTTTCGTCATCTGATTGAGTACAGCACTTCCCTCGTTAGCCTCATCATTGGCAGCTGCCGCGGCATCGGCGGCAGCTCCGGCATTCGCAGCCACCTCGCGCACCGTAGCCGAAAGCTCGGTCATGGCAGAGGCAATCTGATCCGTCTCATGCTTTTGCCTGCGAACTCCCTGGGCACTTTCTTCCGTTACAGCGGATAGTTCTTCCGATGCCTGAGCCAGTTGCGCGGCAGATCCCGTCACCTGCCTGACGATATTTCGGAACTGCTCCGCCATTGCGTTGAGCGACTCAGAGACTTCCGTTAGCTCGTCCTTCCCTATACATTTCGTCCTGTAGGTAAGATCGCCCTTTGCAAGTGCTTCGGTAGCCCTCATAAGGTTGCTGATACTCGCGTTGACGCCCTCGTAGAAAGATGTAAACAGGTAGCACATTGTAAGCAGAACAAGCGCTAACAAACCGATGGTAGACCGATACACAAAAGCAGCCGCAGCTTCCCTTTCTGCGAGGGCGCCATCAACAAGAGGAATCATTCGGTCAAATTCGCTATAGACTTCATCAATAGCCTCCGTTGCTGTTTCATTGATTTCGCTCGCCGAGATACTGATTATTTCAGGCTCGCGAAGTTCTTTATGCAGCAACTCGATAAACCGACCAACAACCCGATTTATCTCTTCCTTGGCCTGGCCCAGCTCGGCTTGAAGCTCAGGCTGGTACGTCATAGAGTGAGATAAATTGGACTGGATCACCTCAAGATACTGGGTTATGCGGTCTTGTCGATTAGCCAAAGCAATGCGACTACCATCCTGGTGAGCTCCTCTTGCTGCCACGCCTGACCCAATGCCGCGGGCTTGCCCCATGGCTTCAGTAATCTGAGGGTAGGAGGTGGTTATAAGGGAAATGAGATAATAGGTTTCAGCGGATGAATCCAGACTAAGATCGGATTTCTCACGGATAGCGTCCCCCACCGCAAACAGATCACTGATCAAATCCGTATGCTGCCGGAAACTTTCGCCCGGATTGAGATCTTGCAGCCTGCGCACCAACTGCATCCAGGTTACAGACACATCCGAACCTTTTTCAGCAAGAGTGAGTTGATTCAATTGCTGCAAAGACTGCTGCACCCTGCTCTGAAGTAACCTCATTGGCGCTGCGAAATTCTCAGCTCCATTCAGGTACGCAGCAGACATTCCGCGATGCGTTTGCACCAACTCAATCGCCGAACTAACCTGTTTTATTTCTTTCAGGCCGACCCTCTGATTGGCAGTAAACTCGACTACGCCGGATTTTTCCTGCAAAAGCAGAACACCAATAATCATCAGAGGGATGAGAAAGGCCCCTCCGATTACCATAAACTTTTTTGAGTATCGCAACTTCCCAAGGAAATAAACACCAGGGGTCAGGAGGGCTTTCAGCATAGCGTGCAGGTCCTATTATATTTTTGTTGTATATTCAGGATTACTTGGGAAGACCACTAACATTATCCAGACTTTCTTACATTCTCTGCCTAAACATATTTTATTAGTTATATATTTATATTTGGACCTGTGCTTTAGATTATTTTAAATATCTCCCGTCTTTCTGTCCATGTAGCAGTTCATTAGCTCCGGGCACCAGTTCAGGTGGTGATATTGCTGCCCTAAGCGAAGTACTTGATGGGCTGAGTAAGGTCGTTCATTTAAGCTACCGCGATTGCATAAATTCTTGCAGCCTGAATGCATCCATAGGCTTCCCGAACAGATAACCCTGCAATTGGTCGCAACCGCAGTGACGCAAAGCATCTGCCTGGGCCGCGGTTTCCACACCTTCGCCGACAGCCGTGGCACCAAAAGCATGCGCCATGGCTATCGTTGCTCTGACAATGGCCGCATCACCCTTATCAGTGAGCATATCGCGCACAAACTCTCGATCAATTTTGACCTTGTCAAATCTGAAGAGCTTTAGAAAGCTTAGGCTGGAATACCCTGTCCCAAAATCATCGGCAACCAACCTCACTCCTAGCCCCTGAATTTCATCAAGTATCTGACGAGCAATAACCGTTCCCTGCAAAACACTCCCCTCGGTCAGCTCCAGCTCAAGCAAATATGGCGCAAGGCCGCTAAGCTCCAACGCCTTCTGGACAGTTTGGGTCAACGCTGGCTCCCGCAACTGGCGCGCCGAGACATTAACAGCAACAAAACCAGGCATTAGTCCGGAATCCTGCCATTTTCGCGCTTGCAGGCAAGCCTGCTCTAACACCCACTGCCCGATCTCGATAATGAGATCACTTTCCTCTGCTATGGGAATAAACCGATCCGGCTGCATGAAACCATGCCTGGGGTGCTGCCATCGCAGCAGCGCCTCAGAACCAACAACCACTTTGGTCTTTGCGTCAATCACCGGCTGGTAGTGCAGCCTCAACTCATCGTGGGCCAGAGCGTGCCGCAAATCATTTTCTATATTCAGCCGCTCTGACACCTGCAGATTCATCGCGGGTACAAAGAGACAGTGCCTGTTTCGTCCTGCAGATTTTGCCTGATACATGGCTGTATCAGCATGCATTAGCAAAGTTTCAGTATTGCTGCCATCTGCCGGATAGACACTGACTCCCATACTGGTGGTTACAGTGAGCTCTCGCCCCCTCAAACGGATCGGCTGGCGCAGCGCCTCTCCAAGATTTTGCACAATTGGAATGGCGTCTTCCGGTCTGGACAAGCGGTCCAGGATAACGGCGAACTCGTCACCCCCCAGACGCGCCTTCGTATCATGCTTGCGCAGATGCGCCTCCAGGCGCCGCCCTATCTCACGCAGCAGCATGTCACCAATTGCATGCCCCATCGTATCGTTAATCAACTTGAAGTTATCCAGGTCGATGAACACAACAGCTACCATCAGATCATTCCGTTGCGCCTGATAGATGGCTTGCTTAAGGCGATCCTCAAATAGCACGCGATTGGCTAGGCCGGTCAATTGATCATGGGTTGCCCGTTGTAGCAATTCAGCTTCAAATCGTTTCCGCTCACTGATATTTCTCGCGATTGCCGACAGGTGCCTTTCTTTCCCCTTGTCGTTGGTGTGCGCAATCAGTAGCAGCAAAACCGGGATTTCACCTACGGACTCACTCCACAGCTTCAGCTCCCCACTCCATAGGCCATCTGACAGGGCCTTGGGCATAGCTTGTTCACACATCAGTCGCAGTGATTCCGCAGTTAGCAGATCATCGAACCTTTGATTTGCTACCTCCTCAATGGACACTCCTCTCAGTAGTCTGAGTCCAGCCGGATTGAGGTATATCAGCTTGCGATCCACCGTAAACATGGCGGTGACATCTGGCGTAGCATCCATGATCGAAAGCAAACGCTGTCGGTCTGCTTCAATCTTCAGGCGCTGGGTTGCGTCCCGAACTACTGCGATCATTCGTTGCTGGCTGCCATCCTGTACCGGGCTTAGGCTAATTTCGACCGAGACCTCATTGCCATCTCTGCGCACTGCCGCAATCGTACCGCCCATCGTCCGAGCTTTTGCCTTCCTGAGATAACGACTGTGATATGTCCCGTGCGCCTTTCGATGGCGCACGGGAACCAGCTCATTCACACTGCGCCCCACCAGATCTTCCCGGGGATAACCGAAAATTCTCTCGGCTTCCCGGTTGATTCGAACGATGCAGCCATCGTTTGTACTAATGATGATGCCGTCAGCAGCAGACTCCAAAATACTATCTGTCTCTATTTCAGCACACCGCGCAATTTCCGCCTCCTCCCGGAGCTGATCAAGAAGGTGCTGGGTTCGAAGGTTGCTTTTATTGAAGGCCTCAACCAGTTCGCCCACCTCATCGCTCGCCTGATAATCAAGACGCCATCCATAATTACCCTGTTCAGCCCGCCGTGCCAGCAGTGCCAGTTCACGCAAAGGCCGCACTCCCTGCCGATAACCTATCAAAGCAAGCACAATTAATAGAAGAAGTCCTGAGAACTGCAGTGCATTCAATACCTTGTCTTGCGCAGCCTGAACTCGACGCTGGCTTGCAACCAGTAATTCAGTCAGGGCTTCGGCCCGGGCCAGCAGTCGCTCGTTGTTTGCCTCAAAGTACTGACTTTGATCAGAAAGCACCCCCTCGGTCATCGGCTCCAGGACAAGCTCTGCGGCGGTTCGATACTCAATCCAATCGGCCTGCAGCTCTGCGACATAAGCATTAATTTGCTGCCGGTCACTCTTGAACAATAATTTGAAAGGAGCATTCGCCACTATTTGAAGACTTGATTCATAGTTGTCGATGCTCCGTTTTATAGCATCAAGACACAAAGCAATTGCAGCACTTTCCCGGGAGTCGTAACTACCACAGACGATCGATAGCAAAGCGATACGTTGACTATGGATTCGCAATTTCCCGGCTTCGTTCACCAACCCGCTAAAGGAAGCGGCCTGGGTTCTGCCAAAATGGCCAACCCCTGTATGCGCACTCCACAGAACCAGGAAAGCAAGCGTCACCAACGCTAGCTTACGACCCAACGTCAATCGTAAAGCGCCTTGTTTCCGCTGCTTAAGAGGTGAGGAAATGAGTTCTTGTCGACCGCTTAGGTGCTCACGATTCATTACTATTCATGCTTCCTGCATCATTTTTATAATTATCTATTTAACAATCATTCAATATACATATAAGTCAGTTGCACTCATCTTGACACGAATCAATTTATTATTGGTATTCAGTCCGGCGTGATTCAGACAACCGACTCGACCTCTTGTGGGGCAGGCGATATTCTCATCAAGGGCTACAGCACTGGAAACAAAACCGAGCATGTGTGTGTGCTCATACATATTTTCGCAACGCTACTTCCATTAAAGAGGCTCTATGACGTCTAACATTCCACCGTTAAGGGTTGGCTTCATTCTGCTGTAACCACCCAAGAGCTTGCCGAACGCATCAAGTATGACGCCCGCACCATTCGTGAACGTCTTAAGGACTCGGTTTTACTCGAAGGCATTCACTACATTCGTCCATTTGGTGGCCGAAAAATTCTCTACATATGGGATGTGATTTAGCAAGACATGGTCGGGCATTCAAAAAATTATGCCTTTAGCGCTCCAATAGCCGGGGAAGGTGTGTGCCGTGGGTAAGATCGTAGCGCGCCCTGAAACGGGCAAACTTTGAGCCAGACCAAACTCAGCTATAGTGTTACTTTTCTGTTTGACAGAACCAATAGCCAGCCACCAATTCAGGAAATCCCAAACCGAAAAATGTTCAGAACCCACCCAAACGTGCGGGCTCCGAAGGGTCTTATAAGCCCGAGCAGGCGTGACCGTTATCAACCACTATTTCAGAACCCGTCATGGCTCTTCCTGCATCAGAAGCAAGAAGCAGGAGCGCACCATCCAGATCCTGGACCTGACAGAACTTCCGCGCCGGAATACGCTTTTTAAGTCGTTCCCCCGCGTCACTTTCCAGAAAATCCTGATTGATTTCAGTCATTACATAGCCAGGCGCCAATGAGTTGACTCGAACACCATGTCGCGCCAGCTCCAACGCCATAGAACGAGTCAGGTGAGCCAGGCCAGCCTTGGCCGCGCAGTAGGGTCCGACACCACCCGCCAGCCGAGTCGCCAGAATGGAGGTAACATTAACAATACTGCCACCGCCATTCTGAGCCATTCTACGAGCGCTTTCCTGAGCTACGATCCACGCGCCCTTGAGATTGGTCTGCACGATGGCGTCCCAATCTTCGTCGGTATAATCCAGTGCTGCCTTGGTATCGCTGACGCCGGCGTTGTTCACAACGATATCAATCCCGCCATACAGGCTGCAGAGCTCGTCAAGACAGGCAACAACAGACTCTCGTGAGGTAACATCCAGGGGCAATGCCAACGCAGTGCCACCCTCACTCTGGATATCCGCGACCAACTCCTGAAGGCGGTCAACCCGACGCGCGCCCACAACAACCTGAGCGCCCGCTTTGGCCAGTGTTTTGGCAAAGTGACGCCCAAGCCCGCTTGACGCCCCTGTGACCAGTACACGCTTACCGGCCAGACTGAAAAGATGATGACTATCCGCCATGATTAACCTTTTGATTTGTCGGTATTGCGAGCAAGAATTTTCCTTGCAAGACTCATTCGGTGGACCTCGTTCGGGCCATCATAGATACGGAAGCCTCGGGCATCCTTAAAGATTTTTTCTACGATATTTTCCCCTGACACGCCTTGCCCACCAAGAACCTGAACACTCCGGTCAATCACTCGCCAAATACCTTCGGAACTGATCACTTTGGCCATACTGGACTCGGTATTTCCGCGTTCACCTTTGTCCAGCACCCATGCGCAGTGCATTATAGCCAGCCGCGTAGTCAACATATCCATCTCGTTATCGGCCAGCATGAAGCCCACGCCCTGATGCTCACCCAGGCGCTTTCCGAAAGATTCGCGTGTACTCGCATATCGACAGGCTTCATCATGGGCCCGCTGAGCTGCTCCCAGCCAACGCATACAATGGGTCAGCCTTGCCGGAGCCAGACGAACTTGCGCGTACCGAAACCCTTTGCCAATTTCGCCAAGTATATCGGTGGCTGGCACTCTGAGATTCTCGAAGCGTACGACGCCATGGCCGCCGGTGAAGCACGAGTCCATAACATCCATCATACGGTCAACGATAAAACCGGGCCTGTCAGTATCTGTCAGAAACATGGTGGCGTTTCCATCGTCAGTTCGCGTCATGATGATCGCAAAAGCGGCACCCTCTGCACCGGTTATAAACCACTTTGTACCATTGATAATATAGTCATCACCGTCGCGAACAGCCGTTGTGGAGAGCATCGATGGGTCCGATCCTGCACCAGGAGAAGGTTCAGTCATCGCAAAGCAAGAGCGTGTTTTCCCTTCTACCAAAGGTCGTAGCCAGCGTTCTTTCTGGGCCTCCGAAGCCACCACATCCATCAGGTGGACATTCCCCTCATCCGGCGCATGAATGTTCAGCGCTGTGGGCCCCAGCGGTGAATACCCAGCTTCCTCAAAGATCACAGCTTTCGCAGCATGAGACAGCCCAGCACCGCCCATTTCACGCGAAGCATGCAGAGTAAGCAGTTCGTTTTTGCGAGCAAGGGCTACCAACTCATTTCGAAGTTCTTCGGTGGGGCCGTGGGCCGTCTGGCGCGGATCGGACTCTAGCGGCATCACTTCATCCCGGATAAAGCTGCGCACTTTCGCTTGCAGCGCCTCGAGCTCATCACTTAGTTCAAAATTCATAGTCATTTCCCAATCATTGGATTAATTAAAACTGAGCACCGTGAACATGATTCGTTGTCACATCGACAACATGGATTGAGTTATTCGCTCCATCACTGTCGAGCGCTCACCGGATTTAATGGGGTTGCATGGAGTGTGGTTAAGGAGGCGCAAGTACGCTTTGACTGAACCATCAGCAATTGGGCGGTCTACATCTACAATATTGACGCAGGCATGATCCTGCTCAAGGAACGGCAGAGATGACAGATCCCCACTCATCAGCCACGAAATCAGAACCCGGTTGACAGCGTCATGGCTGGCAACCACCGCGTTCTGCCAATTCGGATCCGCAAGCAGAATGCGGAACCATGCGAGAACCCGTGCGCCGAAATCATCCCAGCGCTCGCCTCTCAGAAATCCTGCCCCAGGTTGTTGAGACCAGTGGTAAGCTTCGGCCACTTCCGTGTCGTAAGATTCCGGTGGCATCTGGCTGAGCCGCCCCGCCCGAATCTCTCTCAAAGCAGCGGTTGACTCCGTGACGCAAGAATCTGATCGACCCGACAAAACCATCTCAAGCGTCTGAATCGCTCTGGGGTAGTCTGAGCTGATGGCTCTGTCGAATGTCACGCCTTGCAGTAAGCTGCTCGCCGCCTGCACCTGAGCTTCACCCTCAGCAGACAGAGGCACTGACCGGGGATCCAATGGATGACCTGCCGCGTCAAAATAGTTAACGTGTCCGTGCCGGATCAGGTACAGGCGGCGACGGCCTAAACCCTGGTAACGGTTCGGAGTTGAAGACATCAGCGTGTCCCCTCGGGCGGACGCACAACTTTGGGATTACTGATCGCCAGCGCGTTCAAAACGACCTTCTGCAAAACCGCCTGCAGCTGTTCCTGTTTTTGCTCGGGGGCATCGAAAGAACCCGCCCGGATAGCGTCTTTCATGGCCTGCCGGGCACTCTCCAACGATGTTGAATCAATGGCAGCAGTCTCTGGCAACACCTCTGTATACGCTGCGACTTCGTCCTGACTTACATTCGCCCCCATCTTCGCCTCGCGTGCCGCGATCCCCATCGCGCTGGCGATCATGCGCACCTCGTAACGTAAATGCTCCGATACCGACGGGAAGACCTCGTTCATCAGAGTTTCCCGGGCCGCCTCAAGCAACTCACGCGCATCTGGACGATTCATGGTCGACCTCCCGTCAATGTCAAAATATTGTATTCAAGCTCCGGCACCAGACGTCCTGTGAGTGCAAGCTCCAGGGAATGCTGCTTCCCGGAAAGATGTCGCTCGGCCTGCTGAACTGCCACTATGGCCCAACGAACGTGCGCCATAACCTGCCAGTAACGTAGCTCTTCCGGCGAGACCTCTCGGGGACACACTTCCGAGTACCCAGCCATAACATCGCTCAGAGCACCAATACCACCGGCAACATGCTCATTCTTACCGAACCGCCAGCACTTTGCGGTTAGCCAACCTATGTCCTCACGCCAATCGCCCCAAGCGGTGAATTCCCAGTCGAGGATGCCTGACACTGCGCCCTGCTCCACCATGAAGTTACCGGTGCGAAAATCCCTATGAATGAGGCAAGATTCGGCCGGATCAGGCTTGTTCAAGCGAAGCCAACGCAAACCCCACTCAATAACCGGAAATGCCCGGGGCAACTCATCCAGAAATCCCAGGTATTGCTCAATGGTTGCCTGAGCCGGATCCGCAACCGGTGCAGGCAGGAAGCCAAGCGCCTGCTGAGGCGGCTTTATGGAGTGCAGCTTCGCCAGGTTACGCCCAAGCTCACGGCAAAGAGCGGCTCGGTCAGGCACAAGCGAATCATCTTTGACCAAACGATGGCCAGCTGCAGTGCCACCAACCGCTTGCATCACAAAAAACTCGCGACCAATAACACCCAGATCGGTGCAGAGCCAGAATGGCGTAGGCACATCGACGCCAACTTCGTGGACAGTTTTAAGTACGGCATACTCGTCCGTTCTGGACAGACTTACATCCACTACAGAAAGAGCGTCGGTCCGTAATACCCACCTGTGCTTTCCGGCTTTGGGACCACCACTTACGTGAACATCCAACAACCAGTTTTCCTGAATGGCGCCCCCAGAGAGCAACTCCATGTTGGTGATCCGTACATCACTCTCCGGCGAGACACCGGACAAATAGCGCTCCAGGCTTTCCTGCCACGCCCAGCGGTCCCCCGCAATACGATGTTGTGAACTTGAGCCACTCTGTGCGACATCCATTAGATACTCTCTTTTCGCAGATACGTTTCCACAAACTGCCTCCAGCAAACTCTGGGCCAACAAAGAGATGCGAAGATAAATACCGTAAAATCAAGGAAGTAAAAAAAACAGAGGGATGTATGGGCGACAGACACCTCAGCGCTGGCGCAATCGTGAAACATATAATTTCACTTTTGAAACGATTCCGTTCCAGCTACCATGACCCCATAACCCCACGCAACGAAAGGCGGCCCCATGCCTGCAGAGCCCCGCAAACCCCGCATCATCGCACTGATCAACCATCTCACTTTCGACGGTCATCCGAGCAAGTTAACGCTAACATTGAACGAGATACTGCCTCGCTACGAACAACAAGCGGATATACAGATTGTAGAGACGTCGGTCGACAAGCTGCTTGCAACGGCTAAATCCATAGAGCGGGAGCAGCGCGCTGACATCCTGATCTGCTCCGGTGCCTCTGCAGAATTTTTGCGGAAGAAAATTTCTACCACCATTCTCTCGTTCAGAATGGGTGAGTACGACCTGATACGCGCCATTAACCTTGCCAAGGAGCGCGGCACCAAAGCCGGTATTCTTACGCACCAGCGCACCTTGAAAGAGCTTGAGGAAATGTCCTCACTATTCACTGTCGAGGTCTCGCAGGCTATCTATACCTCGCTACAGGATGCACGCGAGAAAGTTCGCACGTTCGTTGATCAAGGCTATCGCGTAATCATCGGCTCCCCAACCGTCGTCGAACTGGCCGAAGCCGCCGGCGCGGAAGGCGTCTTCGCCATCAATGCTGACGCTGTTCGCCTGACACTCGATGATGCCCTTGCCATATGCCACAGCCGCGCAGCCGAAGCCCAAAAGCACCGGCGCATTCATGCGGTCCTGAAAAATCTGAACGAAGGAGTCATTGCGCTAGACGCAACAGGCACGGTCTTTTCCGTAAACAACAGCATGAACACCTTGCTGCAACCTGACCAGCCAATCTCCATCGGAGATCGTGCCACCGAACGCTTTCCCGACATCGATATAAAAGGGGTATTGACGACGGGAACCTCGATTGAAAGCCACCTAAGCTCTCGAGGAAGTCAGCGCCTGGCAATTAGCGTCCTTCCTATTATGGAAGAAGGACAGATAGACGGAGCAATACTGACGTGCCAGGAAATACGGGAAATCCAACGCGCTGAGCGTCGATTGCGCTCCCAAAGTCGCCCCAGTCACTTCATTGCCAGATATCACTTCGAACAACTGACAGGCGAGGAACACACGTTTCAACAAGCGGTCCACCTGGCAAAGCTGTACGCCCACTCCAACTCGACAGTGCTGATTACCGGAGAAAGCGGTACCGGGAAAGAGCTGTTCGCCCAAAGCATCCATAACGCCAGCAACAGGCAACAGATGCCGTTCGTCGCGATCAACTGCGCGGCCTTCCCTGAAACCCTGCTTGAGAGCGAACTGTTTGGCTATGACGAAGGGGCCTTTACCGGCAGTCGCAAAGGCGGGAAGCCGGGGTTGTTCGAGGCGGCGCACAACGGCACTATTTTCCTCGATGAAATTGGCGATATGCCGATTCATCTTCAGACGCGCCTGCTTCGGGTTTTACAAGAGCGCCAGGTTCTCCGCCTGGGAGGCTCGGAGCCCACTCCGATCAATATCCGGGTCATTGCAGCCACCCACCGGGATCTACAGAAAGAAATCGCCAACAACCAGTTTCGTGAAGACCTGTTCTACCGACTGAACATTCTCAGAATATCGGTCCCTCCCTTGCGCCAGCGAACCTCCGACATTCCACCTCTCACCAAGCTGCTAACCAAAAACCTCGCCGGAGGCAACATCGACCGCGAACAGGCGGCTAATGAGATACTGAATACACTCATGCCTCGCCTGATGAACCATAAGTGGAGTGGCAACATTCGCGAGCTCGAAAACCTGATAGAACGCGCTTTTCTGATGAGCCAGTTCCCTGACGAATCGCAACCACTTGAGGCCCTGTTTCCAGAGCTGTTCTCAGTGCCAACGGAGCACCACTCAACGTTAAACGCCCCGAAGGAAAGCCTGCACAATTTCGGCAAAGCCGCCGAGATAACGCTTATCCAGGAAACTCTCGACGCTCACGATGGCGATATGGCGAAAACAGCAAAAGCGCTTGGTATTAGCCGCTCCACCCTCTGGCGCAGGCTTCGCCAGCCCCACGTAAAAACCCAAAACTGAAACGCCCAACCAAAAAAATGCAACACGCGTTTCAAATTTGAAACAAAGCCGCTTCTGTTAAACCGCCCCCCTTTATAGGCTCCAGCCCCGCCAATCGCGGGTTTCAACGCGTCGTCGCAAACGGGCATACATTTTGCTGAGTTCGATCTCAACTATTTATTCATCGTACCGTGGCAACGTGAAGTCGCCCTTTTAAAACAAAAACCGGAGGCCTGTCTTGAAAGGTTTAATGATGGATGCTCCTCTGAGCATTAAAACAATAATGTCCCATGCGGAAATGGTCGCCGCCGATACCAAGCTCATTTCCCGCCGCGCAGATGGCAGCATCTCCAGACTGACTTACAGCGACGCCTTCGCTCGAGTAACTAAACTGGCAAATGCCCTGGACCGCCTGGAGCTTGACCCCGAAGCAAGAGTCGGCACTCTTGCCTGGAACGACCACAGGCATTTCGAGCTGCACTACGCTATTCCCTGCACTGGCCGCATCTGTCACACCATCAACCCGAAACTGTTCCCCGAACAGATTAAATTTATTGTTAACGATGCACAGAACGAAGCGCTGTTCATCGATCCGGAGTTCATCCCGATGATCGAAGTGATGCAAGATCATCTTCCGTCAGTAAAACACTGGATAGCGCTATGTACGGCCAATAACCTGCCGCAGAGCACGTTACCGAATCTACAAGCCTATGAAAGCCTGCTGGGCCGAGAGCAGGAAAGCTATGACTGGCCTGTTCTGGATGAAAATCGGGCCAGCAACCTGTGTTACACATCAGGCACCACGGGCGAACCAAAAGGCGTACTGGGGAGCCACCGAAGCATTGTTTTGCAATGCATGTCACAGAACATGGCGAGCCAACTGGGCCTGACATCCGGCGA
The DNA here is from genome assembly GCA_018066865.1 of Marinobacter sp. Lineage (GTDB taxonomy): Bacteria > Pseudomonadota > Gammaproteobacteria > Pseudomonadales > Oleiphilaceae > Marinobacter. The sequence goes on along the minus strand of JAGPVT010000013.1, from coordinate 31,304 downwards.
CGTTGTAATGCCTCTGGTCCCTATGTTCCACGTTAATGCCTGGTGCATGCCATACAGCGCCCCCATGGCTGGAGCAGCTCTGGTCCTGCCTGGCCCACACGTGTCGGATGCACAGGCGATGACCGATCTTATCAATCGGGAACAGGTTACTTTCTCACTCGCAGTTCCGACACTTTGGAATGGCATTAACCTGTTCCTGAACGCCTCCGGAACTCGCATCCCGAGCCTTACCAGAGGCGTTATCGGGGGCGCTGCAGGCGCAATGCAACTTTATGACGACATGGATCGCCATGGCGTCAGACTGGAAAACGGCTGGGGTATGACAGAGCTCAGCCCCATTGGAAGTTACAACCGCTACTTACCCGAACACGATCAACTCCCCGACGATGCCCGGGCAGACCAGCGCCTAAAATCCGGCCGTCCATTATTCGGCATCCAGATGCGAATCGTTGATGAAGACGGGAACACCCTACCCCATGACGGAGAAACCACCGGCGTTCTGGAAATCCGTGGTCCGTGGGCATGTAGCGCCTATTATGGCAAGCCCCGAGAGCATGACTGGTTCAATACTGGCGACGTAGCGACTATTGATCCCTTGGGTTATATGCGCATCACAGACCGGGTGAAAGACGTCATCAAATCCGGGGGGGAGTGGATCAGCTCCATCGAAATTGAAAATGCAGTCATGTCACACCCCGGGGTTCGCGAGGCCGTTGTCATCGGCGTTGCTCATCAGCATTGGAGTGAGCGCCCCCTTCTCATTGTTGTGCCTGAGGAAACGTATCCGTCACTAACTCCCGAGCAACTGTTGAGCTTCCTCGAGGGGAAGGTCCCCAAATGGTGGATACCGAACGCCTGTGAGTTTGTTGACACTCTGCCTCACACCGCCACCGGCAAAGTGAGCAAGAAAATGCTGCGCGAAAACTTTAACCGCTATCAGTGGGCCTGATGTCTCGCGACCAAAATTCAGAACGGGCCCCATTAAAATAATAGAGAACGCTATGAATCCTTTAAGAATCATTGAAACGTTCAACCTGATCGCCGGAAAGCTATTCAGCTTTTTCGTATTCATAGGTATGGCTATCGTAGTTTACGAGGTCATCGCAAGATACGTCTTCAACGCGCCGTCGGTGTGGGCACCGGGTTACACGCAGCGTGTATTTGCAGCCTACTTCATCCTGATCGGTGCCTACACCCTGATAAAAGGCGGGCACGTACGAGTCGATGTTCTGCTCAATACCCGGTCACCCCGGTGGAATGCCTTTGCGGACATGATCAATTATGTGGCACTGGCTATCTGGACCACGGCCCTGACCTACGAGGCCTGGTTTTACTTTTCGGATGCCTGGGAGTTCAACGAATTAGACGCCAGTGCTTTGCGCCACCCTATGTGGCCGGTGAATCTGGCACTCCTCATCGGGACAGCTCTCATTCTGATCCAGGGCCTGAGTGGCCTTGTGGCAGCCACAACCCAGTTCATCAATCCAAAACAACAAAGCAAAGGGTAAGTCCATGTCACCAGAACTTTTAACCGCTGGTATGTTTGGTCTTCTGCTCGCCTTTATCATAGCTGGCGTGTCGCTCGCTTTCGCTCTGGGTGCAGTCGCTACCATTTTTATATTGATCATGAACGGCACAGGCGGCCTGTTTCCTATTCTATCTGCCACCTTTGCCAGTATGTGGTCGATCTCACTAGCCGCCATCCCTCTGTTCGTCATGATGGGGATATCACTCGGAAAGTCGAAAATAGCGACAGATCTGTACCGAGCATTTTACCTTTGGTCCGGAAAAGTTAACGGCGGGCTGCTGGTGGGCACCACTGGTTTCGCCTCCCTTCTTTCTGCCATGACCGGCAGCTGCGCGGCTTCAACACTCACTACAGGCATGGTGGGAATGCCTGCCATGGAAAAGCACGGCTACGATAAAAAACTCGTGCTTGGCACGATCGGGGCAGCAGGCACCCTCGGCATTCTGATCCCTCCCTCCATTACATTGATTGTTATCGGCATGAGTACCGGGCTTTCGATCGGCAAGCTGTTCATGGGCGGGTTGATTGCAGGGCTGGGTATGCTGGTTGTCATTCTTGGCTATGTCATTGTGACGGCGAACCTGCGGCCCGAAAAAGCGCCTGCTTCAGTTGAAAGCGTCCCCATGAGTGAGAAAATTCGCTCGCTGCGCTCCATTGTTCTTCCAATGGTCATTATTTCAGTGGTGCTGCTGTCGATATTCCTCGGCATGGCAACGCCAACGGAGGCTTCAGCCGTGGGTGCCGCGGCAGTTCTAGCCGCAATTGCCATTCGGGGTGAGCTTAACTGGAGCTTTATCAAAGAAGTCAGTTATTCAACGGCCACCATGAGCGGCATGGTTATATGGATTATTTTTGGCGCCAGCGCGTTTGTCTCCGTTTACTCGGCTGCCAATGGCATCAACTTTGTGCAGTCATTTTTGTTGTCTCTGGAGATCTCTCCCTGGCTCCTTATTTTGGTCATGCAGGGGGCCGGGTTCATTCTCGGAATGTTCCTGGACCCCATCGGCATTATCCTGCTGGTGATGCCCATCTTCATGCCTGTTGTCGTCGAGCTCGGCTTCGACCCCATCTGGTTCGCTGTTATCTTTCAGCTGAATCTATGTGTGGGTTACATTTCACCGCCCTTTGGATACAACATCTTTTATCTCAAAACCCTCAGCCCGCAGACCCCCATCCTGGATCTTTATAAAAGTGTGTTGCCCTATGTTGTATTAATGATTCTTTTCGGAATTTTTCTCCTCGCGTTTCCTTCCATCCTTACGGAAGGCGTGAACTTACTCACTAAAGCCTGATACCTATTACAACAACGAGAGAAACTGATATGAAAGATACAAAGACAATAAACCGTCGTAAATTTTTGTCCACCGGCACCGCTGCCGCAGCTACCGTCGCGGCACTCGGCTTCTCTGCGCCAGCAGTAATCGCCTCTCCCAAACAGAAAATCAAATGGAAGATGCAAACTCACTGGCCTACCGGAAACTGGTATTACGATCCGATCTTTAATGGATTGGCGCGCCGCATCGAAGAAGCTACCAACGGTGAGCTTGAGATCGAAACGCATCAACCCAACTCCATAGTATCCACTGGAGATGTTCTGCGTGGGGTCCGTCGCGGAACACTGGACGGCGCACTTATTTATCCCGCCTACTGGGTCGGAGACATTCCAGCAGCAGGCCACCTCAACGGTAACTTCGGAACCTGGGATTCCCTTGAGGAAATGCAATTTTTCATGCACGACATGGGCGCGCTCAACATTATCCGCGAAGCCTACGCCACTCGGGGAATTTATCAGGTAGGTCCGATTTCGAATGGTGGCACGGCCATCTACAGTAACAAGCGCCTTGAAACACCAAAGGATTTCGAAGGTTTCAAAGTTCGCTCAAACGGCAGTTCCGCGCAAGTATTTGAAAAAATGGGCGCAGCGCCCGTTTCTATCAGCGGGGGCGAGCTTTACCAGGCCCTTCAGACTGGCGTGGTCGACGGTGCGCACTGGGGTGGCGTCTCTGCCGGATGGGGGATGAACCTGCAGGAGGTAAACAAATATATTATTCAACCGAACCTCGCATCTCATCAAAACAGTGAAGTATTTGTTTCCCTGAAATCGTGGAACAAGCTGGGATCGGATTTCAAAAAAGTCATCGAAGATGCTGTTCTGGCAACACACCTCGAAGCCGCCGGGATGTTCATGATGAGAGACCTGCAGCGAATGCAGGAATTCAAGACCGAATACAACGGAGAAATTGTTCAATTGAACAGCGACGCGGTAGCACTGCTCCGTTCGAAATCTCTCGAGGTGGTCGACGAAATATCCAATCGCGATCCAGAATACTCAGGCAGAATTGGTGCCCTTTTGCGAGAGTTTATGGAGCTCACTGGCAAGGTATAAACATCTCAGTCTAGTGGCTGAGCAGCACTCTGCCCTCGGAAAACCACCGGGGGCGCTCAGCCAGGGCAGTCATAAAAAGAGAAGGCCTGCTTTTGGCACCTTACTGAAGACCAAGGCCACACTTTCCAGGAAATCGTTCATGTGTAAACGCAGCCTGGTCACGTATGGCCACTCAGGCAACTGGAATCAGAAATGGACGGGTGTAAGAACCTCGGAGAGCAAACTGATAGCATTACGGGATGGTGCGCTGCTTTTCTAAGTCTACGGGGTAATTCTCGCAGAGTGAGCGCGGAGTCTGAAACATTGAGGACTTGCCACAGATCCATGTGAGGGTTATGAGTAAACCAGCATGACCGCTCACCGACGAACTGCCATGAAACCACACAAGGATTACTCATGATTTTCGGAATCGCCTGGTTCGCAATGATGTGGTTTGGTCTGATAATGGTCGCACTGGTGGCTGCCGTGGTGTTTTTACGGCGCCGTAAACGCGATGTCCGGGATGAACGTGAAACAGCCATTCGCCCCGAACAAAGCGAAGCCCGCCAGCAAGTGCTTGAAATGGTCAGGGGAATGCATACTGCGGCTGACGGCCTCCATGGCCGGGCTCGGGCAAAGGCGCTGCGACGCTACATGGATAGCATGAGCGACGAGCTGGAACTCGTCTCGGAAACTCGCGCCCCAGCAAGCGGCGGGCCCAAGGGGGAGTGGGTGATAGCTCCCGGATCAGAGCCCAACCGCCGGATTCTCTACATTCACGGCGGTTCCTGGATCGCCGGCAGCCCCAAAAGCCATCGCGCCATCACTGACCGGTTGTCGAGGCTGACCAATGCTTGCGTATTTGCCATTGATTACCGGCTAATGCCGGAAAACCGTTATCTGGACGGTATTATCGACTGCCAGCAGGCATACCGCTGGATACTCGACAACGGCCCGGACGAGAAAGCTCCGGCAGATTTCGTGGTGGTCGCCGGGGACTCTGCGGGGGGAAGTCATACTCTTGGGCTGATTGCCTGGATACGAGACCAGGGGCTGCAACCACCGGACGCTGCGGTTGCGCTGTCGCCGTCTACCGAGCTCATGCTCACGTCGCTGGGCAAACGAGCCAACCTGAAAACCGATGCCATGCTGGGGCCAACCGTTGAGAAACTGGCTCAGATACCTCTTCCGCTTCTGTGGTGGGGCACGGTTTTGGGTTTCCGGGTATTACCTACCAACCCGATGGCATCACCCCTGCGTGGCGATCTCCATAATCTCCCGCCAACCCTCATTCACGTCAGTGAATCGGAGCTACTGCTGGAAAACGCCCAACGATATGTTGCAAAAGCGCAGGCGGCTGGCTCACCGGCGGAAATAAAAACCTGGCCCGACATGGTTCATGTGTGGCATCTGTTTACACCCCTGTTGCCAGAGGCGGAAGAGGCGTTCGAGCACATCGGGGAATTTCTGACGCGGGTGGAAGCCAGCTCAGCGAAATAGAATCGAGGCGTCTCTCTATAAGCCCTATGAGAAAAGCCACACTTCTTCCACGCATTCCGCGTCACATTTCTTCATGAACCTGACCATAGGCCAGCATCGCGAACAACCCTGTGCCACCGAGAATGTTGCCGAGGAGTACAGGGGAAATATGGTAGATCAACGCGTTAACCATATTCATTTCCCCACTGAGCACCAGGATAAAAATCTCATTTGACCCGGCAATAACATGGGTAAAATCACCCGCTGCGATCAACCAGGTGAACATGATGATAACCAGCACTTCAGATCTCTTCGCCGAAGGCAGCATCCACACTAATGCCGCTATAAAAAACCCTGATGGTATACCACGTAAAAATGTCTCGGCCGGAGTCAGCTTCGCTAAATGGTGCGATATCTCCATAATTGCCGCGAGGGTTTCGGCGGGAAGGATGCCCCCATGAACGCCGATGGCGGCAGTAAGAAACGTGCCACACAAATTGGCCGCGAGCACTATTCCCCAAAGGCGCGCGGCGCAATAGAACCGGTTGCGTGTCGGGTCAGCAAGAACCGGCAGCACAACCGTGATCGTGTTTTCAGTAAACAGTTGAAGCCGGCACAGGATGACCAGAACAAATCCGAATGAGTAGCCGAGGCTCTCAATTAACGTCAGGTACGGGTGATCCGAGCCAAGATTGGAGCGAATAATGCCTTCAACAAGGACTGAGGTCGAAATCCCGACTCCGGCCGCCACACCCGACCACCAGAGTGAGATGTTCGGGCGTCGAAGCTCGTCTTCGCCCTCACGCAGGATGATAGAGTAAACAGTCAGCGGCGACAGATTGCCATGCTCGGACACGGTATCGCGCTCTTTCGGAGTCAGTGACTTTTCGGCCGACGTGGGCGTCTGCTCGCGGGATTCTCGGTCCCGAACCTTGGCGCGAGTCTCTTGTTCTTCCGTAGGTTCCTCGGCCTTCTTTTTGGCGGAGGTATTCGGACCGGCGTCCCCGTCTCTCATTTAATTGTCCTTTAGCGATCCAGTAGGTTCCATTATGCCTCTCAGCTTAGCAGTCGCTCTTTGGCTTCGTTCACACGGGCAGCGAGATAGTTACTGCCACCATGGTCCGGGTGTATTTTTTGCATCACCCGGCGGTGGGCCTGGATGATTTCATCCCGACTGGCACCCGCCTCCAGCCCCAGGATATCCAGGGCTTCGCTGTCGGTGAGATGGTCGCCGCTACCAGAATTTTCACCCTCACGGTTTCCTGCGCTGTCATCACCCGCCGGGTCGTCAGCACGCCAGGAATCCCCGAAGCGACGGTCCAGATAGGTTTCCAGAAGCCGGACAGAGTCCTCGTCATGGTGCCGGCAATACTGCAATAATTCGATGAATTCATTCTCGCCCAGATCCGCCAGCGACCGCCCGGCCATGGGGCCTTTCAATATCCCACCGCTCATGGTTCCGGAGTCATGGTCCAGAGTCATGTCGAGGATCTCGCTGGCAACATGAGACTGGCTGCCCGGTTTGGCCTTAGCTCCACCCATTCCCAGGCCCGCCACCCGACCCATCAACAAAGATGGCAGCACCCGGCGCAACAGTGGAAACAGGAAAACCAGCAAGGCAAACAGGATGTTCAAACGACCGGTAACAGCCAAAAGAGCCAATATCAGAACGCTGGCAACCAACGCCAGCTTTATAATAGCCGGTTTTCGTTGGCTGGGCGGCTGGCTGCGCAGCCAAACCCACGCAACAACCGTTACGACGATAACCAGAAGCGTTAGTGGCACACGGATACTCCGGGCCAATTGGCCCACCGGTTGATTGAAACAAGCGCTATCTGATCTGCTGAGTCAAACGCTTAACCTCTGCGGAGCTACGGCTGGAATAATCCTGCAAAGCCTTGGCTCCCCCGGAAGCATAGACCGCAACAGCGGCCATAAGATCCTTCAGCACCTGAGGGCTGTTGCGATCAAAGGGCGCATAGGCACCTCCCGACAACTTGCTCACCTGTTGGAACACGGCTTTGGCATGTGCGTCGGTGCCCTCGTGGAACATGAACACTGGGGTTTTCAACATGCCCAGCTCGCCGGCAACATGACAGAGTTCGTCCACCGGCTCCTCACAGCAATCCCCGATAAACACCACAGCCTTGACGGCCTTTGCCCGGGTTTCTTCTCTGGCGTGCGCCAGTACCCTGCTAATCTGGGTACGCCCGCCCAGACAGGTAACGCCATTCATCAGGCTAAGCAACTGGCCGGTCTCGGTGACAAAACCCGTGGCCTTGAACTCCCTGAAACCGCGGTAATAACAAAGCTGAATCGCCAGGCCGCCAAGATCCCTGGTTGCCAGAAAAAGCTCACTCTGCAAGTGGCAAGCCTGATCCCAGGTAGCATCCCGGCTGGCGGTGGCATCCAGGGCAAAGATCAGCCTGCTCTGCTCGCCACCTCGCCCCCCACCTTGCTGAGGCAGCTTGCGAACCTGTTGGATAAACTGGTCGATGGACTGTTTATCGGATTTGGTACGGAGTTCTTTGTCAGACATATGCGTTAGCACCTCCCTCATCCCGCCAAAAACGGATATCGATGCAACCTCTATATTAGCTTGAGAGTCGCAGTGAGTTGCCGATTCTTCAAAAACCGGGTCATCTCAGCCACCGGCAACGGCCGGCAGAGCAGATAACCCTGCAGCTGATCACAGCCTTCACCCGTAAGACGAGCTGCCTGCTCCGGAGTTTCGACGCCCTCGGCGGTTGAGCGCAGCCCCAGGCTTTTGGCGATAAACAGAATGGCCGATACGATGGCGGCATCCTTGGGATCAACAAGCATATCCCGCACGAAGCCTTTATCGATCTTGAGCTTGTCTATGGGCAATTCCTGCAGAAGACTCAAGGATGAGTAACCGGTACCAAAATCATCCAGAGAAATCGTTACGCCTTTTTTACGCATCCTGTCCAGATCGTCGATCACCTCTGGCCTGATTTTCATAAGAGCGGTTTCGGTAATTTCCAGCTCCAGCTGCCGGGGGTGAAGCCCGTTATCCTTCAGTACCTGATCGACAATAGTAACAAGATCCTGGCGTTGTAGCTGTATGGCGGAGATATTGACGGAAACAAAAGCATCGGTGAATCCCGCAGCCTGCCAGACACCCAATTGACGCCCGGCCTCACGCAGAACCCATTCGCCAATCGGCAGAATCAACCCGCTGTCCTCGGCGATGGGAATAAACCGGTCCGGGGGAATAATCCCCTCAAGTGGGTCATTCCAGCGCAGCAGAGCCTCCAGCCCAACGATCTTACCTGTCCTGGCCTGCACCAGCGGCTGATAATAAAGCTCTAACTCGTTATTGCTTAACGCATGTCTCAACCTGCTGTCGAGTGAGATCTGTTCGAACACGGCAAGATTGTAGGAAGCGGAATAAAACTGGAAATTATTACGCCCCTGCTCTTTTGCCTGATACATGGCGGCATCGGCACACTTTATCAGATCATCCACCTTAGTACCGTCATCGGGGAACAGTGAAATACCAATGCTGCAGCTGCTGTATATCTCCTTATCACCGAAATGGAACGGTAGCTTCATGATATCGAGAATACGTGAGGAAACTCTGGCCGCGTCCTTAGAACTGTTGATTCTGGATAACAGAACAACGAACTCGTCGCCACCCAGGCGAGCGAGAACATCTGACGTATTTTGAGGGATTTCGCGATGGATGACATCTTCCTCCCGCCGGACTGAAGTGAGACGGGCTGCCATTTCCTTGAGTAGTTGATCGCCCACCTGATGACCCAGGGTGTCGTTGACCCGTTTGAAGTTATCCAGGTCGAGAAACAGTACCGCCATCTTGCCATTATCCCGGCGGGCGAGAGAGATCATGTGGTGCAGATTTTCATGGGCCTGGAATCGATTTGGCAAGCCGGTCAGACTGTCGTGGTATGCCAGACGCTCGATCTTGATGCGTGATTTTTCCAGGCTGCCTGCCATCCCCTGAAAACTCATCGCAAGCTGGCCCAACTCGTCTTTGGTTGATAACGCGATCTTTGGTGCCAGGTTTCCATCACCGATCTCGCGAACCGCCACCATCAACTGTCTCAATGGGTAAACCATAAGAAAATTCATGGCAATCAACAGCACGATTATCATCAGCACCACAGTGCCGAGTATGACCCAGGCGACAATATTCCCCAGTCGCTGGCTTTCTTCAAGCAGCTCCCACTCCGGCAGCACACCGATCAACAGCAGGCCTTCGTGCAGGCGCCGGGTCGCCAAAAGACTATCTGCCTCCTGATAGGATGCCGGCACAAGCTGCTTACTTTCTCCCGCCTCCAAGACCTTATTCAACAGCGACGCCGGTAGTTGCTGGCCCAACCGGGAGGGATCCTGATGGATTAGAACCCTGCCGGCTTCATTGACGATAAGCGTATAACCGTTTTTGCCAATCCGGCCAGTGGCAATCTGCTCTGCCATGAAATCCAGCGCCATGGTGACCACCAGGTACCCGCGCAGCGTCGGCTTGCTGTTGAGCGGATCCTGAGTGGTCAGGTCGATCAGTCGAATGGGCCGCGCGACCTGCAACGAGATCGCACTGCTATCGGGTGGCGTGGAAACCTGAACGAATGTCTCGCCGTCAAACCGGCGGAGTTCCTGAAAGAATAGTGTATCGCCTTCCTCTTCAGTGACATTTGGTACCCGCATCAAAGTGGTACGAGCATCCTCGTAGCCATCCGGTAGCAGGTAGCGGATTTCAGAGTAATCGGGATAGGCGCGCAGATAGCTGGAGAACAACTTCATCAGGGAAGGCAGCATCAACACATACCGTTCATCCTCGTCTTGCGTCAGCGCATACGTACGCATCAACGAAGAATCGGCAAACAGCTCGACGTTAGCTTCAGCAACGTCCCGATGCCTCTGAAAGTTATACGCCATTTGATCCATCAGCGTCGTTATCTGGCTCGAGCTGCGTTCTACCGCCGTCGAGTGCATCTGGTCATGGGCAAACCACCCCAAAATCAATAGCGGAATCACCGCTAAGGGTACGACAACTAATAAAATCTTGGCATGAAGGCGCATAGGCGTATTTTGGGCTCAGTTGACTAAGCGCGAAAAAATCGCTGCACGGCTTTTTTGGCCCCTAGCGGGCAGACGGTGATAGGTTTCCGACTTTTTTAACGCCTCTTCGCTCGCGTAGATAACCGGATCGCTCTTGAACTCGGTCGACAGCAATGCCTCGGCGGCCAGATTAGGCGTGGCATAATAGACAAACTGCGCCAGCCGCGCAGCGACCTCCGGCTCGTTGAGAAAATCGATGAACTGTTTAGCTGCAGCCTTTTCTGTTGAGGCACTGAGAATACTTAGATAGTCGACCCAGATACTGCCGCCTTCATCGGGAAGCACGAAGGCAATCTTGTCGTGTTGCTCCTGCACCATCATGGCATCGCCGTTATACATCATGCTCATGGCGACCTGGCCGTTCACCAAAGCGGAATTTTCATCCAGGGAAACGTATTTGTAAGTCTTGACCGCGGGTGCTTGCGCCTGTAGTAGCGCCTCAGCTTCCTTGAGTTCTTGCGCATCGGTGCTGTTGAGCGAGTAACCCAACGCCTTCAGCGCCACACCAATCAGGGCTCTGCTACTGCCGATCATCGCCACCCTGCCCTGTAGCACCTCAGCTGGCCGCAACAGATCCATCCAGCTTGAAACAGGGAAAGGCACCAGGTCCTGGCGATAGGCTATGCCCAGCGTACCCCAGAAATAGGGCACGCTATACACCTCGGCTTCCTCGTGAATCGCGCGCCAACGCGGATTAATATGCTTCAGGTTGGGAATATCCGTTTCATCAATAGGCTCGAGCCAGCCGCGTTTTGCCAGAATCCGAATCGAGGTGCCATCGATAAGCGCTACATCGAAGCCCCGCCCCCCCGTTTCGATCAGAAGTTCATCCCGGTGGGCGTCAGACTCGAAGTAGGTCTGTTTCACCGTAATGCCGGTGCGTTGCTCGAACTCCTCCAGAATCTCCGGATCCATGTAATCCGACCAATTAAGAAATATCAGTTCCTTCTGCTCCGCCGCTTGCGTAAGAACTGCAGTAACGAGCAAAGAAAGCGTTATCAATAGGCATTTACTGGAACTCATAATTTTTCACCAGTTTCTGAGATAACATATACGGCTGGCTCTATGCTATGGATCCATCATCCCTTATTAATCGGCCGACAGAGATAGAGCTCTAAGGAAGCTCTGAACAAGTCTCCAGGATCAGCGGTGATACTCTTTTCATTAATCGTACGGTATTTGTTACCACCCTGGGTCACACGCCCCTGAAAGGATGATTGCCTCTATCTTTATCCGGAAGACAACCCGGCCAGATGAGATAAGTGGGGTTGGGTGGTAGTATTCTCCGAAACACTCACGCGTTATGGGGCTACACGCATGGATGAAGACCCGCACTCCAGAACCCAGGCCTACATGGTGTTCCGGCACCAGCACCCGGCCTGGAAGTTGCTATCTGCCACCAGAGGCCCGCTTGTTCTGAGCTGTCTTCAGTCTCTGCTTGAGGAAAACCATGACGACGTTCTGTTCGAAGACGCGCAACAAGCATTGACAGCCATCCTTATTCAGCACGCCAATAATGAAGAATTTGACCTGAAAACCGATGACCCGGCGGGCGATGCTCGTCGGGAATTGCGATCCTGGATTCGCCGCGGTTTGATCGTTGAACGCGAAGGCAAGCTGATTGCGACCGATGCGCTGCAAAAGGCACTCAATTTTGTCGAAGGTCTGGATGACCGGATCATGACATCCACTGCGTCTCGGCTGGCGACCGTGCAACGGGAAATCGAAAACCTCGAAACCCGTCTCAATCCTGATGCGCAAAGTCGTGCCGATCATATTCGACGAAAAATAAAGAACCTTGAGCACGAATTGGCCGAGGTCGAGGCTGGCCGGTTCAGGGTATTGGAAGGATCGGAAGCGGCCGAGGGCATCCGCGAAGTGTTTAACCTTGCCACCAGCCTGCGAGCGGATTTCCGGCGGGTTGAGGATTCCTACCGAGACGCTGACCGCCGCCTGCGCCAATCCATTGTGAGCGAACAGCACCATCGCGGAGACATTGTGGACCGCCTTCTGGACGGGCATGACAACTTGTTGGAAACCGCCGAAGGCAAAGTTTTCCACGGTTTTCATGAGCAACTCAGCCGCTCGACCGAGCTGGACAGCATGAAGCTGCGATTGCGCAAGATTCTCCAGCACCCCGCGGCACATAACGCCCTGAGCCGGCAACAACATGATGATCTGCGCTGGCTGGTGATTCGCCTGGTGCAGGAGTCTGCCACCGTTATCAAAGCCCGCGCCCGCAGCGAACGTGACGTCAAGGGCTTCCTGAAAACGGGGCTGGCGGCGGAAAATCACCGGGTTGGCGAGCTGCTGAACGGCATTCTCAACGCAGCGCTTCAGATTGACTGGTCCAGCCACACCATCCGCAAAAACGAAACGCCTCTGCCTCCTGTGGCGGTGGCCACCTCCAGCTTGCCACTGGTCGAAAGGCTAAGATTCAAAGCCGCCACGGAAGATGAAGCGGCGGGCCTGGAGCTGACAGAACAGAACATGAATCTGGACGACATAGAGGATGATTTCTGGCGCGCTTTCGACGGCCTCGATCGGGAAGCGCTTTTTCAGGAAACCCTGGAATTGCTCAAGGTCACCGGTAAGCCTATGAGCATTGCCGATCTGGCCAGTCACCTACCCCCGACCCATGATCTGGAAACCCTCGCACTCTGGTTAAGCATGGCACGGGAGGCGGAAGTGCCCATTTCTGAAGAACAGGAAACCGTCGACATAAAGGACAGTAGCGGCAAAAAGTTACGTTTTTACATGCCGAAGCTGGCTCTGACACAGGATGTCGTGCAGTCCATCGATTGGGAGCTATAACACCATGCCCGATATTTTTGACCAACTTACTGCCAAAACAGAAGAGCCCGCCCCTGACGAACACAACCAGGATGCTCCAGTTGAATCGACCAGCACGGGAGTGACAGGCCAATATACGTCCAAAAATCTGAAGGCCACCGCTCAGGAACTGCTCAAATACGGGTTACTTGAAGCGGATCGTAAGCCCAACCTCTATCAGGTTGCCATTAACCAGACCGCTGCCCTCAATAGCATTCTTGAACCTCTGGATCTGCGTCTGAAGGTCGATGACATCCGCGGCCTGGCGTTTCTGGTGGTATCAGACCAGCTTTTCTCTGAAGAAGACGACGAATGGTCTCATCCGCTGATGCGCCGCCAGCGCCTGACAATGGAACAATCACTGCTCATTGCGATCCTGCGCCAGCATTTCATCGCCCACGAGCAGGAGGCGGGCGTCGGAGCCGGCGATGCGGTGATCGAGCTGGATGAATTGTTACCCCAGATACAATTGTACCTTGGCGACACCGGCAGCGATGCGCGCGAGCAGAAGCGCTTGCGCAACCTGCTGGATAACCTGAAAAACCATGGCATCGTCTCGGAAATCGACGCCAACGAGCAGGTGATTATCCGGCCCATCATCACCCATCTTGCCAATCCGGAAAACCTGCAAAATCTCTTGCACCACTTCCGCAAACTCGCAGGCCAGACTTCTGACGCTGGAGCGGAAACCCCATGACATTGCCGCAGAATGACTTGTTCGCCACTGAGGTCATGCCCTCTTCCGCATTCATCCTGACGCATCTGGATCTTTACAACTGGGGCCCGTTTGGCGGTCGCCACTGCGCGGACATCGACCCCAAAGGCACTGCCATCATAGGCCCCACAGGGAGCGGCAAAACCACCCTGGTGGATGCATTGATGACCCTACTTACCCAGCAGCCGCGCTACAACCTTGCATCCACGGGTGGGCATGAAAGCGACCGGGACTTGATATCCTATATCCGCGGTGCTTCCGGAGCGGGTAACAATTCGGGGGACAACAGCCACATTGCGCGCCCCGGCAAAACCCTTACCGCCGTCGCCGCCCGTTTTCATAATGGCGAAAAAGCCGTCCGGATCGGGGCCCTGTTCTGGGTTGACGGCAGCAGCTCTGCAGCCAGTGATCTGAAGCGGCTTTGGCTATTTTCAGAGCGAGATGACCAGGGGCTGGACGATTGGCTGGCTATCCACCACGAAGGCGGGGCACGGGAACTCAAGCAGCATTGCAGAGACACCAGCGGAATTCAGATTCACGATAGCAAAAAGTCCTATCTGGCTCAGATCCGGCGCTTCTTTGAAGTGGGCGAAAACGCCTTCACACTGCTGAACCGCGCAGCCGGGCTCAAACAGCTCAACAGCATCGACGAGATTTTCCGGGAACTGGTACTGGATGACCGCTCCGCGTTTGAACGTGCCGGCGAGGTAGCCAGTGAGTTTGATGACCTGGCAGCCATCCACGCTGAGCTGGAAACAGCCCGGCGCCAGTACCAGTCACTGACGCCCATTGCAGAAACCTACAAGAGCCACCAGGCTGCCCACGAAACACTGAACAAACAGCAAACACTGCTTGAGATACTACCCGTCTGGTTTGCCCAGGCCGGGCACCAACTCTGGACGGGCAAAACCAACGAGTTAAAGAGCCGGATTGCTACCAGCGGCGCTGCAATAACGTCACTTGAGGGCACGGTCTCCGCACTTAAAAGCCAGGCGGATACACTCAAGGACATATACCTGAAAGCCGGCGGTGCAAGCATTGAGCAGTTGAAAGATCAAATAGTTCTGCAGAAGCGATGGGTACAGGAACGCGAGCGCTACGCCGGAGATTATCTCACGCTGGTAAAAAAGCTGGGGCTGAAAGAAACTCTGACGTCCGAGGCATTGGCAGCCAACCAGCAGGCGTGCGAAGAACAGAAAAAAACACTGACTGCACTACAAGAAGATCAGGATAAGCAGGTTCTGGAGCTCGGGATCAGGCACAGCAAATACACAGACAGCATCACCGAGCTCGAAAACGAAATTCAGCGCATCAAGGCCCGCCCGGGTTCCAACATCGACGGTCGTTTTCAGGAGTTTCGCAGTGAGTTGGCGACGGCCCTGAACCTTCCGGAACAAAGCCTGCCCTTCGTAGCCGAACTGGTGGAAGTGAGGCCCGAGCAAAACGCCTGGCGCGGTGCCATAGAACGTGCCGTCGGGGGCCACCGGCTACGGCTGCTGGTGCCGCCCGCCGCCATGAAAACAGCACTGAACTGGATAAACCAGCGCGACAACCGCCTTCACGTGCGCTTGCTGGAAGCACATACACCGCAGGCACCGGCGCAATTTATGGAGGATGGCTTTACCCGCAAACTGAACTTCAAAGAACACTCGCATCGCGAAGCGTTGAAGCAATTGCTGGCCGGCATTGACCGCCACTGTGTGCCGTCCCCGGAAGACCTGCGCGAAACGCCCCATGGCATGACCGTACAAGGGTTGATGTCCGGCAAGCGTGGCTTTTTCGAAAAGCGGGATAATCAGTCGTTGAACAAGGGGTGGATGACCGGTTTCGACAACCGGGATCGACTGTCAGCTCTCAATCAGGAGTTCATCGAGAGCAGGCACAATGCGCTCCAGGCCTGCCAAGTCCTGACCACCGCACAAAACGCTTTGCGCGATACCCAAATCAAACTTGAGCTGAACGCCAGACTCTCTGGTATCCGTTTCAACGACATTGACTTGCCAAGTGCGGAATCCGAGCTAAAAGAATTGTGCCAGCGTCTCGACATGCTGACGGCCCCGGACTCGGATGTTGAAAAGGCGCGTCGGGAATACGAACAGATCAATAACAGACTCGAAAAAACGCAGCAGGACCTTTCCGATGAGCGCACCCGGTGCGGCATTCTTGAGGAGAGGCGCACTACGGCGATCACCCATTGCTCGGAGACGCTGGAGCGCATCGGCGAGGGGCTGACGGATAGCGAACAAACCCTGGCAGACAAACACTTCAGCATGCCCGAGCCAGACCAGTGTGAAAAGCTGGAGCAACTGGAGCGCACTGAACGCTCGCGCCTGGATCAACAGATCAAAACCCTCAACAAACGGGTACAGGGATATGAACTGAGTCTTACGCAATTAATGGAAAAGGCCAAAATAATCGACACTGGCGCCCTCTCGGAGACAGGCAGTGAGATCCGGGACATACCGGAGTATCTGGAGAGACTGAGGGTTCTCAGAGGGGAAGCCTTACCGGAAAAGCTGGAACGGTTTCTCAGCTACCTGAACCAATCGTCTGACCAGGGCGTC
This sequence comes from Marinobacter sp., assembly GCA_018066865.1. Lineage (GTDB taxonomy): Bacteria > Pseudomonadota > Gammaproteobacteria > Pseudomonadales > Oleiphilaceae > Marinobacter. The sequence goes on along the minus strand of JAGPVT010000013.1, from coordinate 14,718 downwards.
ACCCAGCTGCTTACCCACATACAGAACGAAGTGGCCGTTATTGAAGAACGCATTGCGGATCTCAATGAAACCTTAAGGCGGGTGGATTTTCAGCCTGGCCGTTACCTGAAACTTGAACCCAGGCGCGTCACCCATGAATCGCTGCGCACCCTGGAAAAAGCCCAGCGCCAGTTACGGGCCAATGCGCTGAAAGATGACCAGGGAGAGAGCCATTTTCTGGCCCTGGAAAACATGGTCGGGTTACTCCGGGATGCCAGCGACAACAAGCGAACCGTCGGTGCCCGCGCCCTGCTGGATCCACGTTACCGTCTGCAGTTTGCCGTTTCGGTGCTGGATCGCGAGACCGCAACGGTTATCGAGACCCGAACCGGCTCTCAAGGTGGTAGCGGTGGCGAGAAAGAAATCATCGCCAGTTACATTCTGACCGCGTCATTGAGTTACGCCTTATGCCCGGACGGTGCCACCCTCCCTTTATTTGGCACCATCGTTCTGGATGAAGCCTTCTCAAAAAGCTCGCACGCCGTGGCTGGCCGGATCATCTCGGCACTCAACGAATTTGGCCTACACCCACTGTTTGTCACACCCAACAAAGAAATGCGACTGCTGAGAGCCCACACCCGCTCAGCCATATTGGTGCACCGCAAAGACATGCAAGCAACCCTCACCTCGCTAAGCTGGGAAGAGTTAGAGAGCGTGGCAGAAAAGATGACCCGGAAGCCCGATGAAATCCCCAGCTGAGTTGGGCACAAAGCTTGCCCGGCAATGGCAAAACGCCGACCTGCGCGAGCAACGCCTGTTCAGCGCGGATAGCTGGCCACTTCGGATTTCGATTGGCAAGCCGACCGGGCGGGGAATCGCAGAAGACCTCAACAAGGTACGGCAACATCTGCAACGTTGGCGCAGCGTGACCGTGGGGAAAGTGGTGTGGCAGCCCCAGCGCTTTCGCAGTGCAAGTGAAGAGGTCGAAGTCCCTGCCAGCTGGGTTTTGCACTCACCCAGCGAGTGGGTTGCGGCAGCGAATAACGCCGAGGTGCGCAGCGAGTATCAGTCTCTGAATCGCTTGGTATCGGCAATCGACAAGCGCTTTCATCGCATGGTGATTCGCAAACGCCGCCTGGTGTTCGACCGTCCAGAAACCCAAGTGATTCAATCTGCCAGACTGGCCACATGTCTGGCTCCGGGCTGCGCCGAGGGTCGGCCTCTGCGGGCTTTGTCCATGGCCGGGATCGATAGCAAATTTTTTGAGCGCAACCGCCAGTTAATCATTCAGATGCTGGATATCCTCTTTGATGGCCAGGCCAGCGAGCAAGGCCTGGAAGCCTTCCTTGGAGCCGAAGATGAGGGGAACCATTGGCTGTTGGTTGCCGATCTTGATGGTAGCTTGCTTCCCTTTTCACAACTCAGGGTCAGGGCACAAGAGCTGAGGTATAAAGCCCTGCCCGGAACCGCTGTTCTGATCGTTGAAAACGAGCGTTGCCTGCATCAACTACCGGATCTTGAGAACACCACAGCCATACTGGGTGCGGGTTTGAATTTAACCTGGATGCAAGCTGCCTGGCTGAAGGAAAAAAGGGTTGCTTACTGGGGAGACATCGACACCTGGGGTTTAGCAATGCTGGCTCGGGCAAGGCAATATCTGGCTGACGTACAGCCCTTGTTAATGAACCAAAAGACTTTTGAGGCTTTTTCGGATGGAAGAGCGATTCCGGAACCACAGCGATCCGAGCAAATACCCGAGACTGGACTTACATCAGCTGAAATGCAGCTTTTCAACCACATACTGAATTTGCCACGCGGAAGACTGGAACAAGAGTTTCTCCCGCAAACCGCCGTGTATGGGGCTGTTTTGGATTGGAGTCATAGCGACTGAAGATGACCGACGTGGTTGAGTATAAGGCCCGAGTGACGGTGAATTGACTCATGAAATGACTAATTGGCGCCCCACGGGCCATGGATCAGGGCTGGATAACGATAAAACGGCCGTGAGAGGGATTGGTCTGTGTCTGTGAGCAAGGGGTTTCCCGGATATGTCGGAAAAAATTACATTCTTAAAATCAAAGAAAATAAACGACAAGCAAAAACAATGAGTTGAGATAATGGCGCGACGATTGCCTATGTTAATTAACGAGTACATCGAAAACTGTCACAGGAAGTCATTTCATGAAACTGAAAATGTTGAGTTCATTCGCCCTCGCCGCTGCAATCAGCACCGGAGCCCAGGCTGGCGTCATTTTCCAGGACAACTTCGACGCTGAAGGTAGCGCTGGAACGTCTACCCTCAACTACAATAGCTTCGCTAACTGGACCGTTGCTACGGGCACGGTTGACCTGATTGATAGTGGTGACTACAGCATCGACTGCGTAGGCGGAACCGGCAAGTGCGTTGATCTGGACGGATCAACAAGGAGCGCAGGAACCCTGAACAGCAGCTCTATTGCCCTGTCTGCCGGCATTTATTCATTGATGTTTGATATCTCTGGCAACCAGCGTGGCAGTGCTGACGATTCCATGATCGTTACTCTGGCCGGTCTGGTTAATGAAAGCTTCACGTTGTCTGCCAACGATCCATGGCAGACCGTTATCCGCACCTTTACGGTCGCAGCGAATATCAACGGTTTCATTAGCTTTAACCACAGCGGCAGAGACAATATTGGCATCGTGCTCGATAACGTTTCCGTAGTCGCCGTTCCCGAGCCGGGTACGCTGGCTCTGCTGGGCCTTGGTCTTGCCGGACTGGGTGCCGCGCGCCGTCGTCAGAAAGCCTGACACAATCTCCGGTACAAAAAGCCAGCGTCTGCTGGCTTTTTGTATGGTTTGTGGCTAATCCAGAAAACCCGTCAGGCGCTGGAGCACAATCGACTCGGCCTCCGCCATGATGCGCTGGATCAGCTCATCGCAGGTGGGGATATCATGAATCAGCCCCGCCACCATGCCGCAGCTCCAGGCGGCTTCGTCCATTTTGCCTTCCTGCAGCACAAGACGGCCCTTGGCTCCGGTGACCAGATGGCGAATATCATCGATGGTTTGTGATTCGCCCTTCTCTTTTTCGATACGAATAATTTCGTCAACCGCCGCGTTCTTCAGAACACGCTCCGTGTTTCGCAGGTTGCGCATGATCAAACGAGTCTGTAGCTCATCCGCCTCCACGATCGCCTGCTTGACGTGGTCATGAATGGGGGCATCTTTGGTAGCCAGGAAGCGGGTGCCCATGTTCATGCCTTCAGCACCCAGGGCCATGGCGGCCACCAGGCTGCGGCCATCAGCCATGCCGCCAGAGGCAACAAACGGAATCTTCAACTCTTCAGCCGCCCGAGGGAGCAGGATGAAGTTTGGTATGTCGTCTTCACCCGGGTGACCACCACACTCGAAGCCATCAACACTGACCGCATCACAACCAATCCTTTCCGCTTTCAGGGCGTGGCGTACAGAGGTGCATTTGTGAATCACCTTGATGCCCGCAGCCTTGAGCTGAGGCATATACTTTTCCGGGCTGCGGCCCGCCGTTTCAACGGCCTTTACTCCACCTTCAACAATCGCATCAATATACTCGGGATAAGGCGGTGCATTGAACGAAGGCAGGAAGGTGAGGTTCACGCCAAAAGGTTTGTCGGTCATCTTATGGCAGCGAGCAATCTCCCGCGCAAGATCCTCAGGCGTGGGCTGGGTGAGGCCGGTAATGATACCCAAACCGCCAGCATTGGAGACGGCGGATGCCAGTTCGGCATAGCCAACATGGTGCATGCCCCCTTGAATGATCGGGTGGCGGATGCCAAACATCTCGGTAATTCTCGTTTTCATATCAGGGCTCCATCACAATCACGCCGCGGGCATTCTTGCCCGCCACCATGTCATCAAAAGCCTGGGCAGCTTCTTCAATGGGGTAGGTGCGTGTAATCAGTTCATCCAGCTTCAGCTTTCCGGCTTTGTACAGCCCGATGATGCGCGGGAAATCATATTGCGGGCGGGCCGAACCCAACCAGCTTCCTTTCAAAGTGCGTTCGTCTGCTGGCAAAGTCAGTGTGGTTATTGAGGTTTTGTCTTTCGGATCAGAGACGCCTACAACAATGGCTGTGCCGCCACGGCCAAGACTTTTATAGGCCTGCTCTATAACAGCGCCTGCGCCAACGCATTCAAAGGCGTAGTCCACGCCGCCGGTCAGCTTTTTAACGGCCTTGGCTGCATCCTCTACGTCGTTGATATTGATGGTATGGGTTGCACCAAACTCTTTCGCCATTTCCAGCTTCCCGGGATTGCTGTCTACGGCCACGATCATCTCTGCACCAGCCGTCGCGCAGCCCTGGATTGCGTTGAGACCAACCCCACCAATCCCGAAGACTGCCGCCCGGGAGCCCGGCTCCAGCTGTGCGGTATTGAAGACGGCGCCGACGCCGGTCATTACCGCACAACCCACAAGCGCCGCATTCTGCATGGGCACGGATTTGTCGACTTTTACGCAGTTATCCACGTGCATGGTGGCGTATTCCGCCATCACACCGCAGGCTCCGAATACGTTAAGGGGCGCGCCGTTGGAATCTTTGGTTCTCACGGTGCCATCGGGCAGCGTAAACATGGCCTTGCGCGCGTTCTCGCACAGCACGGGGCGGCCACGCACGCACTGGCGGCACTTGCCACACATGGAGATGAAGGAGCTGACTACATGGTCGCCTTCCTGGAATTCGGTTACGCCCTCGCCTACTTCAATAACCACACCGGCTGCTTCGTGGCCGAGCACCAAAGGTGGCGGGTACGGGATTTTTCCAGTGGTGGCGGAGAGGTCGCTGTGGCATACGCCGCAGGCGGCAATTTTGAGGGTAATTTCACCGCGTTTGGGGCCTTCAACGGTGATGGTCTCTACCTGAACGGGTTGGCCCCATTCGCGGCAGACTACGGCTTTGGCTTTTCTGTCCATTGTCGGTGTTTCCCGTTTTTGTTTGTCATGGATCGGCTTAGTTTGAGACAGGGGGCTGGCCCCGGGATGCGGAGCCTTTTCTTCTGGAAAAAACAACTCGCTGCGCTCAGACATTTTTTTCCGGCAGAAAAGGCTCCCCACCCCGTGGCCGATTGGACGCCTCAGTTCGTTCTACCTTTCCTGCCGCTAATCGTTTTCACAGGTTATACAACTTCAAACAGTCCGGCTGCGCCTTGGCCTCCGCCAATGCACATGGTGACGACAACGTACTTGGCGCCGCGGCGTTTACCTTCAATCAGGGCATGACCTGCAAGGCGGGAACCGGTTACGCCGTAAGGGTGACCGATAGAAATGGAGCCGCCGTTTACGTTGAGTTTTTCCATGGGAATGCCCAGGCGATCACGGCAGTAAACCACTTGCGAGGCAAAGGCTTCGTTCAGTTCCCACAGATCAATGTCATCCATGGTCAGACCATTGCGCTCCAACAGGCGCGGAATGGCAAACACCGGGCCAATACCCATCTCATCCGGCTCACAGCCAGCTACAGCAAAACCACGGAAAATGCCCATGGGCTCAATGTTGTGCTTCTCGGCATAGGTGCTGTTCATCACCGTGCAAACAGACGCACCGTCAGACAACTGACTGGCATTACCCGCCGTGACAAAATTGCCCTCACCGCGCACTGCGTTCAGGCTCTGCAAACCCTCAAGCGTCGTGTTCGGACGATTGCACTCATCACGTGTGAGAGTGACGTCTTTCTTGCTGACTTCACCCGTTTCCTTGTCCTTCACCAGCATGGTCGCGTCAAAAGGCACAATCTCATCATCAAACCTGCCCGCTTCCTGCGCGGCCGCAGTGCGCTGCTGAGAGATCAGAGCGTATTCGTCCTGAGACTCACGGCTCACGTTATAGCGTTGGGCGACGATATCCGCCGTTTCAATCATCGACATGTACAACTCAGGCTTGTTCTTCATCAACCACTCATTGGTCGCATGAAAACTGTTGAGCTTATCGTTCTGAACCAGAGAAATAGACTCAACGCCACCGGCCACCATCGCCGACACCTTCTCGGAAACCACCCGCTGCGCCGCGATAGCGATCGACTGCAAACCCGAACTGCAAAAACGGTTGATCGACAGCCCGGCGGTGGTCACCGGCAAACCCGCACGAATGGCCGCCAAACGAGCCATGTTCTTGCCCTGAGCGCCCTCGTGGAACGTTGCCCCAAGAATCACATCTTCAACAATCGCCGGATCAATACCCGCACGAGCAACCGCGTGTTTAATAACATGCCCGGCAAGATCCACGCTGTGCGTGGCGTTCAAAGCGCCCCGGTAGGATTTTCCAAGACCGGTACGTGCAGTAGAAACAATAAGCGCATCTGACATAAAAATTGCCTCAAAATAAAAATGAAGTACTACCCGCCGAAGGGTACGAAAACGATACAAATGCCCTAACCAAGCCGGCTTGGTGCGGGTGGTCTTTTCTGCCGGAAAAAAATGTCTGAGCGAAGCGAGTTGTTTTTTCCAGAAGAAAAGACCACCCGCGCCGAGCCAGCCCCCGAAGCTTGATCAATCAGAGGCCAGCACAAACCTCAAACGGCCTCACAGGTCGCCAAACTTCCGACCATCAGCAACCAATTGCTTCAGCAGCAAAGCAGGCTTCCACTGCTCTCCGCCAACCTCAGAGTGATACTTCTCCACCGCCGCCAGAATCACATCCAGACCAATCTGATCCGCCCAGAACATAGGCCCACCACGATAAGCCGGGAAACCATAGCCATAAATCCAGACCACATCGATATCCAGAGCCCGGTCAGCAATACCCTCCTCCAGAATCTTGGCCGCCTCATTCACCATCACATACATACAGCGCTCAAGAATCTCCTGGTCCGTAATTTCACGGGAAGCAATGCCCTGCTCCTTACGGAAATCCTCAATAATCCGCTCCACCTCTGGATCCGGAATCGGCTTACGGCTGCCCTCTTCGTACTTGTAAACGCCCGCCATAGTCTTCTGGCCCAGGCGATTCTGCTCGGCAAGTTTATCCATCCAGCTAGGCGCTACCTGCTCACCGGAATTGCGAAGCTCTTGGCGGATGCGGTAGCCCACATCAATTCCCGCCAGATCCGACATGGCAAACTGGCCCATGGGATAACCCAGATCCGTAAGCACCTTGTCGACCTGTTGCGGTGTGGCGCCTTCATTGACCAGAGCCATGGCTTCGGTACCGCGCTTGTGCAACATGCGGTTGCCCACAAAGCCGTGGCAGTTGCCTACCAATACACCCACCTTTTTAATCTTCTTGGCAACGGCCATCACCGTCGCCTTAACCTCATCAGAGGTTTTGCTACCGCGAACGTTCTCCAGCAATCTCATCACGTTGGCCGGGCTGAAGAAGTGCATACCCACAACATCTTCCGGGCGCTTCGTCGCAGAGGCAATTTCATCAATGTCGAGCGTGGAGGTGTTGGAAGCCAGAATGGCTCCGGGCTTACAGACACTGTCCAGCTTGGCAAAAATCTCTTTTTTCACAGCCATGTTTTCGAACACAGCCTCGATCACCAGATCCACATCTTTGAAATCGTCATAGTTCAGGCTGCCGGTGATCAGAGCCATCCTGTCGTCCACCTGCTTCTGGGTGATACGACCTTTCTTGGCGGAGCTTTCGTAATTCTTGCGGATAATGCCCAGCCCTTTATCCAGAGCTTCCTGCTTCATTTCCACAATCGTGACGGGGATACCGACGTTGGCGAAGTTCATGGCGATACCACCGCCCATGGTGCCAGCACCTATAATGCCAACGCTGGTCACATCACGTACCGGTGTGTCCTTCGCCAGCCCTTTCACTTTGGAAACCTGGCGCTCTGCGAAGAAGGCGTGAATCAACCCTGCGCGCTGCGGTGAGTCCATGCACTCCATGAACAGTTCACGCTCACGCTTCATACCTTCCGCGAACGGCAGGTTAAACGCCGCCTCAACCGCATCCACACACTTGAATGGAGAAAACTGACCGCGAGCCGTCTTTTGAAGAGCAGCACGGAACTGCTCAAACACGTCGCTGCCCTTGTCGGCTGCAATTTTGTCGGTCAGGTCACGAACCCGGCGAACAGGCTTACCCTCATCGGCAATCTTCTGTGCATAGGCCATGCCGGCCGCTTTCACGTCATTCCCTTCATCAACGGCATCCACAATGCCGAAGGCCAGCGCATCTTTGGCCGCTACAAACTCGCCGGTTGTGATCATCTCCAGCGCCTTCTGCGCGCCGGCCAGTCGAGGCAAACGCTGGGTGCCGCCCGCCCCTGGTAGGAGGCCGAGCTTTACTTCCGGCAGGCCAACCTTGGCGCTGCTCAGTGCAACGCGGTAATGGCACCCAAGAGCCGTTTCCAGTCCGCCACCCAGCGCCGTGCCATGGATCGCGGCAACAAGAGGCTTGTCGCTGTTCTCGAACCGCTCAACCACCGCGGCCAGCCCCGGCTCCTGCATGGGCTTACCAAATTCGCGGATATCGGCACCCGCGATAAAGGTACGCCCTTCACACACCAGCAAAAGCACCTTGGCCTCAGAATCCTTTTGCCCTTGCTCCAGCGCGGCAACCAGACCTGAACGCACCGCATGGCTGAGGGCATTGACCGGCGGGTAATCCACTGTAATCACGCCAATATTGCCTTCAAGACTGTAAGTTACGACTTCAGACATAATCTTTTCCTCGCTTTATATGGAATTTAGTTTTAACAAGCGAAACATCTGTACGATTTAATACAAGTTCTCTTCGGGTTTCAACCACCATTTAAAACCGCGCACAAAAAAACCGCAGGATGGAATCCTGCGGTTTTTTTGTGCAGCCGGGTTAAACGCCCAGCGATTCAATGTCACTTGCCAGCATCGCCAACTGGTGCGCAATCGAGTCGCGAAGCTTTTCAGCCGAGACCAGGTAGGACGGTGCTGCACAGGTCAATGCCATGGTCGTTCCGTCTTGCAAATGAACGGGGACACCCGCAGAGTTGATGTTGCGATCCCACTCACCGAGTGAAAGGCAGAAGCCATGCTTCTTATAGTCTTCCATGGCGCGATCCAGGCCTTCCTTTTTCTCAGGCCAGGCTTCCGAGCCATATTTCACCGCCATCGCGTCATCAATAACCTTTCGCCCCTTTTCTGAAATCGCACAGTAGTAAGCCCTGCCCGCAGACGTCGTCGCCAAAGGCAATTTTTTACCTATATCCATGCGCAACAGGGAGGCTTCCGGCGGCAGGCGGTTTTCCACATAAATCATATGCAGGCGATCACGGCAGGTCAGGCCGATAGACATATTATTCTGGCGGGCAAACTCATCCATGTAAGGCTTGGCCAGCTGACGAACTTTCAGGTTGGACACATACGCATAACCCAGCGCCAGCACGCCGGAGCTGAGCTGATATTTTTCCAGCTGGGTGTTGTAACTCAGATACCCCAGTTTGGTCAGCGTATAGGTCATACGGGACACGGTTGGCTTGGGCAGGCCGGTAAGCCGGGCAATATCCTGGTTACCGAGAATCACCGAACCCTGACTGAAAGCACGCAACACATCCAGACCACGCGACAGCGCCTCGACGAATTTCCGATCTTTCTCCGGCTTCACCGGTTCGCCGTCACCGGAGGCTGCCATCAGTTCCGGTGAAAAGGTTTTTGCTTTAGGCATAGTGTGGCGTCCTCCAACAACGTCGCCTGTTCCCGTTTTTCGGGGTATAAATTTCATGTATCTAAAGTGTGCGGCATTTTAATCGTTGATGAACTCAAGTACCACAAACTCCGGGTAATACGAGAATCTCTAAAGCCAACAGCGCCAGTAACAGTGGCACTGCGATTAACACGAACACGCCGTTCCAGCGGAATGCCACCACCCAGCGCGGTACCTGGCCAAAACGGGACAGCAACATCACAGACGGCCCAAAGGGCGAAAGCATCATCGCCAGGGAAAAGCCGATAACCAGAGCGACGGATATCAGAATCGGATCCATGCCTTCTGTTATCAGCTGCGGCAGAAGACCTGCCTGAACGCTGAGTACCGTAATCGGGATAATTCCGATGGTTGATAGCAGCGGCAAGCTCAGCATACCGACCACGGCGAGCACCCACATTCCGCCTGCAGAGATTGCAAGCCCACTCAGCGCATCCGCCGGAATCACGCTGGACACTGACACGCCTAAAATCGCCGACGCGGCGAAAATCGCCATTTCATTAGTCATGGCTGAAACCTGAGTCGCGCTCTCCTTGAGCACAACCCCGAGCGATTTTTCCAGCCACACCATATAAAGAAGCGTAACGGATGGAACGGCCATCATGGCAGCGACGGATACTTTGAACTCCGTCAAAGCCACGATAACAGCCATAATGACAAATACGATCAGCACCAGCCCCAGCAACTGCAAAGTGCCCGACGGCCACTGTTCCAAAACCACACGCTCGCTGCTAACTTGCCGAAAGCGGCGCTGCTCCAGAAACCAGCCAACTCCGATCAGGACCACTGCCGCTGCAAGGCCATAGGGCAAAAGCATAAGCCAGGTTAACTCGGGCAGCTCCCGGGTCAGTATTGCCACGGCGACACTGGTCGGCGCCACCAAAGGAACCAGCGCAAAACCACGCAGTGCACTGATCAGAACGCTGCGCAACCACTGCAGGCGGGATTCACCGGTAATTCCACGCTCCCGCAGGGTTTCCGACAGGCTGCCACAGAGTAAACTCATCATGCCAAAGCTCAACACCGACGCTATGCCACAACTAACCATGGCATACTTCGGGTACAACCACACCGCACGACCACCCAGCAAGACATCGTGGATCCGGCGCAGAACTTCAAACCGTCGGACCAGGCACTGCATCATTCCCAGGCTGCCAAGAAAGGCGGCATAAAACGCAGCATCGGCAGACGCTTTGATTAGCTTGTCCGTGCCCAACTGACCACGAATAAAAAACCACGCGGTGACTGCCAAAGCAACCAGCAACAAAATGCGGGAGTATGACTGCAGGCGGCCACCCGCCCACAGAAAACAAAAAATGAACAGCATGCCCGCGATTGCACCGAGCTGAGTGCTTGAAAAACTTATAGCAATCAGCTCAATCAATACCGCCAAAGGTAACAGCCAGCGATCTGCAGTACTCATGCCCGCTCTGCTCTTGGCAGAGCTACACTGACAGAGGTGGTCTCTGCTTGCATTTCACACACACCCGGATTAATCTTTTGCTAAGTAAATACAAAACTCAGTTTCGCTTAATGAAACTATACTAGCACAAATGACAAACACAAATGACATTGCAGTCCGGAATCTTTTACCCCGGGCGCCCTTTCCCAGGTTGCTGACTTAACCTGAGCGAAGGGAGCATTGCCACTGTGACCGAACGGGTTAACAACTGTTTTTACTGAGGAGAAACAACATGGCTTTTGCACCTTGGGACGACTTGCTGCAGTTTGACAAGCAGCTGGACGAGACCGAACGTCAGGTTCGGGACAGCATTCGCGGTTTTTGTGATCAGCGCCTGATGCCCGGCATCGTCGAGGCCAACCGCCACGAAAAGTTCGATCGCAGCATTTTTATCGATATGGGCGATCTTGGCATGCTGGGCGCCACCCTGCCTGAAGAGTACGGCGGCCCAGGCCTCAATCACGTCTGTTACGGACTGATCGCCCGTGAGGTAGAGCGTGTTGATTCTGCTTATCGCTCTGCATTGAGCGTTCAGTCCTCACTGGTTATTCACCCAATTCACGCCTTCGGCCGGGAAGCCCTTAAAAAGCGCATTCTACCCAAGCTGGCCTCCGGCGAGATGGTGGGCTGTTTCGGCCTGACCGAGCCCAATCACGGTTCTGATCCAGGCGGCATGGAAACCCGTGCCAGGAAAGTGGACGGCGGCTACCTGCTGAGCGGCTCCAAAACCTGGATTACCAACTCTCCTATCGCCGATGTGTTAGTAGTCTGGGCCAAGCTGGATGGCAAGGTGAACGGATTTGTTATCGAGCGTGAAGGCGCCAAAGGCCTCGATACCCCGAAGATTGAAGGCAAGTTCTCGCTGCGCGCATCTGATACCGGCTCTATCTTTATGGATGAGGTGTTTGTACCGGACGAAAACAAGCTGGACGTAGAAGGCTTGAAGGGTCCTTTCAGCTGCCTGAACAAAGCCCGCTTTGGCATCAGCTGGGGCTCTCTGGGCGCCGCGGAATTCTGCTGGCACGCTGCTCGCAACTACACCCTTGAGCGCAAGCAGTTCGGCAGGCCTCTGGCTGCCAACCAGTTGATCCAGAAGAAGCTGGTAGACATGCAAACCGAAATCACCTTGGGCCTGCAGGCCGCGTTGCAACTGGGCCGTATGATGGATAACGGCGACGCTACGCCGGATGCAATCTCTCTGCTCAAGCGCAATAACTGTGGCAAATCCCTGGATATCGCCCGGATTGCCCGCGATATGCATGGCGGGAACGGTATAGCCGACGAATACCACGTAATTCGTCACGTTATGAACCTCGAAGCAGTGAATACTTATGAAGGCACTCATGACGTCCACGCCCTGATTCTTGGCCGTGGTCAGACCGGTATCGCAGCGTTTAGCTGAAGCCCAACAGCCCAACACGACGAGGCTATTCCATGAATATGAACTACACCACCGAGGAGCTCGCTTTTCGTGACGACGTGCGAGCGTTCCTGGATGAGAAACTGCCGGCAGACATCGCCGCCAAAGTGAAAGGTTTCCGCCACCTGTCCAAAGAGGACCATCAGCGTTGGCAGAAGATTCTCAGCGAACAGGGCTGGTACGCTTCGCACTGGCCGGAAGAGTATGGTGGTGTGCAATGGACGCCCGTTCAGAAACACATCTGGGATGAAGAATCCTGCCGCTACGGCGTGCCCCGTTCTGTGCCATTTGGCGTAAACATGGTGGCGCCGGTTATCATCAAGTTCGGCAACGAAGAGCAGAAGCAGACCTACCTGCCTCGCATCCTCAGCGGTGAAGACTGGTGGTGTCAGGGTTATTCCGAACCTGGTGCCGGTTCCGACCTGGCATCCCTGAAGACTCGTGCAGTTCGCCAGGGCGACCACTACATTGTGAATGGCCAGAAGACCTGGACCACCCTTGGCCAGTACGCCAACATGATTTTTTGCCTGGTGCGCACCAACACCGAGGTGAAAGCTCAGGCCGGCATCTCCTTTTTGCTGATCGACATGAACACGCCTGGTATCACCGTGCGCCCGATCATCACTCTTGACGGTGAGCATGAAGTGAACGAAGTCTTCTTTGAAGACGTAAAGGTTCCGGTTGAAAATCTGGTTGGCGAAGAAGACAAAGGCTGGACTTACGCCAAGTTCCTGCTGACATACGAGCGCACAGGCCTGGCCGGTATCGGCCTGTCCAAGGCAGCGCTGTCTCATCTGAAAGCGCTTGCCTCTCGCCGCATCAAGAATGGCCGCCCGCTGATTGAAGATACAACGTTCAGCCAGCGCATTGCCAAGGTCGAGATTGATCTTATGGCAGCAACCATCAGCAACCTGCGCATTATTGCAGCAGTTGAAGGCGGCGGCATGCCCGGTGCCGAAAGTTCCATGCTGAAGGTTAAAGGCACGGAAATTCGCCAGTCTATTAATGATCTGGCACGCAGAGCCATAGGGCCTTACGCCATTCCGTTTGTGGAAGAAGAACTGAGCCATGATTATGACGGCGAGTTCCTGTCAGACGAGAACGCTGCGCCCCTCTCTGCGCAGTATTTCAATAACCGTAAGCTCTCGATTTTCGGCGGATCCAACGAGATCCAGAAAAATATCGTGTCGAAAATGATTCTCGGGCTTTAAGGAGACGACCATGGATTTCCGACTCAATGAAGAGCAGCAAATGCTGCAGGACACCGTGGCCCGTCTGGTACGCGGTGAATACAGTTTTGAAAAACGTCTTGAGTTCAGTGAAACAGACGCCGGGTTCAGCGTGGATTTCTGGAGGCAGCTCAGTGAACTGGGCCTGACAGCTGTTCCTTTTTCGGAAGAGCTTGGCGGCTTTGGCGGTGGTGGTGTGGAAGTGCAGTCGGTCATGACCGAACTGGGCCGCGGCCTGTGTCTTGAACCCTACCTGCAATCTGTGATTTTTGGCGGCGGCCTTATTGGCCAGGCCGGCAACGACAGCCAGAAAGAAACCTGGCTGGGCGGGATTGCCAGTGGCGAGGTGCAAGCAGCGGTTGCACTTCAGGAGCCCCAGAGCTTTTACAATCTGAACGATGTAGAAACTCGCGCCGAGAAAAAAGACGGCGGCTACCTGCTCAACGGCCGCAAGGCTGTGGTCATTGGCGGGCATTGCGCTGACGTTATTCTGGTATCAGCACGCATGTCCGGTGATGCGCGAGATTCAGGCGGCATCAGCCTGTTTGCCCTCAAGGCAGACACCGCCGGCATTGAACGCCGGGTTTATCCAACCATTGACGGCTCCAAAGGCTGCGACCTTACCCTGAACAACGTTCAGGTAAGTGCCGGCGCCCTGCTGGGTGAAGAAGGTAAGGCCGCCGAGGTGATTGAGTATCAGGCAGGCCGCGCAATCGCAGCACTGTGTGCCGAAGCCGTCGGGGTTATGGAAGTCGCCAACGAGCTGACTCTGGATTACCTTAAACAGCGCAAGCAATTTGGCGTGCCTATTGGCAAGTTTCAGGTACTGCAGCACCGCATGGTCGACATGATGTCTGAACTGGAGCAGGCTCGCTCCATGGCTACTCTGGCCGCCAGCGTGGCAGACGAAGAGCAGAGCGGTGAGCGCCGCCGCGTGCTGGCTGCGGCTAAAAACGTTATCGGCCGCAGCGGGCAGTTCATT
>JAGPVT010000190.1 GCA_018066865.1 Marinobacter sp. | reverse complement strand
AGGGGACGCCATTTCTGCTTCACAGAATTGCAATTCTGGAAGCAAAAATCTTTTAAACTGTTAAAAGCTCCAAACAGCCTTTTCAGACTGCCTTTCTACCAGTCTTCAGCTCTTTCTTTTGTTGCTCTCCGCCATGCGCCTTTTGATCGCGCATAACAAATATTCCCATACCAACAAAAAACACGACCACCAGCAGAACTGTTGCAATTCCAGCGAATACGACTGCGTCCATATACATAATTCTTCTCCTGCCCAATATCAAACTTGATTAAGCTCAGGTTACGGCACCCCTGAATACCGATATTGATCTGTGTCAATGGGCGACATCACTCTTTAAATCGAAACATTCAGTAAACACCGAGGCGTACACATTCCACAGGTCTTTTCACGTATTTTCAGGGAATTTGGAGCGCGGGGCTGCTATAGTCCGCTGGTGATAGACTGTCAGCATTTATCAACCGGTCCGGGTGGCTGAAGTTACAACATGCCGAAATTACCGACGCGTTTTCAACGTTTTCGCAAGGGTTCTCCCCTTTCCTTCAGGTTGCTCGCCTGGATACTTTTATTCAGCTCGGTTTTCACCCTGACCGCTTCTGCTATTCAAATCTATTCCGACTATCGCAAAGATCTTTCCCAGATTGATAGCCGCATGCAGGTCGTGGAGTCCGGGTATGCCTCCAGCCTCGCCAGAAGTCTCTGGGCCCTTGATCAGAAACTGCTCCAGACCCAAATGGAGGGTATTCTCAGCCTTCCCGACATCGCTCATCTGCGGCTGGGCATTGAGCCCGACTCCGAATTGGTCATGGGCGAAATCCCCCGTGGAGCCAATACCCAGACACACAAGTTCGACCTGATTCACCAGGGTGATAAAGCGTTGAAGCTTGGCGAGCTAACGGTAACAGCGGATCTGGATCGCGTTTATCAAAACATGAAGGAAAAAGTTGGCATCATCATGGCCACCGAATTCCTCAAAACCTTTTTCGTGTCCATTCTGATCATATGGGTGTTCCAGCACTTTGTAACTCGCCATCTGACGACGATGGCGAACTACGCAAAAGACTTCTCCCTGGCAAACCTCAGCACTCCACTCACACTCGATCGCCCGGATACGCCCTCACACCGCAACGATGAAATCGGGCGCGTAACCGAAGCGTTTAACCAAATGCGCGAACGATTAAACGACGACATGGTGCGCCAGGAAAAGGATGCAGCGGAAATCCACAAATTCACCAAAGCCATCGAGCAAAGCCCCTCTTCCGTTGTTATCTGCGATCGTCAGTGGCGGGTCGAGTTCGCCAACCACAAGTTCACACAGCTCACAGGTTATGATTCGAAATCGATTGTCGGCCGGCATCCCGGCGCTTTAAGTAGCGACGACAGGGAAAACCGCGAAAACCGCCATTTGTGGCAATCCATCCGGTTGCAGGTTCAGCGTGTCGGCGTCTGGCAGGGTGAAGTTAACAGCGTACGGCGCAATGGCGAGCGGTTCTGGGAGCAGTTGATCGTAACGCCTATAAAGGATGCGTCAGGTGAAACCACAGGCCATCTCATACTTGGCGAGGATATCAGTATTCGCAAGCGCTATGAGCAGCAGCTTCTGCGCCAGGCCAATTACGATATCCTGACCGGCCTGCCCAACCGCATGCTCGCTCTGGACCGGCTCAAACTGGCTTTGGCGCAAGCCAAGCGCGAGAACTCCATGGTTGGCGTGATGTTTCTGGACCTTGATAACTTCAAACACATCAACGACACACTGGGCCACGACGCCGGTGACAATCTGTTGATTGAAGCAGCCCGGAGAATCTCCAGCTGTCTGCGCGGAACCAGCACGGTGGCACGACTCGGCGGCGACGAATTTCTTGTTATCCTGCCGGGCCTCACTGGCCCGGAATCGACCTCACAGGTTGCGGAACGCATTTTGGAGAACTTTGCCCCTGCCTATTCGCTGAACGGCCAGGAAGTGTTCGTCAGCACCAGTATTGGCATTGCCATTTTCCCGACGGATTCCGACAACAGCGGCACCCTGCTTCAACACGCTGATGCCGCCATGTATCAGGCAAAACACCAGGGCAAAAGCTCCTACGCACATTTCACTCCGGAAATGTCCGAAGTGTCTCATGAGCGCCTGCAAATGGAGTCCCGTATGCGGCGGGCACTCGAATTACAGGAGATGGAGCTCTACTTCCAGCCAATTGTGGATACGGAAACCGGCTCTCTGCACGCTGCGGAGGCGCTGCTTCGCTGGAACAATCCGGTTATGGGCATGATCATGCCTGATCGCTTTATCCCGCTGGCAGAGGAGACCGGCCTTATTATCCCCATTGGTGAATGGGTGCTCGAGCAAGCTTGTCGTGCAGCAACCGAGTGGACAGAGATAACCGGTCAGAACATTGGCATATCAGTTAACGTGTCGCCGCGTCAGTTTCGCGACCCGGGTTTTACCAAAGCGGTCATGCGCGCCCTGTCCAGCAATGATCTGGCCCCCGAACGGCTGGAACTCGAAATCACAGAGCGCCTCCTTCTTGATAACTCGATAGAAACAGCAGAGATTCTCAGGGAGCTGGACCGTGCGGGCATACGCTTGGCCGTCGATGACTTTGGCACCGGCTACTCAGCACTAAGCTACCTCAAGAGTTACCCCTTTGATACGCTCAAAATTGATAAAACGTTTGTTCAGGATGTGATGAAAGAGCCTGAGGACGCGGCCCTTGTGCGCGCAATTATCAATATGGCTCACAGTCTGGGGCTGACCATCATAGCCGAAGGCGTTGAGGATGAGGCGCAAACCCACTTCCTCAAACAGGAGAGCTGCGATTTCGCCCAGGGCTATTTTTATAGCCACCCTCTTCCTGCCGGAGAGTTTACCGAGTGGCTAAGACTCAATCACCGGTTACCAAGCTGACATTCAGGGAACTGTGGAATCATGAAACAAAGCATTCTTGTTGTTAACTGCGGCAGTTCGTCTTTAAAGCTCGCCCTGTTCGACGAAAATGAAAATAAACTCGCATCGGCATTGGCAGAGCGCCTGAACCGCAAAGATGCGTTTGCCAGAATTGACGATGACAACCGCACTGTTGCACTCCCGGATGGCGCCAACCATAAACAAGCACTGCAGGCACTGGTCTCGGCGCTCCGTGAACGGCAACTGATGCCTCGCTCTCCCACGTCTATTGGCCACCGCGTAGTTCATGGCGGAGAAACCTTTCGCGAAGCGGTTCTGATTGACAGTAAGGTGATAGGGGCCATCAATGACTGTGCTGGCTTGGCCCCGCTCCATAACCCGGTCGCCCTTGCCGGAATCGAAGCGTCCCGGGAGCAGTTTCCCGACATTCCGCAGATTGCCGTATTTGATACCGCCTATCACCAGACTCTTGCACCGCGAGCGTACCTTTATGCGCTACCAGAAGCCTACTATCGGGACTGGAGTGTGCGGCGCTATGGATTCCACGGAATCAGCCATTTTTTCATGGCCAATGAAGCGGCTCGGCGGCTCGGGAAAACACCTGCGACCACATCTATCATTTCAGCTCATCTGGGCAACGGTTGCAGTATAACTGCGATCAGGGATGGCCTGAGTGTCGATACCAGCATGGGACTGACGCCGCTAGAAGGGCTGGTTATGGGAACTCGCAGTGGTGATGTCGACCCTGGCCTTTTCGGTTATCTTGCCTCACGAGGCATGCCACTGAACGAGGTTCACGAGGTACTTAACCACAAGAGTGGCCTTCTCGGGATATCGGGGCAGACCAACGATATGCGCTCTCTATGCGATCTGGCCGATCATGGTCATGAGCCTTCGGCTCTTGCCATCGAGATATTCTGCTTTCGCCTTGCAAAGTACGTAGGAGCCATGATGGCTTCGCTGAGCCAACTGGATGCGCTGGTGTTCACTGGCGGCATCGGGGAGAACAGCAGCCGGGTACGAGAGAAAACGCTGAGTCACTTGAGGCTTCTCGGGTTTAATATTGATGCGGATATGAATGAGCATCACGGCCGTTACAGCGACGGCAGAATAGAACACACCGATTCACATTTCCCGGTTCTGGTCATTCCAACCAACGAAGAACTTGTGATCGCCCGCGAGGCCGCGCGCCTGACCACCATTTTTTAAAGAACACTCTGGAACTCCTTTATGGCCAAAAGCCTTTTTATTGCCCCGACATCCATGGATTCCGGGCTTACCTCTGTTTGTCTGGGCCTGTTACGCGCCATGGAGCGTGTGGGCATCAGTGTCGGATTCTACAAACCCTTTTGCCAGTCTGTTAACCGGGGGGAGGCGCAGCATAACAACGGCAAAGACTCATCCGTTACCTTTGTTCGCTCCCGCAGCCACTTGCAGCCACCCGATCCGATTCCTCTGAAAAAAGCACAGCAGTGGCTGAACCGCGGAAAATCCGACCTGCTGATGGAAACGGTGGTTGGTGAGTATCAGAAAGTCGCCAGGGATGTCGATGTCGTGATCATTGAGGGTCTTGTTCCCGATCGCAGTGAAGCTTACATAGCCCGGCTGAACGTGGAAGTGGCGCGCAACCTCGGATCCGATGTGGTACTGGTAAGCACGCCGGGCAAAATCTGCGCAACCGAACTGGACGAGGAGCTGGATTTCTCCGCTCGTCTGTTTTCCGATGTGTCCGCTCAGGATGTCATTGCGGTTATTCTCAACAAAGTCGGCGAGCCCAAAAGGTCGGGACTGGAGCCCTGCAGCAATGTCAGCCAGACGGAATGTGAAACCATAGACTACCGGAACGCCTGTAAAGTCTTCCGGGAAGGCCGCTTCCGGCTGCTCGCCGAAATCCCCTGGCAGTCCGATTTGCTGGCGCCCAGGGTATCCGATATCGCCCGGGAGCTTGATATTCCCGTGCTGCACGAAGGCCAGATGTACACTCGTCGGGTTCAGAAGGTCTCTGTCTGCGCCCGGTCAATCCGTAATATGACGGAAACCCTGAGCCCAGGCACACTGATGGTGACCCCCGGGGATCGCGAAGATATCATTGTGACGACTGCGGTTGCAGCCCTTAACGGTGTGCCCCTGGCTGGTCTCATGCTGACGGGCGGCCTCATGCCTGATCAGCGCGTTATCGACCTGTGCTCCCGTGCACTGCATACCGGTTTGCCGGTGCTGAGTTCGCACACCAATACCTACGAAACCGCCCGTATGCTGGCGAACCTTTCCACCGCGATCCCGACCGATGACCCGGACAGAATCGAGAAAGCCATGGAGACGGTAGCAACAAAAATCGATACCGGCTGGCTTCAGGAACACCTTCGCGTTGAGGTTCAGAGCCGCTTGTCGCCCCCGGCATTCCGCTACCAACTCTCTGAACGCGCACGTGCAGCTGACAAGCGCATCGTGCTCCCAGAGGGCAGCGAACCACGAACCGTTCAGGCTGCGATCATCTGCCACCAGCGCCAGCTTGCGCGCTGTGCCCTGATCGGCGCCGAAGGCGAAATCCGAAGCGTCGCGGCCTCACAAGGCCTGGAACTTCCCGATGATATTGAAATCATTGATCCTGCCCGTGTGCGTAAAGACTATATCGCTCCGATGGTAGAGCTACGTAAGCACAAAGGTCTTACTCCGGATATGGCAGAAGCCATGCTCGAGGACAACGTGGTTATGGGCACCATGATGGTTGCTCTGGATGAAGCCGACGGACTTGTTTCCGGGGCCATCCACACCACCGCCAATACCGTGCGCCCTGCCCTGCAACTGATCAAGACCCACGATCACGCTCGAGTTGTCTCCTCGGTTTTCTTCATGCTTCTGCCACAGCAGGTTCTGGTCTATGGTGATTGCGCGATCAACCCCGACCCCAACGCAGAAGAGCTCGCCGATATTGCCATACAAAGCGCCCAATCAGCGGAAGCCTTTGGTATTGAACCTGTTGTAGCCATGATCAGCTATAGCACCGGCGAGTCCGGAAGCGGGCACGATGTGGAAAAGGTGCGGGAAGCAACCAGGATTGCCCGTGAACGCAGGCCAGACCTGCTCATTGACGGCCCGCTGCAATACGACGCTGCTGCCATCGAGAGCGTGGCACGGAGCAAGGCTCCGAATAGCAAGGTGGCAGGTAAGGCGACGGTGTTCATCTTCCCGGATCTCAACACCGGCAATACCACCTACAAGGCAGTTCAGCGCAGCGCCAACGTGGTCAGTATCGGACCTATGCTTCAGGGCTTGAGAAAGCCGGTAAACGATCTGTCCCGGGGCGCCCTGGTAGAAGATATTGTGTTTACCATTGCACTCACAGCGGTACAGGCAAAACAGGTAGAGGATGCGGGGCCGGCCTGAGCCGCCCCGCTCAACATGCAGGCGCTATCAGCGTTTGAGACTTTTCTGACGGGTCTTTTTCACTTTGCGCCCTGCTTTCAGATCATTATCCTGTTTGACCTTCTGACGTGGCGTTTTCCGGTCGACGTTACTGGCAAAGGGATTTTCACTTGACCGGAACTCGAACCGGATTGGCGAGCCCGTCACATTCAGCACCTTGCGGAACGTGTTTTCAAGATAGCGTTTATAGGAACCCGGCAAGGCGTCTGTCTGATTGCCATGGACAACAATAACCGGAGGGTTTGATCCACCCTGGTGGGCATAACGCAGCTTGATCCTCCGCCCGCGAACCAGCGGCGGCTGGTGCTGCGCAATCGCATCCTCAAGGATGGCTGTCAGGCGATTGGTTGGCCACTTGGCCATGGCGGACTCGTAACAGGCCTCTACCGACTCATACATAACGCCCACACCGGACCCGTGGAGTGCGGATATATAGTGTTTGTCAGCGTAATCCAGGAAGTCCAGGCGACGCTTTACCTGCTCTTTAACCTTGTCGCGGGCCTCCGGATCCATCCCGTCCCATTTATTAACCGCAATGACCAGCGACCGGCCTGCATCCAGAACAAAACCGATCAGGTGCAGATCCTGGTCAACCAGCCCCTGTCGCGCATCCAGCACCAATATCACCACATGGGCATCATCGATAGCCTTCAGCGTTTTGATAATGGAAAACTTTTCGACAGCCTCATTGACGTTCTTGCGGCGACGTATACCGGCAGTATCAATCAGGGTGTATTGTTTTTCGTGACGCTCATAAGGGATGTAAACGCTGTCCCGGGTAGTGCCGGGCATGTCGTAAACAATAACCCGATCTTCGCCCAGCATCCGGTTAACCAATGTCGATTTGCCAACATTGGGGCGGCCGACAATGCCGATGCGAATACCCGGATACCGATCCGCATGATCGGATTCAACACGGTCCTCTTCAGAAGGCAACAACAACTCCAGCATCGAACGGATGCCACGGTTGTGTGATGCCGCCACCATAAAGACCGATTCAAATCCCAGGCTATAGAAATCAGCTGCGGCGACGTCGGGGTCCTGGCCATCCGTCTTGTTGACGACCAAATGGGCCTGTTTGCCCGACCGACGCAGATGGTCAGCTATCTCCTTGTCCCCCGCCATAAGCCCAGCGCGACCATCAACCAGAAACAGAACAGTGTCTGCCTCTTCAACAGCCTGCAGAGCTTGCCGCGCCATTTCGGCATCCAGCCCCTCTTCTGTGCCGGTAAGACCCCCGGTATCAATGACGATAAAACGCTGGTCTTCGTAGGTGCCCTCACCGTATTTACGATCCCGGGTCAGGCCAGGGAAATCCGCCACCAGTGCATCCCGGGATCGCGTCATCTGGTTAAATAGTGTCGACTTGCCAACATTTGGCCGACCGACAAGGGCAATTACTGGGGTCATAATGATTCGCTATACAGTCGTTTTAGGCCCGGCTTCAGGCAGGGCGTTGAGGCAGTGCGGATCAGTTCCGCTCCCTCAGTTTGAATACAGACAGTTTACCGCTGTTTCCGTAAACCATCAGGTTTCCGTTTGCCAAGCGTTGTAAAGGAACACGGAGCCCATCACTGTCGTAATGATTCTGGCCTACGAGGCTTCCATCATTACCGGAAAGCACGTGCAGATAACCTTCGTAGTCACCAATAATCAGATAGTTTTCGTAGACGGCAGGCTGAGTCAACTGGCGCCAGGACAAAGCGTCCTGAAGCCATAGTTCTCTGCGGTCAGCGCCCCGATACGCGATGACATTGCCGTTTGCCGAAGACAGATAGATATTGCCTCCTCCAACCATTGGAGCATTCAGGCTGGATGCTTTACGGCTCCAGATTTCCTGGCCGGTACGGATATCAACGAGTGCAAGCTTGCCCTGATAACCTGAAACCATAACCGCAGAATCAAGAACCAACGGCTGGCCAGAGATGTCTACCAGCCTTTCAAGCTCTGTGCGCCCCTGAGGCTGCCCTACTTCGTATTGCCAAAGAGGCTGGCCCGCATCGGCTGACAACGCAATGAGTTTACCGTTTGAGAATGAAGCAAGCACAACGTCACCACCTACCAGTGGGGCTGCCGCCGTTCGCAGGGAAAGCGCCGGCACCACGCCATCATACTGCCAGCGCTTTTCGCCGGTGGCCGTATCAAAAGCAAGGACCCGGCCATCAGTGGTCTGAGTCACCACCAACACACCGTTTGACTGGGGAGCTGCCAGTGCTTCCGTTGGCAGCTCGCTGCGCCAAAGCTCACGGCCATCTTCACGGGAAAGCGCAACCAGATCGGCTTCACGGGTAACCAGATAAAGCTGGGCCTGGTCGCCGCCGACCCCTGCAAAGATCCGGTCGTTCAGGCCCCGCTCCCATTGCAGCTTACCGGTCTCTGCATCTACAGCTAACAACTCGCCATCAGCGGACGCCGCATACACTGTGCCACCGACATCCAATGGCGACAGGTACAGAAGTTCACCATCATGTCCGTCACCGACGGATCGGCTCCAGACCTTTTCGAACTCAACCGTGCTATCCACTTCCGGAACCGGCACCGGCTGCTCAAAGGTATCCTGGGTGCTGCATCCGGAGATGCCCAGTGCAATTGTCAGAACCGAAAAAACTCCAGCTCGGACCAGCCTGTTACCAGACAAGCGCATCAGGCCTCCTCTCCAACGCCGAGGTCAGACAGTTTGAGCTCCAGAATTCCGCTACGGCCTTGCTGGCTTTGCTCACGGGCCGCCAGATAAGCATCGCGCGCGCCCGTCTCATCGCCTTGGGCGAGCAGAATATCGCCGCGTAACTCAGAGAAAATGGCTGCAAACGCGTCCGCGCTCTCCAGGCTTCCCGCGCCGTCAATCGTCGCCAGCGCATCCTCATGCCGCCCAGCAGCGAACTGGGCACGAGCCAGGCGATTACGAACTACCAATGCCAGAGCCTTATGCTCACCGGTTTTTTCGAGTGCCCACTGGAGCGAATCAATCGCTGCTTCCGTATCACTTTCCTCAACCAGTTGCTGACGAGCCAGAATCAAGTTGCCGTAGACCGCGTAGGCGCTGTCGGTGTAATCCTCGCGCAGGGTCTCTGCAATAAAGGCCACTGTCTTACCAGAGGTGTCATCCACTTCGTTGGCAAACGCATTCAACAGTGTTGCAAATTGATTAGCGGCCTCAGCTCGCTGCTGGTCCTGATGGTTCTGCCAGGCCTGCCAGCCAAACACAATTGCCAGGGCGGCACCGATACCAATGAGCAGAGAACTGCCATTCCGCTTCCACCAGTCCTTGATCGCCTGTACCTGTTCTTCTTCGGTGCGCAGTTCCGCCATGTTGGCTCCTGTAATGGTTTTTTACTTTTATGTTCGTTCGAATCAGTTCATCAAGGCTTTGGTGAGCACCGCTGCCAGATCACTCTGCGCCACACTGCTCTGGTCTTCTTGCGAGCGCAGTGGCTTGAGGCTCACCGTGCCATTCTCCAGCTCGTTCTCACCCAGAATGACCGCGTAGCGGGCACCACTTTTATCCGCCTTTTTCATCTGGCTCTTGAAGCTGCCACCGCCGCAATGGCTAATAATCACACGGCCTTTTAATTCGCTGCGTAAATTCTCAGCGAGTGCCAGCGCTGGTGCGACCGCAGCCTCACCCATAGCCGTTACATAAACATCTGCATTGCTGTTGGCTTCTTCCGGCACGAGCCCAAGCGTATCAAGCAGCAGAATGAGACGCTCGAGCCCCATAGCAAAACCGACAGCTGTTGTCGGTTTGCCACCGAGTTGCTCTACCAGGCCATCGTATCGCCCACCGGCACAGATTGTTCCCTGGGCACCAAGGCTATCGGTCACCCATTCAAAAACAGTTTTGCCGTAGTAGTCGAGGCCGCGAACAAGGGCCGGGTTAATCGTGTAGTCAATTCCTGCCGCATCCAGCAATTCCTTGAGACGGTCAAAGTGCTCTCGGGAATCGGCATCAAGATAGTCTTCCAGGCGCGGTGCGTCTGTAAGCAATTTGCGCGTGTCCGGATCTTTACTGTCCAGAATGCGCAGCGGGTTGGTTTCAAGGCGTCGCTGGCTGTCTTCGTCAAGCTGCGCTTTGTACTGCCCCAGATAACCGACCAGAGCACCACGAAACTCTTTACGCGCCGCCGATGAGCCGATGGAATTGATTTCAAGGCGTGCATGCGAACCAAGACCCAACTCGCTCCAGAGCCTGGCGGTAAGAATCAGCAGTTCCGCATCAATATCCGGGCCCTGCATGCCAAAGCACTCCACACCGATCTGATGAAACTGACGGTAACGGCCCTTTTGCGGCCGCTCATGCCGGAACATCGGCCCGGTGTACCACAGCCTGCGAGTCTGGTTGAACAACAACCCGTGTTCTTCAGCAGCACGAACACAACCGGCCGTGCCTTCTGGCCGAAGGGTCAGGCTGTCACCGTTGCGGTCCTCAAAGGTGTACATCTCCTTTTCAACGATGTCCGTCACCTCACCGATGGAGCGCTTGAACAGATCGGTCTGCTCCACCACGGGCATACGGATTTCCTGATAACCATATTGTCGCAACACCTTGCGCGCGGTGGCTTCAACAAACTGCCACAGCGGTGTCTGTTCTGGCAGGATATCGTTCATCCCGCGTATTGCCTGAATCTTAGCCAATGTAAACCCTTAATTCTTTATGGAAATCGTGCCTGACCAATCACTTGCCTGAGCGCGCAATGATGGCATCTTCCTGCTCTTTGCGATGAGCAATCTCTGCACGAATCAGCCGCTCAAGGTCATCAGTAAGGTTTGCATTATCGAGCTTCTGATTCGGCTTGCCTGCCCTGTAAAACAGGTTTTTCGGGCTTCCACCGGTGAGGCCGATATCGGCCACTTTAGCTTCACCGGGGCCATTTACGATGCAGCCAATAATGGCAACGTCGAGAGCTTCGTTGACATCTTCCAGCCGGACTTCCAGATCGTTCATGGTCTGAATCACATCGAAGTTCTGACGGGAGCAGCTTGGGCAGGCAATGAAGTTGATACCGCGGCTGCGCAAACGCAGGCTTTTGAGGATATCGAAACCAACCTTGATTTCCTGAACCGGATCCGCCGCCAGAGAAACCCGGATGGTATCGCCGATGCCGTCCATCAACAGCATACCAAGGCCAATGGAGGACTTGACCGTACCTGAGCGGAGCCCACCGGCTTCAGTGATGCCAAGGTGAAGCGGCTGCTCGATCTGGGAGGCAATTTTGCGATACGCGGCTACCGTCATAAAGACTTCCGAGGCTTTCAGACTGACTTTGAAATCCTGAAAATCATGACGGTCGAGAATGTCGATATGACGCATAGCCGACTCAACCAGCGCATCGGGAGTCGGCTCTCCATACTTGCGCTGAAGTTCCTTTTCCAAAGAGCCTGCGTTTACACCAATACGTATCGGTATGTTGCGATCCCGCGCCGCGCTGATCACTGCGCTTACCCGGTCTTCACGACCAATGTTGCCTGGATTGATTCGCAGGCAGTCTACGCCCAGCTCGGCAACCCTCAGCGCAATCTTATGGTCAAAGTGAATGTCTGCAACCAGAGGCACGGAAACCCGAGCGCGGATCTTTCCGAAAGCGTCGGCGGCGTCCATGGAAGGTACAGATACCCTGACGATATCGGCACCGGCGTCCTGCAACGCCTCAATCTGGCCTACCGTCGCATCAACATCGCAGGTGTTGGTGTTGGTCATACTCTGCACTGCGATTGGCGCATCACCGCCAACGGGTACATTCCCGACCATAATCTGGCGGGATTTACGTCTGATGATCGGGGATTCGTGTTTCATTTGCTTGTGACCGAAATAGAGAAATACAAAATTTGTTCAGATTGTCAGGGTAAACTCAGAGCGGTTGTTCACAACCGGAAAGTCACCGATATCTACAGGTTCACCCTGAAAGAGAATCGTTGCAACGGTATCTACAGCACCAATAACAACTTTCAAAGGCGCCTCTCCGGATACTTCGAGCCTCTCTCCCGCCCTTTTCAATGAGCTTGCCAGCTGACTTCCTGTTGCGTCCCGTACCTGTACCCAGCAATCGCCGGTGAAATCTATTTCCAGCCGGCCTAAGACAGAACCAGCATCTTCACGAATCGATGACTGAGCCAGCGCGGGCTCGGTAGATTGAGTAACAACCGGTATTCGGTCTTCTGCACTGTCATCAAGCAGAACAGGCTCCGGGCCCGAGGTTGCCAACTCTTCCTCCGCCAACTCGTCCTTTTCCGCTGCAGCTGTGTCGGTATAGCCGCCGGACAAATCTCCTGAAGAGTCGTCAACCACCGTTTCAGTTTCAGATCCCTTACCGCTCAAGCCAGGCGAATCATCCTCAGCCGCTGCTGAATTTGCTTCAGGAGCCGGGCTGCCTGGTGCAGTCATTGTGGTAAGTGAAACACCGGCGTCTCCGGAGCTGAACTTTGGCAAAATGAACATGACAACCAACGCCCCAATGAGCACGCTCGCCGCAACCAGCAAAAGCAGCTTGCCGATCCTGCGTTTCCTGCGCCTCCGCCGTTCAATATTGATCAAGGGGTTGGCTTCCAGCTCTGCCGCTTTCTGCTGTCGTGCGGGCTCAAGCTCGCGATTCAGATCTGCAATAATTGCGTCACCGTTGAGGCCGACATGCCTGGCATAGGCCCGAACGTAGCCTTTAAGAAATAGCTCACTGTCGATCTGCCCGTAGTCACCGTTCTCGATGGCCTGGATTATGCCGTTCCGCAAATGCTGGGCGTCAGCGATCTGGGAAACGCTCAATCCGTTCTTTTCTCTGGCTTTCTTCAGCTGTTGGCCAACGGTTTCAGTCGACACAGTCTGTTGAGTTTCATTACTTGTCATTAGAGATCAGCGCCTTGTATTGTTGATATTCGACTGACTCCGGGTATTTGTTCCTCAGTTGCAACACCATGCTGGATTCCTGATTTCCATCACCGAGAAACCGCGCGATGCGGATGCCGGTCAACAGGCTCTCAGGGGAGTGCACCAGACCATCGTTTTTTTGCATCATCAGCAGCAGGCGATCGTAATAACGTGCAGCGCCAGCAACATCACCGGTTTCCACCATCACGCGGGCAAGTGAGAGCAGCGAACGAGCGTCGCCGCGGGTCAGCTCAGAGGCGCGACGGTACGAAACAAGGGCTTCGTCCAGTTCGCCTAGTCGTTCCTGAGTCATACCCAGATTATAGAATACAGACCCACGACCGTTGTAATCCGTATCCCGGGAAGCTGCGCGAAACTGGTTACGAGACTCCTCCAATCGCCCCTGGGAATAGAGAAATGCCCCGTAATACACCCTGGCACGGGTATAGTCAGGGTTTTCCGAAATTGCCTTTTTAAACGTCTTTTCTGCGAGTTCAGGCTCGCCATCAGCGTTGTAGATCAACCCCAATGCGGCAAGAGCCTGAGGGTTCTCGGGCGCAAGTTCCAGCGCCCGATCCAGATGGATCCTCGCCCGCTCAACGTTACCTTGTCCGATATAGGCCGTAGCCAGCTCAACGTAGTTTTCAACGGCTTTGTGACGATCCGCTTCGCGGGAGAAACGGCTATCTGTTGTGGTGACACAGCCAGTGACAAAAAGAGCGACCAGCAAGGTTGCTACAGCAGAAAAACGTAAACCTACTGATTTTATGGCCACAGGGCGCATTCCTCGCGGGTTGAGCATTGCAAGAGTCCGTTCAGGGATTCACCTGCTGAACACTGATGTATCTTTGGCTTCTTCGGGTTCGATCTTCTACCTGGCCAACCAACTGGCCGCAGGCGGCGTCAATATCATCGCCCCGGGTCGTTCTGATGGTTGCGATGTAACCAGCCTCGTTCAAAATAGCCTGAAATCGCCGGGTAGCGTTCATGCTGGGCCGGCGAAAATCGCTTTCAGGAAACGGATTGAAGGGAATAAGATTGATCTTGCATGGGAGATCGCGGAGCAATTCAGCAAGTTCTCTGGCGTGCTCTGGCTTGTCATTCATGCCTTCAATGACCGTATATTCAATGGTTGCCTTGCGTTTTTCGGGCAAACGACTGAAATAGCGACGCGTTGCCGCCAGAAGCTCCGCGATCGGGTACTTTTTGTTGAGCGGAACCAGCTTGTTCCTCAACTCATCATTGGGCGCATGCAGAGAAATGGCCAGTGAAACATCGGTAACTTCTGCAAGCTTGTCAATACCCGGCACAACGCCGGAAGTGCTTAGCGTAACCCTGCGTTTGGAGATGCCATAAGCGAGATCTTCCATCATCAGATTCATGGCATCCACAACATTGTCGAAGTTCATCAGAGGCTCGCCCATCCCCATCATGACAACGTTGGTAATGGGCCGATCGGGGCCCGGCTCGAACGGCATGAATGCCTTCCGGGCAACCCACACCTGACCGATAATTTCAGCAGCGGTCAGGTTCCGGTTGAAGCCGCGCTTGCCCGTTGAGCAGAAGGTGCAGTCAAGGGTGCAGCCGATTTGTGACGATACGCACAAGGTACCGCGCTCGCCGTCCGGGATAAGCACCGTTTCCACACTGTTGCCGTTGTCCATCCGCATGACCCACTTGCGGGTGCCGTCTTTAGACGTTTCGTCATAAACAACTTCCGGGCCACGAATCACAGCCACCTGTTTGAGCTTGTCCCTTAGGGATTTGCTCACATTAGTCATTTGATCGAAGTCATCCACGCCGCGCTGGTGCATCCATTGCAGCAACTGAGTGGCGCGAAAACGTTTTTCCCCCAGGGTGTCAAAGTAAGCCTCAAGCTTGGCCTTCGGCATTCCCAGCAAGTTGGTTTTTTCAGCGGCCGCTGTCATTTTATAACCTCGATCAGATAACCAATGCGAGGGCTACTAACGGCAGCCCCCGATCAACAGAATCAGCCGCGCGGGCAGATTTCGTTGTCATTGAAAAAATAAGCGATTTCACGCTCTGCAGAAACTGCAGAATCAGAGCCATGAACCGCGTTCGCATCAATGGATGAAGCAAAATCGGCGCGAATTGTGCCGGCTTCCGCTTCTTTCGGGTTGGTAGCGCCCATCAGGTCACGGTTTTTCAGGATGGCGCCTTCGCCTTCAAGAGCCTGAACAACAACAGGGCCGGACGTCATGAAAGCAACCAGGTCATTGAAGAACGGGCGCTCTTTGTGCTCAGCGTAAAAGCCTTCAGCCTGTTCCTGGGTCAGGTGCATCATGCGTGAAGCAACAATGCTCAGGCCGGCTTTCTCAAAACGGCTGTAAATTTCACCAATTACGTTCTTTGCAACGGCATCGGGCTTGATAATGGAAAGCGTGCGCTCGTTAGCCATGATATTTCTCCTGCAGGGTTTAGGTTTATAAGATACGGGCAAATTTCAGGCCTGAGATTATACGCAGTCGAAGGCCCACTGCCTACCGCACTGCGCGAAGGCGAGTAACAACATCAACAATTTGCGCACTGGCAAAGGCAATTTCTTCCTCCGTTGTATAACGCCCGATCGAAAACCGGAGTGCCCGATTAGCGAGATCATCACTCAATCCAATACCCCGGAGCACAAAAGAAGGCTCCACGGTTGCGGAGGCGCACGCCGAACCGGAAGAAAGCGCGAGATCGCGCAGCCCGAGCATCAAGGATTCCGCATCGACACCTTCAAACGACAAATTGATAATGCCCGGTACGTGGTTGGCATCCGAGCCGTTCAGAGTTACACCCCGCAACTCATGCAGCCCTTCGAGAAAAGAAGAGCGCAAACGCTCCAACTGCCGCATCTCATCTTCCAGGCAGGCCTCAGCAATCGAAAATGCCTTACCCATACCGACGATCTGATGCGTTGGCAGAGTGCCGGAACGCATACCGCGCTCATGGCCACCACCATGAATCTGCGCCTCTATGCGCACATTGGGGGAGCGCCTGACATACAGAGCGCCCACGCCTTTGGGGCCGTATACCTTGTGACCAGACAGCGACATGAGATCCACTGGCATGGCCGTGACATCAATGGGCAGTTTGCCAGCAGCCTGAGCCGCATCTACGTGAAACATCACGCCGCGATTGCGGAGTTCCTGGCCAATGGCCGTTATGTCGGTCACGCAACCCAACTCATTGTTCACCAACATCAAGCTCACCAACACCGTTTCCGGCTTGAGTGCCGCAAGCACCTGATCGGGCAGTATTCTGCCGTCACTCTCGGGTTTCAGCCAGGTAACTTCAACGCCCCGCGTCTCCAGCCACTTGCAGGTATCCACAACCGCTTTGTGCTCAATGGTTGAGGTTATGACGTGCGCATTGTCCCGGCCAGCAACCGCCCCTTTAATGGCAAGGTTATCCGATTCTGTGGCACCGGAGGTCCAGACTATTTCGCGGGGATCGGCGTGAATCAGGCTCGCGACCTGGCCGCGAGCCGACTCCACAGCCGCTTCCGCTTGCCAGCCAAAGCCATGAGAACGAGAGGCAGGATTGCCAAAAAGGCCATCCAGCGTCAGGCACTTGATCATTTCTTCAGCAACTGCGGGGTCAACGGGCGTCGTCGCCGCATAATCGAGGTACACAGGCTTTTTCATAAAATACAGAGACTTGATTCAGGCGGGCGCCTGATCAATCAGACGCTCGGTATTAATCGTGTCAGAGTCGCCATCAGCCTGACGGCGGTTCTGTCTGTCCGCAACCTGGCGGATTTCGTGTCTTTGCATCAGGTCACCGAGGCTGATGCCACTGAGAAACTGATGAATCTGATCGCTCAGATCAGACCAAAGATGGTGAGTAAGGCATTTTTCGCCGTTTTGGCAATCACCTTTATTACCACACCTTGTTGTATCCAGGGATTCACTCACCGCATCGACAACATCCGCAATGTAAATATCGGCAGCGCCCCGGCTCAGGCGATATCCCCCTCCGGGACCCCGGATACTGGCCACCAGCTGCCTGCGGCGAAGGCGAGAGAAAAGCTGCTCCAGATAGGAAAGCGAAATTTCCTGACGGGCTGAAATATCCGCAAGAGTTACCGGGCCCTGCCCTCCGTGAAGAGCAAGATCCAGCATTGCCGTAACGGCGTAGCGGCCTTTGGTAGTCAACTTCATGGCATCAGCCCCGTGATGGGATTGAATCTCGATATCGGAGACCGAGTATGAATTGACCCAGTAATCCAGTCAAGTATTCAGCCCCGACCCTCGTTGTCGTCACGCACGCAATCGAAATCGTCTTCATCCAGAACGGGCAATTCTCCGTTCTGGTATTCGCTGTTCACTTTGCGCAGCGCTTTGCACATGAGTTCGATACGATCATCCACCGCATGCATGTGATCCAGCAGCGCTCGCACAGAGCGGGCGACAGGGTCCGGCATTTCCTCGGTCACGCCATATGCATCAAAACCCATGCGCTCTTCCATTATCTTGCGGCGGGCATCGTCCTCAGACTGCTGCTTCACGATAATGCGACCCGGAATACCGACAACTGTTGCCCCGGCAGGGACCGTCTTGGTTACCACGGAATTCGAACCGATCTTGGCACCCTCACCCACTTCGAAAGGTCCCAATATCTTTGCGCCTGCACCTACCACGACGCCGTCGCCGATCGTGGGGTGGCGCTTACCCTTGCTCCAGCTCGTTCCACCGAGGGTCACACCTTGATACAGCGTAACGTCGTCACCAATAACCGTTGTCTCACCAATAACCACACCCATACCGTGGTCAATGAAAAAGCGCCGGCCAATTGTGGCTCCCGGATGTATCTCGATACCGGTAAACCACCGCGCCAGCGTAGAAATAGTGCGCGCAAGCCATTTGAACCCGGCATTCCAGAGCCAGTGCGAAAACCGGTGGATAATCAGAGCATGGAGCCCCGGGTAGTTTGTCAGCACTTCAAAGGTATTCCTGGCAGCAGGATCCCGGTGAAAAACGCTTTTTATATCTTCACGCAAATGCCTAAACATGGCCATCTTCCTGTCCGGTCGGTTCTGAACCGGCCTGAGTTTGTTTCGTGTTTCCGGACACCCCCGCGGCTTTCTGCACAGCGCTCAGGACCCCCCGGAGAATATTGATTTCCATCTGATCAAGCTTTGCCCGCTGAAAAAGCCGACGCAAACGAGACATCAATTGCCTTGGATTATCGCGACGATGAAAATCCACATCATGCAATGTTTGCTCAAGGTGGCCGAAAAAGCCCTCGACATCCCCAACCTTGGCCGGCGGCACATCCCAACCTGCATCACCGGGCGCCAGCATCGGTCTTAGATAGGGGCTTCCCTCGCCACCTTCAAGACTGCGAAGAAAAAGCATGCGCAATTCATAGCACATGATCTGAACCGCCATAGCCAGATTCAGGGAGCTGTAATCCGGATTTGACGGAATATGAATATGGTAGTGGCAACGGTGGAGCTCATCATTGCTCAGCCCGTGATTCTCCCGACCAAAAACCAGTGCTACCGGCCCGGCATGGCTTTGTTCTGCCGCAATCGCGGCTGCTTCCGGAGGCGGCACGACCGGCCAGGGCACCTTGCGCCCCCGGGCGCTGGTGCCCATCACCATCACACAGTCTTCCAACGCTTTATCCAGGGTCGGGGTTACCTGCGCACGATCGAGTATGTCCGAGGCGCCGGCAGCGCGTGCGTATGAGGCTTCATCCGGGAACGAGTTCGGGTTGACCAGCCATAAATTGGCCAGCCCCATGTTCTTCATGGCCCGGGCAACCGCACCAATATTGCCGGAATGAGAGGTCTCAACAAGAACTATCCGGATCTGATTCTGAAACGCGTCCGGCCCTTCCAGTGGCGGAGATGGTTTGTGCATTGGCTGCAGGCCCAAAGTTAAAATTTAAGGGCGGTAATGATAGCAGAAAGCAGGTACTTCCCGCGCCCCCGGAAAACCAATGATATCGCGTTATCCGTGCTATTCCTGAGTCAAAAAACATACAAGGGGGGTGATCTTTTGCTATCATACCCGGCCTTCACACACCCGGATAACGAACTCTCAGATGCAACCAGCTATTAAAATGGCCCTGCGCGTCGCGCGTCAAGGGTCGGATTACCTGAAAGCCCACTTCGAGCGCCAGGAGCCTACCGGAAAGGACGACAACGAACGTCGCCACCAGTTGGACCGGGTAGAGCAGTCTATTTATGACAATTTTGCCGAGCAGCTTGAAAAAGCCTACAAAGATCACACAATTGCGCCGCTGAATGAAGCAGACGCCGGAACCAGCGAAAGAAGCTGGCACATTTTCCCGGTGATGGGTCGTGAAAACTTTCTCAGGGGCATCCCCGAATTTGCCTTGGCCCTGGCGCAAAAGAAAAATAATCGCATCGAAAACCTGCTTCTGGTGAACCCGGTTACAGGCGAAGAATATTCTGCCAGCCGTGGGCGCGGAGCCGCGCTGAACAGTCGCAGAGTGCGCGCATCAGAAGTTAAGCACACAGAAAAGGCGGCCTTTTCAACCAACCTTCTGGACCAGGCGCGCAAGAGCGACAACCCATTGCTCTGGGGCGAGATGGCTGCGGTATTGGCGCAGAACTCCTCAATGTTCCGCACATCCGGCTGCGTGGTTCTCGACATTGCCCGTGTTTCTGCAGGCCTTCTGGATGCTGCCGTTATCTTCCGCCCTGAAACAGCAGACCTGGATCTCGGCGTAACCCTGGCCATGGAGTCGGGCGCACTTACCGGCGACTTCTCTGGCAATCCCTCGACAGGCAAAGCCCGTCAACTGGTCGTTGCCAACCCGAAGCTGTTCCGGGAAGTTCTTAAAGTACTGCATCCGTTCCGTGGCCGACTACCCGGCTAAATGGAACACCCGGTTCTAGCCGAAGCTTGATTCCGGGCACAAAAAAACCGCCAACTGGAAAGTGGCGGTTTTTTTGTGCCCGGAGATTAACCCCGGTACAGCATCACATACGATTAAGCCATTCCGGTGGCTGCTCATCCTCTTCGGAGTCTGCTGCACCCTCTTTCGCGGGAACCATCAGATCCTCACGGGAAACACCCATCACCATCAACAGATTGGCGGATACATAGATAGACGAGTAGGTACCCACCACAACGCCGATAATCAATGCGAGAGCAAAGTTGTTGATCGCCTCACCACCCAAAAAGTACAGAGCCAGCAAAACCACCAGTGTCGTACCCGAGGTATTTATGGTCCGTGCAATGGTCTGGTGGATAGACTCATTGATAATATCCCAAGAGTCGCCCACCCGCATTTTACGGAAATTCTCACGGATACGGTCAGCCACAACGATGGTGTCGTTCAGCGAGTAGCCGATAACGGCCAACAAGGCAGCCAGAACCGTCAGATCGAATGTCCACTGGAACAAGGCAAAAAGCCCGAGAACGATAATCACGTCGTGAGCCAAAGGCACCACGGACGCAATACCAAACTTGAACTGGAAGCGCATACCCACATAGATGAGCACAACCACCAGCGCGAGCAGCAGCCCAAGACCACTCTCCTCTTTAAGCTCGTCGCCGACCTGCGATCCCACAAACTCGGAACTTATCAGCTTCAGCTCGTCTCCGCTTGCCTCAAGAACACCGGTGATCTCCTGGGCCAGTTGATCATTGCCCGCTTCCGACAAGCGCACCAGAACAATCGTATCGGCGCCAAAGTTCTGCACCACAAACTGATCGTACCCCGCCTCCGTCAACCTGGAACGCACCTGATCCAGTTGCGGCGCCTGCGCATATTCAAGCTCAACGGACGTGCCGCCGGTAAAGTCCATGCCAAAGTTAAGGCCACGGATTCCCAGAAGTGCAATAGATGCGACCACCAAAAAAATGGATATTGCGGAAGCAATCTTCCGGAACCCCATAAAATCAAACGGTTTCTTTTGATCATCAGACATTGGCGAGCTTTCCTCCGATCGACAGTTTCTCGACCCTGCGGCCGCCATAAACCATATTGACAATGCTCCGGCTGACCATCAGCCCGGAGAACATCGACGTCAAAATCCCGATGCACAGTGTCACCGCGAAACCTTTCACCGGGCCGGTACCCATTGCGAAAAGAATAATGGCCACAAGCAATGTGGTTATATTGGCATCGAAGATGGACACAAACGCACGGGAATAACCGGCATTGATAGCAAGCTGCGGTGACACACCCGATTTAAGCTCTTCTTTGATTCGCTCAAATATCAAGACGTTGGCATCAACTGCCATACCGACAGTTAGTACGATACCGGCAATACCCGGCAGTGTCAGCGTAGCTGAGAGAATGGACATACAGGCTATAAGAAGCATCAGGTTGATGGTCAAAGCGATATTCGCCACAACCCCGAACCCTCGGTAGTAAACCAGCATGTACAAAAGAACAAGAATAAAACCGAGCGCCACTGACATCATGCCGGCGTCGATGTTTTTCTGTCCCAGGCTCGGCCCGATGGTGCGTTCCTGTACAAAGTACATGGGCGCCGCCAGAGCACCGGCCCGCAGAAGCAGAGCAAGCTCCGATGCCTCCGGAATGGAGTCGAGCCCGGTTATACGGAAGCTGCTTCCCAGCGCCGACTGAACCGTCGCAAGGCTGATAATACCCTTCTCAACAATCCGTTTTTCTGTTTCCACCGGCTCGCCGTTGACCATTCTGGTCTCGGTTTCCGTGCGGAATTCGATAAACAGAACCGCCATACGGCGGCCGATGGCGTTGCGCGTGGCACGATTCATCAGGTCGCCGCCCACAGAGTCCATGGTAATGCTGACCTGTGGCTGGCCATTCTCGTCAAACGCCTGTTGTGCATTGGCAACATTATTACCGGTGGCAATAAGCTCACGCTCCAGGCGGGCAGTGCGCTGGCGCTCATCGCGGAAGCTGAACTGTTCGGTTTCACTTGCAGCCGCATCCTGACGCGCTTCCATACGGAATTCCAGGTTCGCCGTGGCGCCAAGAACCCGTTTGGCCTGGGCGGTATCCTGAACACCCGGAAGCTCAACAATAATCCGATCAGAACCCTGCTGCTGAACCAACGGCTCAGCAACACCAAGCTCATTTACACGATTACGGATGGTCGTAAGGTTCTGCTCAAGGGCATACTTCCGAATGGCACTTACCTCACCTTCAGATAAGGTAAGAACGATCTGAAACTCACCTGCAGTGGTTCTCTCGTCCAGCAAAAACTCGTTGTACTGACGCTTGATCAGAGAAAATGCTTCGGCACGCGATGCTTCATCGCGGAAACTCAGGACAATGTCCCGCGTTCCCTCTACATCACCGCCGCGATAGCGAATACGTTCGTCACGGAGTTCCTGCTTGATCTGGCCCGAGACCGCTTCCAGTCTTTGGCCAACGGCAGTATCCATATCCACTTCCAGCAGAAAGTGAACACCACCACGCAAGTCCAGGCCGAGCTTCATCGGTCCGGCACCCAGACTCTTCAACCAGGACGGCGTCGACGCGGCCATATTAAGCGCAACAAGATAGTCTTTACCAAGAGCAGCCTGAACCGCAGGGCGGGCGCGTAGCTGATCATCGGAACTGGTTAACCGTATAAGGGCATCCCGATCCTCAAGCGTACTGCTTTTAACCTCGATACCATCCGATTCCAGCGCTTTAACGGCTCTCTCGAGCACGGCAGAATCGACCTCGGTGCTGCTACGGGCACCGGTGATTTGCACGGCGTAATCATCGGGGAACAGATTGGGTAAAGCGTAGATAAACCCGATCGCGATCGCGACCAGGATAACCAGGTTTTTCCAAAGCGGGTACTTGTTCAGCATGGGATCCCTTGTAGCCGGCTCGGAGGCCGGCCTTGGTGTTTCAGCCAGAAAGGTTCAGGCCAGCGGGTATCAGGGCCGGCCGGAGAGTCCTTGCTCAGATATCTTTGAGCGTACCTTTCGGCAGTGCGGCAGCAACAGCTACTTTCTGTACCTTCACTTCAACGTTGTCAGCAATTTCAACAACGATGAAATCATCAGTGACCTTGGTGATTTTTCCGGCGATTCCACCGGACGTTACCACTTCATCACCTTTATTCAGGCCAGACATCAGTGATTTGTGCTCTTTGGCACGCTTGGATTGCGGACGCCAGATCAGGAAGTAGAAAATCAGAATAAAGCCGGCAAAGAAGATTACCTGGCCCATAACACCCATGCCACCTCCAGCAGGAGCTGCCTGGGCCATTGCCAGTGCGGGCATCATTGCCATAAGGCCGACCAGA
Organism: Marinobacter sp.; assembly: GCA_018066865.1. Taxonomy (GTDB): domain Bacteria; phylum Pseudomonadota; class Gammaproteobacteria; order Pseudomonadales; family Oleiphilaceae; genus Marinobacter. Next base: position 16,204 of record JAGPVT010000190.1, on the reverse strand, counting down.
AACAACTTGACTGATTTCATCAAAACTCTCCGTTGATTAAATAAAATTGGTTACCCATTACCCATGGCTGGCACTGTTTCGCCGCGCAGAGCATAGAAGTGGTTTATAAAGTCCGACAATGTACCTGCTTCAATGGCCCCGCGCAATCCAGCCATAAGGTTCTGGTAATAGCGCAGGTTATGGATCGTATTCAGCTGGGAGCCGAGCATTTCTCCACACTTATCCAGATGATGCAGATAACTTCTCGAAAAATTCTTGCAAGTATAACAGTCGCAATGGTCATCCAGCGGCGCGGTGTCATGGCGATGCCTGGCATTGCGGATCTTCACGATACCGGTCGATGTGAACAGGTAACCATTGCGGGCGTTTCTCGTGGGCATGACGCAGTCGAACATATCGACGCCCCGACGCACGGCTTCAACAAGGTCTTCGGGCCGCCCTACACCCATCAGATAGCGCGGTTTATCGCTGGGCATCTTCGACGGTAAGTGGTCGAGTATGCGAATCATATCCTCTTTCGGTTCACCAACCGACAGGCCTCCAATGGCGTAACCGTCGAACCCGATATCTGTCAGCCCCTCCAGAGAACGATCTCTCAGGGATTCGTACATTCCGCCCTGAACAATACCAAACAGCGCTGCAGGATTGCCTTCGTGAGCATCCTTGCTGCGCTTCGCCCAGCGCAAGGAGAGCTCCATGGATTCCTTCGCCTGTTTCTCGGTTGCAGGGTACGGCGTGCACTCATCAAAAATCATAACGATATCAGAGCCCAGTTCGCGCTGAACCCGAATCGCAATTTCCGGCGACAATTCGACCGGTGAACCGTCTACCGGGGAACGAAACGTCACCTTTTCTTCGGTAATCTTGCGCATTTCGCCCAGACTGAATACCTGAAAACCGCCCGAATCCGTCAGAATCGGCCCCTTCCACTGAGTAAAGTCGTGAAGATCTCCGTGGGCTTTAACCACTTCGGTTCCGGGGCGCAGCATCAGGTGGAACGTATTGCCGAGAATGATCTCAGCGCCGGTTTCATGGATATCGCGTGGCAACATCCCTTTAACCGTCCCATAGGTGCCTACGGGCATAAACGCCGGGGTTTCAACCGTACCCCGTGGAAAGGTCAGCCTGCCGCGCCGGGCAAGGCCGTCTTCCCCCAGTTTTTCAAAGGACATGAAACAGGACTGGCTCACGGTGTGTCTCCGGTATTGAGTGATGATGGGCTGGCTTCCGGAACAGCCTCATCGGGTGCACCAAGAAGCATACCCCGGCTAGGCTCCTGTCCGGTTATGAACATGGCATCGCCATAACTGAAAAACCGGTACTTTTCGGCGATCGCATCACGGTAGGCATGTTTCACATGCTCAAAGCCGGCGAACGCGCTGACCAGCATGATGAGCGTGGATTCCGGCAAATGAAAGTTGGTGACTAGCGCATCGACGGTCTGAAATCTGTAGCCCGGATAGATAAAGATATCCGTTTCGCCCCGAAAAGGTTTCAGGTAGCCGCCACGACTTGCAGATTCCAGGGATCGTACCGAGGTAGTGCCAACGGCAACTACTCGACCACCCCGTGCTCGGGCACGGTTAACTGCTTCTACTGCCTCCTCGGGCACATGCACTATTTCACTGTGCATAACATGGTCATCTATGCTGTCTACGCGCACAGGCTGAAACGTGCCGGCACCTACGTGCAAGGTAACGAACGTACTCTCCACTCCCCGCTTTTTGAGAGCTGCCAGTACCCTTTCATCAAAATGCAGGCCGGCTGTTGGTGCGGCAACGGCGCCCGCTTCCTTCGCATAGACGGTTTGGTAGCGCTCACGATCTGTTGATTCGTCAGGCCGATCAACATAGGGCGGCAAAGGCATGTGCCCAATGCGATCAAGCGTATCGAGCACCGGCTCATCGGCCTCGCTTTCCAGATGAAACAGCGCATCATTCCGGCCAGTCATGCGCAGCGCAGTACCGTCTTCAAGAATAACCTTTTGGCCTACTTTCAGCGCTTTGGACGCCCGAACGTGGGCAACAAGATCATGCTCACCGGTTACCCGCTCTACCAACACCTCAACCTGACCACCGGTTTCTTTTTTCCCAAACAGGCGCGCCGGTATAACCCGGGTGTTATTGAAAACGAGCAGGTCGTCAGGCTGTAGCAAGTCGGGAAGGTCTGTAAAAAGACGATGTGCAGTATCACCGGTAGTGCCTTCAAGGCATAGCAGGCGGGAAGCGCTGCGCTCCCTGAGAGGGTACCGGGCGATGAGTTCGTCCGGGAGATCAAAGTGAAAATCGGAGACGTTCATGGACCGGGCTGTTCAAGACGCCGCACTATGCGACTTTTATGTGGTAGCGGCGGGCGGACTCGAACCGCCACACTATTTCTAGCAACGGATTTTGAATCCGTCGTGTCTACCAATTCCACCACGCCGCCAACGAAGAGAGGGGAATTATACTTAGCCTGATCGTGAAAGCAATACACAGGACCCGCGAGTTTTCGCGCAAGCCCTGGAATTTATAACCTGTCGAATAGCGACAACTGGGAAACCTGGGCAAACGATTGCTGCGCAGCCTGCAGCACAAAGCTCTGGAAGCTGAGATTGCTGATCGCTTCCGCGTAGTCTACATCCTGTAACTGAGAGCGGATTTCGTTGGTATAAACGGAAGAATCTGCAAGAAAGCTCTTGGTGGATTCCACTGCATTCATACGCCCGCCAAGCGCGGTCTGTTTGAGAACAATGCTCTCCTGGGCGTTGTCGAGATTAGCCAACGACTGCGCGATCAAATCATCGTAACCGGCATTGCCTTCGGGCGAGCTCTTGTCGAGAGATTCAAGCCCGGCAATCAGGTTTTCGATGGTGCCGAAAACGGATTGTTTCTCATTGATTTTCAATGTATAGCTATCCGGGATGGGAGCCGCACCAGGAACAGCACCGGTAATACTCGCTTCAATGCCCGCAACAACAAAGGCTTCTCCACTTTGATAATCCGAAGGGCTGACAGGGAAAGTTACTGTCGGATTGTTACTATTGAATGCCAGAACTTGCGGCGGGGTGCTGTTATCCACCTGAAGAGTTATGTCATTTGGAAACGATCCCGGAAAGGCCCCGGTCAATGCGGCCTCGTTGACCACATTCACTCCTGAAATAAATGTCCCGCTTGTTGGGCCAACGTGCTCGCCCACAACAGCTGCCGGAACATTAACAAAAATCCCTTTGCCGTTATCGCTGATGGGTACGGTAACGCCATCGTCAATTTCCAAAACCCGCTGGCCCTCGTCGCCCTGGTAGACGTACTTTCCTTCATCGTTCTGCTGGAAAGCCTGAACCGAGCCCTGAAAACCACTGAAAATATACTCACCAGAAGTATCCCGGGTGTTTGCGATATTGGCGAGCTGCCCTAGCCTCTCTTTCATTTCTGAAGAAATCGAACGCCGATCATTGGGCGACAAAGACCCATTACCTGCCTGAACAGTCAGTTCACGGATCCGCTGAATCACGTCGATCGAGCTTGCAAGAGCGCTCTCCTCTTGCTTGAGCCGGTTGTCCGCAAGGTTGACGTTGCGCTCATAGGTTTTAACCCGCGACAATTCCTGATCAAGCTTCAAAATACGGGCCGCAGCCACCGGATCATCGGAAGGCTTGTTCACTCGCTTGCCCGTGGATATCTGTTGCTGCGTGCTGTTCAGATTACTGTTCAGCTCCTGCAAACGGTTAATACCACTCGAGAATACCTGCTGTGATGAAATTCTGATCATGTCACATCACCTCATCTGTTACCGAAAAGTCTGCAACAGCGTATTAAACAAATCCTGGGCCACCGAAATAACTTGTGCCGAGGCGTTATAGGCGGCCTGGTACTGAATCAGCCTGCCGGCTTCCTCATCAAGGTTTACACCGGAAACCGATTCCCGTTGGCCAGTTGATTGCTCCAGCAGAGTTTTACCCGCCTCCAGATCGAACTGGCTTTGACGGGTTTTTACGCCGATGTCTTCCACCAGTCCGGCATAGCCTTCGGTGAAGCTCTGGCTTTTGCCATTCAGTGTATTGGCGGTACCCAATGCAGCCAGCAGTTCGGCGTTGCGGTTATCTGAAACACCGTTGCTGTTGTAGGCAATCTCAAAGGTATCGCCGGTTGCCGGCTGACCGGTCAGCTTGAACTGAAAGCCCTGATAATCAGCGCCCGCAGCGGGGTCGTTGCTGAACACCGTATTGATCTTGCCGGCTTCATAGGGCTGGTTAGCCGTGCCTACCGTGGCGCTCGCCGGCGGTGGCCCGGTCACGGTAAAGGTCATGCCCGTTGGGCCGCCCGCCGCAAAAGAGATTGTCAAAGGCCCGTTAGCCAATTCACCTGCAGTCTGAAACCCCGGCAACAAAGAACCGGTAAACGGGCTGCGCACATTCAGCATGGTGCCCTGATCGATTTTGCCGGTGCCCACATTCTGATCACCAGTGGTGGCCCGTATCGGGCTGGCAAACGCCAGATCCTCTTCACGGTTAACCTGCAGGCCAATTGATTCTGCTGCGTTGCGGCTGGGCTGAATCAGATACTTGTCACCAGCATTGAAGGTTCCACCTTCTACCCGGATATTGAACCCGGGCATGGTGATTTCAGATTGAACCGGGTCCGGCAAGCGGCCCTGATTTACAATCTTTCCGGAGGCCTTGTCGATAAGCTCAAAATTGCGCCCATCTCCGCTAAACTGCAGCGTCCAGCTTCCGGCCGGTAATTTGGTGCTGTCGGTAATTTCGACCGCCAGCTGGCCGTCTCTTGGTAACTGATTGTTGGCATTCGCAACAACACGGCTTCTCTGAACCGCCAAGTCGTTAACGTCGTTAAAAAACAGCCCACCCAGATCGCCTTCAAGGTCCATACCGATTTCGTGCTGGTCGTTCATGCTGGCCGCAACGCCTATGGCGATCCGCCCCAACTCATCAAACGCCGGCTTCAGCGCCTCATTATCAAAGCGCCTCAGCCCGCCAAGCTTTCCACCGCTGATCTGTTCGTCAATATTGAGCGTGCGCCCACCATTTGTGAGCGTAAATTCCAGCCGAGTGGGGTCTTCCGCGTTGTCCCGGGTGCCGAACTGCGCAGCATTATTTCCCACAACCAAAGACAGGCCGTTAGAAAGCGAAACGTTTACCTGGCTGCCTTCGGTTTCTGTTACCCGTATGTTGACCAGTTCGGCGAGCTGGCGCAGTTTTTCATCCCGCTGATCCAACAACTCGTTCGGCATTCTGCCCTGAGCCAGACCCGGGGATTCAGAGATGGCCAGGTTCAGATCCGCGATGCTTTTCAACAGTGTGTTGGCGTCTTTAACGCCCTGCTGCATTTGCGTCTTCACCGATTCACGCTGCTGAATAAACTCCTGGCTCAGCGCCTGAAACCGGTTGACCACCTGTTGTGCTTCGCTCAGCACCAACTGGCGCTGCGGCAAAGAGGCCGGATCCTCTGCGGCATTTTGCAGGCTCGCAAAAAAATTGTTTAACGCATTGTTCAAACCCGTGGATTCGCCACCCAACAGGTTATCCAACCGGTTCAGTTCGGAGTTCAGGGCTTGCTGCTCGCCAGTCAGGGTGCTGTCCTCACGCACCTGCTGCACAAGGTACTCATTCGCCAACCTGCGGATGTCTACAACACTGACGCCTTTGCCAATCGTCCCGGCACCCGTGCGTTGGCCTTGCTGGGTCTCGAACACCACTTCCTGCCGGCTGTAACCTGGCGTATTCGCATTGGTAATGTTGTTGGCTGTGGTATTCAGAGCACTCTGCTGGCTGAGGATACCGGTCAGACCAATTCCTATCAGTCCTGCCATAATGTTTACTCCCCGGCTCCGTTATCCATTGAAAGTGTCATCAGCGAATCACGGTTCATAATCCGGTTGATCTTATCGCCATACTGGGGATCTGTGGCATAACCAGCTTCCTGCAGCTTTCTGGCGAAAACGTCTGGTTGATCAGCGCTGGCGAGCACGTCCCGATACCGCGGGTTCGATTCCAGAAACGCCACATAGTCCCGAAAACTCGATTCATAATCCGGGTAGGCCCGGAAATCCGCACGCTCTTTCATCGGAACACCCTCACGGAATTCAGTCGTGGTGATGGTCACCGCGTCGCCTTGCCAGCGGCTGTCGGCCTTGATGCCGAAAAGGTTATAGCTAGGCTGGCTGCCATCGCCCTGGATCATGTGTCGACCCCAACCTGTTTCCAGGGCAGCTTGCGCAACCATCAACTGGGGGCTAATCCCGGTGTCTGCGGAGATACTCTCGGCAACCGGCAGCAGCGTGCGTACAAAATGCTCAGGAGATTCGAACTGCTCCGGCAGCGCACTGGCTTCAACGGCAGGCGTTGAGCTTTCTGCGGCGGCGACCTCGCTAACGGCTTCAATCCGCTCCGGCAACCGGGGCGAAATCGGCGGTAAACTGCGGTCATAATCTGCCAGAGCAGTTTTGTGAGACGCCAGCGGAGCGCCCTCTTTATTGGCTCCGGGAATATCCTTACCCAACTGCCGTACCAGAGCTTCAGCAAGCCCGGTCCCCTGCCCACCGGCCATGGTAAGACTCATCTGGCTGTCGAACATGTCGCGGTAGAATTCTGACTGGCTGCTGTTCAGGTAGTTGCCCTCAGCAAACACATCTCCGGCTTTGCGCATGGACTTCAGCATTTCAGACAGAAAGATGCTTTCAAACTGGCGTGCAACTTCTTCAAGCGCTGCCTGCTCATCTTCCCGGGCACCGTTTTTCAGTGCATTGAGCCCGCTGAAATCTGTGTATACCCTGGCTTGTTGAAGCTGATAGTCCTGCATCATGTCACCTAGATAACAATGAGCTCGGCGCGCAAAGCGCCAGCCTGTTTGAGGGCTTCCAGAACTGCCATGACATCCCCGGGGGCAGCGCCCACCTGATTCACGGCCTGAACAATCTCATTCAATGTAACCGCCGGTCCGAACTTGAACATGCGGGCCGGCTCTTCGGTAATAGCAATCTGGCTATCCTGCACAACCTCAGTGTTACCTAGGGCAAACGGATTTGGCTGCTGAACGTCCGGGTTCTCCTGAATGGTTACCGTAAGGTTGCCATGGGTAATAGCCGCTGGGCTGACCTTAACGTTCTGCCCTATAACGATGGTACCGGTGCGGCTATTGATCACGACCTTCGCAGCGTCTTGAGCCGGGGCCACCTCCAGGTTTTCCAGAATGGAAAGAAAGCTCACCCGTTGGGAGGGATCACGCGGCGCCCGCACAGAAACCGACGTCGCATCGTGGGCATAGGCCATTTCCGGCCCCAGGTGCTCGTTGACTACCTCCACCACACGCCGCGCGGTTGTAAAATCCGGACGCATCAGGTGGAAGGTGATCGTGTCACCACGCGTAAAGGGTGAAACAATCTCGCGCTCAATGGTGGCGCCATTCGGGATACGGCCAACACTGGGAACGTTCACGGTGATACGTGAACCATCCAACCCCTCGGCACCGAACCCGCCTACTACAAGGCTGCCCTGCGCCATGGCATAAACGTTACCGTCAGCACCTTTGAGAGGTGCCATCAGCAGCGTGCCGCCTCGCAGGCTATCTGAGTTACCTATAGATGAGACCGTAATGTCTATTTCCTGGCCCGCCTTGGCAAACGGCGGCAGGGTGGCACTTACGGTTACCGCCGCCACGTTAGCGAGTTTCGGGTTCACGCCGTCTGGCAGTGTGATACCGAACTGGGTCATCATGTTTCGGAACGTCTGATTAGTGAACGGTGTCTTGTCGCCCGTACCATCCAGACCCACCACCAGGCCGTAGCCCACAAGCTGGTTATTACGCACACCTTTGATTCGCGCCAGATCCTTCAGGCGGTCTGCCATCACAGGCGCCGCCAGTACAGCAAGCATCAGCGAGAAAACAACGCACCGGCGTATCATCATAAGGGCCACCACTCGCTGCTGAAGAACCGGGCCAGCCAGCCCATCTGGTTTGCCTGGTCGAAATCACCTGTGCCACCGTAGGCAATGCGGGCGTCCGCAATGCGGCTGGAAGCCACCATGTTGCCTGGGTCAATATCCTGTGGCCGCACCAAACCGGTCAGCCGTACATACTCATCGCCGTTGGTTAACGAGATCCACTTCTCGCCACGAACTCTCAGCACACCGTTTGGCAGCACTTCTGTAACCGTGACGGTAATGCTGCCCGCCAGGCTATTGCTCTGATCTGCCTCTGCTTTGCCTTCAAAGTCTCTTTCATTCTTGATAGACGTTGCTATACCGAAATCATTCTTGCCCAGAATGTTGGGCTCCGGCAGTGAGATATCACTGTCCTTGCTGATCTTGGTTTCTGCATTCTTGCTGGCGCGTGTGGATTCCTTGAGCGTGACGGTGAGTACGTCACCCACGTTCAAAGCCACTGTGTCACCGTAAAAGTTGTAGTTCCGTGAGCTCTGATAGATAGCCCCGGATTCCGGATCACGCTGCATCATTGCCTGAGCACGCACGGGGGCGTACGCGGGGTCGTTCGGCTCGGCTCTTGGCCGGCTCATGGCCGTACATCCCTGCAACACGATCAACAGCCAGACCAACAGAAAAGTTCCTGCCGGCCTGATTAACCAGGTTGATGTAGTCGGTTTCATGAGCTCACCCCTCACTGCTTGTCTCGCGCCCTTCATTTCATAATCCAGGCACCGAAAATCTGTATCTTTCCAATCATTAGCCAATGTTGTTGGTAATAAACTGGAGCATCTGATCCGTTGTGGAGACCACTTTGGAGTTCATCTCGTAAGCACGCTGGGTCGTAATCATGTTCACCAGCTCTTCAACAACTTGCACGTTGGATGACTCAACCATGCCCTGCTCCAGCGAACCCAGCCCGGCCAGCCCCGGCTCACCTTCAGTCGGATCACCACTGGCGTTGGTTTCCTTGAAGAGGTTGTTGCCAATGGCCTGCAGCCCCTGCGGGTTGATGAAATCCACCAGCGTAATCTGGCCCAGGTTAACCGGCGCCGCCTGGTCATCGGTTATCGCCGATACCGTTCCGTCTTTGCCGATCGTTACGTTTGTGGCGTTCTCAGGCACGTTGATGTTGGGCTGAAGTGCGGAGCCATCCGGTGTAACCACATCGCCGTCGGCATTGAGCTGGAACTGACCATCCCGCGTATAGGCTGTCTGGCCATCCGGAAGCTGGATCTGCAGAAAACCACGGCCATTAACGGCCAGATCGAGAGGCTGCTCGGTCACCTGAAGGTTGCCCTGGCTGAATTGCTTTGCGGTGCCGACCACTCGCACACCGGTGCCCAGCTGCAAACCCGAGGGCAGCTCAGAGTTCTGTGTGTTCAAACCACCAGGTTGCCGGTTGATCTGGTACAGCAGATCCTGAAATACCGCCCGGTCTCGCTTGAAGCCCGTGGTATTTACGTTGGCCAGATTGTTGGAGATGGTGGACATGTTGGTGTCCTGGGCGCTGAGCCCCGTCTTACTAACCCAAAGAGCCGGATGCATAATCATTACTCCTTGCCGGTGCCTGGCCTACGGCTAAAGTTTGCCGCTTCTGGCCAGACCGGCCTTGTTTTCAACAGTTATCAGAGGTTCTGCAACAGTCGTGCCGCTGCTTCGGAATTCTCGTTTGCGGTGCGCATTACCTTCACCTGCATCTCGTACTGGCGGGACAACTGAAGGTTGGAGATCATTTCTTCCACGGCATTTACATTGGAGCTTTCAAGGAAACCGGAGGCCACGCGCAAGGCAGCATCAGCGGGCTCTTCACCACCAATTTCCTGACCAGCTTTGCGGTGAATAAACCCGTCCAGACCTTTCTCAAGCGCCTCTTGCGGCGGATTGACCAGCTTCAGCCGATCTACCTCTACCAACTGATCCGGGGGACCGCCTACGGGGACGATAGAGACAGTGCCGTCTGCACCGACCTGAACATTATCAAAGGGGGGAAGCGCAACCGGGCCACCGTTGCCCAGCACCATCTCACCTGTGGCAAGACGCACCAGACCATTAACATCAATCTGGAGGCTGCCGGAGCGGGTAAAAACTTCCTCACCGAGGTTGTTCTGAATGGCCAGCCAACCCTCGCCTTCTATGGCGACGTCCATTTTGCGACCGGTTTGCATCAGCGATCCGGCCGAGAGGTCGGTACCAGGGCGCTCAGCCATGGCATAGGCACGGGTAGGATGGTGTTCCCCGAATACAGGCATGCTTCGGGCCTGGGCAAAGTCTTTCTTGAAGCCTGTGGTGCTTACGTTAGCCAGGTTATTGGCATGGGCGCGCTGGGACAGCATATTCTGCGTGGCGCCAGACATACCAATGTAAAGTGCTTTGTCCATGGGAAAACTCCTGCCGGAATTTTGACTGTTTCCAGTGCTCTTTCAGACATTCTTGCAGGAGTCATGCCATATTCAGATCAAAGCCGGTTTAGCGGAGGTTGATGATGGTCTGTGTGACCGCATCGGCGGTTTCAATTGTTTTCGCGTTCGCCTGATAGTTGCGCTGGGCAATGATCAGGTTAACCAGTTCAGCGGAAAGATCCACGTTGGACTCCTCCACTGAGCTTGCCGTGATGCCACCCAGTGTTCCGGTATCCGGCTGGCCAATAATGGGCTGTCCGGATTCAAAGGTTTCAACCCAGCTGGTATCCCCTACCGGCGACAATCCGTTTGTGTTGTTAAACGCAGCCAGCGCAACTTGCCCCAAGGCTTTGGACTGACCGTTCGTATAGCGGGCAAACAGTATCCCCTCGCCCGAAACATCAAGGCCGGACAAGCGACCGGTGGTGTAGCCATTCTGGCGTTGATCATCAACACCAAACGCTGCGCCATACTGAGTAGTCTCTCCGAGGCTCAGCACAAAGGCTGATGTGGTCGGTGGCTCCGGAATGGGAGTAACCACCGTGGCGCCCTGTGCCGGAGGGCCGTCAGCTCCGTTAGGCTGGCCGTTATCATCCTTCGGTACCCAGTCGGTCACCAGAATTTCGCCGCTGGGGTTGCCGTCGATGGATTGCAGGGTTCCGTCCTGATCAAACCTTGCGGTAAACGGAGTGGTGTCGGTACCCGCTACCATCTCGCCGTCGATCTGCAGATACACAGACCACTCGCTCACCCCCACACCGTTTCCGGGTGATGGCTCTTTTACGAAAAACTGTGTCAACTCATGGGAGTTACCCAGGCTATCGAAAATCGACGTGGATGTGGCGTGATTATAAGTACGCTGATCCTGCGGGTTGAACTCGTTTGTTATGCGGATGGGAGATTGCGCGTATGCGTCCACAAAATCGGTACCTGAGCCACCCACAGCGGTGAGCCCGACAATCGTCCGGTCACCGGTCACGTTAATGTCGCCTGATACCGACACGGGGGGGCTTACCGATTCAGCTGGCACACCGTTACCGTAACTGAACTGGATATCATCACCCTGGTTGTGAATCACCCGCAGCACATCATTACCACTGCCGTCGTCCACAATCGACGCCGAAATGGCGGTATCACTGGAGCTGTTGATGGCGTCTCTCAGCCCCAGTAGCGAGGTCGCGCTGCTGGTGTCCAGCTGGAGCGGTGCATTATTGACACTAAGAGAGAATGAAAAGGTACCCGCGGCCTGTGCCGCCGAAACATAAGCATCTGTCAGCGGCGGCGCCGCTGGCACATTGGTATCGACAATCGGCGCGGTTGTGGTTGCTGAAGCACTCAGGCCAGGCGCCGTAGTGATGATGTCTGCAGCTTCACGGGCTGTCGTTGCCGGGCCCAGATTCACAGAGTAGTTGGGCGTGCCGTCAGAATACGCGATTTCGAATTGCTCGCCGCTGACATCACCAAAGGCCAGTGGCCCTACATCCCGCACCCGGGATTCAAGCACAGACTGACGGGAGTCCAGGTTCAGATCAGAGCGCAGATTGGTGGTACGACGCGGCGCCAGGTTATCGGTTGCAACTTCCAGATCACCGCGGATCCCGGAGAGGTTACCGTCACCATCGGCAGTGTAACCCTGAACCTTCATGGACTGATTGTTCACCACGAAACCATCTTTATCGATGGTGAACTGCCCGGCCCTCGAATAACGGGTTTCGCCGCCGTTGTTCAGGATAAAAAACCCATCGCCACTGATGGCCATGTCGAGACCGCTATCCGTAAAGCTGATGTTGCCCTGACTGAATGACTGTTTGACGCCCTGAACGCTTACCCCGTCACCAATCGGATTGGAACCGCCACTCAAAAAGCCGCTGGCGTATAAATCGCCGAACTGCACGCGGCTGCCTTTAAAACCAACGGTACTGGCGTTGGCAATGTTATTGCCGGTTACGTCCAGATCTACCGCTGCAGCCCGCAGGCCGCTGAGCCCTGTATTAAAAGCCATAATTCACCCCTGGTCTGACACCGGTATCAATTGATTTGTTTAACATCTGACAGCGCAATGGAGCCCATGCCTGCCAGGTTCAAGGTAACGGAGCCGTTCTGCCCTAGTGAGACGCTGTCTACATTGGCACTGACAAGGGTCGGAAGCTGCTCGCTACCCTGCGGATAAGACGCTTCCGCCACAATTCGGTAAGGCCCCGGCGGCAAGCTATTGCCATTGCCATCCCTGCCATCCCAGCTGAACGCCTTAACACCCGCAGCACTGCTGCCAAGATCAATCTGGCGCACCAATTCACCGCTCGGGCTCTGGACGGACAAGCGCACGCCACCGGTGGATGCCGGTACCTGAATATTGCCGGAAATTTCACCTTCAGCGCCGAGAATGCCGACCTCAGAAGGCGCAAGAACCGTCTTGCCAACCATTGCCGAGGCCTGCAGCGCCTGCGTAGAACGGAACTGCCCGACCACATCATCAACGGTGCCCGACAGCTTTTGCATTTCCTCCAGCGAACTGAACTGTGCAAGCTGCGAGATAAATTCGCCGTTGTCCTGGGGCTCCAGCGGGTTCTGATTTTTCAGCTGCGCCAGCATCAGCTCCATGAACTCGTTCTTGCCGAGTTCGCCTTTACCGTTGGCGCTATCCTGTTGCTGGGTTCTGTAACTACCCAGTACGTCAGAGGCTTCTGTTGCGTTAATTGCACTCATGATTCGGTCCTCGCCCCGTTACTGCTGACCAAGAGTCAGGATGCGCTGCATCATGGATTTGGCCGTGTTCATAATGTCCACGTTCATCTGAAAGCTTCTTGAGGAAGACATCATGTCTGCCATCTCTTCCACCACATTCACATTTGGGTAGAACACGTAGCCGTCTTCATTGGCCGCAGGATGATTGGGTTCGTAGCGCATCTGCAACTCTGCTTCGCTTTCAACAATGCCCTCAACACGAACACCGGCGCCTGCACCCTCTGAGCCCTGAACACCAAAAGCTTGCTGACCGGGGTTCAGCATCGATTGCTGAATCGCTGAAAAAACCGGCTTCCGTGCACGATAGGTCGTGTCAGTACTGGAACTCGCCGTCTCTGCGTTAGCAATGTTTGAAGCGGTCGTATTCAGCCTCAGCGACTGCGCGGTCATGCCGGAACCGGCGATATCAAAAATGTTGCCCAGTGACATGGTGATTCTCCTACACTATTCGTGGAGCCGAGGATTACTCGCCTTTCAGGGCTTTGGTCAGGCCGGCAAATTTGCTGTTAAGAAACTGGAAGCTCGCCTGATAATCCATCGCATTGCGCATGAACCGGGTCTGTTCGGCTTGTGAATCAACCGTATTGCCATCGAGTGAAGGCTGGTTCGGCACCCGATACAGCAAATCCGAATCGCCGGCACCTGCGGAGGTGTCCATGTGGCCTGAGTGGGTTTTCTCCATGCCGAAGCCACTCATGCTGTCCTGGGCTTTCTGCATCATGGCCTGAAAATCCATGTCCCTGGCCTTGAAGCCCGGTGTATCGGCATTGGCCAGATTGTTCGCCAGAACTTCAGCTCGCTTTACCCTGGCTTCCAGGGCGTGCTGATGAATGCCAAGAGCTTTATCAAAAGTGATCGCCATACAACCTCCGAAATCCTGTCACCGGCGGCTTAAGGCTTTGCCGGTTTGATTCTATGGCAGAACTAAAGCAATGCTGATGCCAGATTTTGGGAGCCCTGTGAAATCGGGCGTTTTAAGCAGGTTACTGTAGGGATGCGGGATAAGAATGCAGGGGAAGGAGCGGCAAATCCGGATAAAAGCGGCAAGCTGTTTCCCCCATTGAAGCAACGGGGAAACAGCTTGTTCATTACGATGGCCAGCGGGCGACAAACTCAGCCGGTTCCGGCCTGGGAACTGCGGGTTTGGTGCACGATACGGTACCGGTGTAGAGAAAACCGATTACAGACTCCCCCTCTTCAAGGCCAAGCCCTTTCAAAACCACCGGATTGTAGACCAGCTCGCCTGTGCGCCACATAACCCCAAAGCCCGCATCCTGCAATGCCAACCCGAGAAAGCTCATACCCGCACCGGCTGAGAGTATCTGTTCAACTTCGGGTACCTTTTGATGTTTTTTGGGTGACGCAATTCCAACAATAATCATCGGAGCACGCTGTGCTTTATTGCGTATTACCTCCAGCTTCTTCTCATCGGTCTTACCCCTCATGTCAGAGTAACCAGCGGCAAGCAGCTCACCCAGGGCGTTCAGGCCATCACCTTCGATCACCAGATAGCGCCATGGGCGCAGCAAAGCATGGTCCGGTGCGCGAGAGGCACAGGCGAAGGCCCGATCAAGTGTTGAAGCATCGGGAGCCGGGGCTTCCAGCCGTGGCTCAGATGCCCTGTTGAGCAAAAAGTCAGTGACTGAATTCATATCGATAATTTCCGCCTGCTAAAATCCGGTCAAGTTTTACTCAAACAAGACCAGTGAATTGTGGGTTCTACGTAATGCTGTTAACCTTTAGTCGTACTATTAAACCTGCTCTGCAAAAAATAATTAAAACTATACGGTTCCAGCGCCATGAGTGATCAGCGTACATGATGAGTGCTCCGGCAGATCTACGCAATGCCAGCACCAGCGCAGGAAAGTCTCTCGCTTCCGATGCCCTTAACAGTCCAGTGGCCATTCCTCCAATGCCCGACTACAACGGGCGCCTGCTTGCTTACACGTCGGCTGCCGTCATTATCGTTGCGGGTGTTTTGCAGGGCGCATTCCAGGACTGGAATCTTTGGTTGATTGGCGGCGCTCTAATCTGGCTACACATTGCACACTTGCTTACCCGACGTACGTTTCTGCGAAACTCCCCTCGCATTCGTCAGAAAATGCTCACAGCAGACTGCGTTATTGGTGGTGGCCTGATAGGCTGCATTGGCCTGGTTGCCGTCCCGTCGATTTCAATAGCATTAATGTTGATGTTCAGCAGCCTGATCATTGGCGGCATACGCCAGTGGCTGATTGGCGGTGCCTTTATGACAGCCACTATTCTGGCTTTCTTCGCCGTACTGGGCCCTGCGGACTCATTCCAGTCACCCTTGTTTACCAGCATCTTGTCCATTTTGGCTACGGGTCTTTATATCTGTGTTACCGCGTTTTATTCGCACCAGCAGGCCCGCGCGCTCATGCTGGCAAAAACACAGATACAGAACCAGCGCGAACAATCCATTGCGCTCTCCCACAAGCTTTCCAAATACCTGTCACCTCAGGTATGGCAGTCCATCTTCACCGGGGAAAGAGACGTTCGCCTTGAAACCCAACGCAAAAAACTCGCTGTTTTCTTCTCTGATATAAAAGGCTTTACCGAGCTTTCAGAGGAAATGGAACCGGAAGCACTTACCGAATTGCTCAATCACTACTTCAACGAAATGGCTGAAGTCGCCCTGAAGTACGGCGGCACCATCGACAAATTTGTGGGCGATTCCATCATGATTTTCTTTGGTGACCCCACCAGCCGTGGCCAGCGGGAAGATGCGTTTGCCTGTGTATCCATGAGCATCGATATGCGCAAACACATGAAAATCATGCGCCAGAAGTGGCGCAGCCAAGGCATAAAAACCCCGCTCGAAATCCGCATGGGCATCAGCACCGGCTATACAACCGTGGGTAATTTCGGCGCTGAAAACCGTATGGATTACACCATTATCGGTAAAGAAGTGAATCTCGCCAGCCGGCTGGAATCCCTTGCCAAGCCGGGAGAAATCCTCGTTTCCTACGAGACTTTCTCACTGATCAAAGACCGGATCATGTGCCGTGACAAAGGCGAGATCACGGTAAAGGGCTTCGGTAAACCCGTGCCTATTTATGAGGTTGTGGATTTCCGCAGAGATATGGGCCCGAACCGGAGCTTTATGGAGCATGAGCAC
>JAGPVT010000189.1 GCA_018066865.1 Marinobacter sp. | reverse complement strand
TGGCACCTTTTTCTGATTCAAATTCTGATTAAGAGCGCTGCAGTATGGCCGTAACCGATCAGAAACCCAGCCGCCGGGAGGCGATTCTCCATGCACTTCTGGAACTCCTGGAAAACGATCCGGGAGCCAGAATCACCACCTCGGTTCTCGCCAAATCCGTTGGCGTGACAGAAGCGGCGCTTTATCGCCACTTTCCCAGCAAGCGGAAAATGTTTGAAGCGCTTCTGGAGTTTGCGGAAGAGGCTGTGTTCTCCCGCTGTCAGGTGATCCTTCAGGAACAGGGAGATGTGCGCGTTCGTTTGCAGCAACTGGTGCATCTGGTCCTGGTCTTCGCCGAGCGCAATCCGGGTTTGTGTTGTGTTCTCACAGGCGATGCTCTGGTCGGCGAAAACGAGGCGCTACGCAAGCGTGCATCCCAGTTCTTCGAGCGCCTGGAAACCCAGGTGCGGCAAACCCTCAAAGAAGGCGAAATCCGGCAGGGTTTGCGGCCTCGCACCAGTGCTACCCGGGGTGCGGATTTTGTTCTGGTGTTCATGGAAGGCCGGATTCAGCGATTTATCCGCTCGTCGTTTACCCGGTTGCCCACAGCCGATTTTGACGAGAATTGGGAGTTGGTTGCTGAGGCTTTATGGGGCTAGTTTGGAGTTTTCCTCCCTTGTAGCCTGGTTGTTTTGGTGCAGGAGGTTGGTGGGATCTGTCTGCACAGAACCGCTACGAGCACGTCCATGTGCGCTTGTTTCCGGCCATCCTTGGCCTCCAACATTCTGTGCAGACAGATCCCACCAACCTCTTTCAGACATCTTAGATATATCCGGCTTCTTTTCGGCTTTCTCTACCCCGCCTTTCTGACTGCGTCCACCCCGAAACCATCAGGCTACAAAGAACAAGAACACCCAATGCTCAGTCATACCCAGAAGCAGACCGAAGAATCTCACGAACAGGTTCCCAGATGGCAGGCGCCGAAATCAGAATATCGCGACCCCAAAGGTCGGCCGGGTAACCCTCAGGAACTTCACTGAAGTGGCCAGCTGTGGCGCCAGCCTCCAGGGCGATCAGGCGGGCGGCGGCGAAATCCCAGGGGCTGACGTTTTCGTAGTAGATGTCCAACCGACCGCAGGCTACCCAGCAGATATCCAATGCCGCAGAGCCGATGCGGCGCAAGTCGCGGCACTGGTGAATCATGGCGTCCAGACGGCTGACCAGCGGGGCCAGGTTGTCCTTGGTGTAGGGGAAGCCGGTTGCAAACAGTGAGTCTCTTGGAACCGTCGCACCGCTGTGATAAACAGGATTGCCGTTGAGTGTGGCGCCGTCGCCCCGAGTGGCGCGGAAGGTTTCGCCGGGGAACGGTGCGTGAACCACACCGGCCTGCACGCGGCCGTTTTCAGCGTAGGCAATGGACACCGCGACCTGCGGGTGGCCGTAGGCATAGTTTACCGTGCCGTCGATGGGGTCAACGATCCAAAGAGGTGTTTCGAGATTCTCGGCCTGGCTGAGATCCGGTGTGTTTTCTTCAGACAGGATGCGATGACTCGGGAAGCGCTTCTGGATGGCGCTGGTGATGAATTCATCGGCCATAATGTCGGCGTGAGTGACAAGCTCGGCTTGGTATTTGTAGTCGGTACGGAGGGTGCTGTGATCACGCTCCCGGCGAATCAGTTTTCCGGCCTCCCGGGCCAGATCTTCTGCGAAATCGGTAATGTCCCGCAGGAAAACAGAATCAGACATGACGCCCCCCGTTTGAATCTTTCCAAGAGTGAGGACGCCAGTCTAGCATGACAATATCAAAGGCTGTTCAACCAGGCCTCCATCTTGTCCATTGCTTCCACCAGGCGGGGGCATGCCTTGTCGACAAAATCGTCAGCCAGCTCCTGGTCGGCATAGTCGCCGCCGGCCAGTTGCAGGGACTCAGCGCCGTTGAAGTCTACGAACGCCAGGCGCGCGCCCAGATGATCAGGCACGAAGCCGAAGTCACTGGAGGGCAGGATGGCTACGCCGGTGTTTTCCAACAACGACTGACAAAAAGCCTGGCTGGTTTTGATGTCTTTTTTTGCAAGTTGCTCGCGGAAACTGTCGAAGTTCGGGAACAGGTAGAACGCGCCTTCGGGCTTCTGCACAACCGCGCCCATCTCGCTCAGGCGCCGGTGCATATACTCACCAACCACCTTCAGCACACGGCGGGACTGTTTTAAGTACTCATCTATGTCATCGCCGCCGTTAAAGGCAGTGATAGCAGCGTGCTGTATTGGCGCGCTGGTGGCCGTGTAGGTTTCGCTGGCGATAATCGCCATAGCGTCCTGCAGGGGGCGCAGTTCCTTCGGGAAGATGAAGGTACCCAGGCGCCAGCCACCGGCACCTGCCCATTTGCTAAGCCCGGTGCTGATGATGGTGCCTTCCGGGTAGTAGCGTGCGATCGATTTATGCTTCCCTTCGAAGTGCACTTCTCCATAGATCTCGTCGGAAAGCAGGATGATCCGGTATTTGCGGGCCACGTTGGCAATGGCCAGCAGCTGGTCGTCCGTATAGGTGCAACCGGTTGGGTTGGACGGGTAGTTCAGGATCAGAATGCGAGGGCGGGAAACATCGTCCCGGCAGATGATATCCAGTTCCTCAGCGGTCAGCTGCCAGTTGTTCTCTGCGTGGGTGGGTAGCCAGTGCACCGAGCGCCCGATTATGCGGGCCTGGGGGGCATAGGAAACCCAGCTTGGGCGCGGAATCAACAAGTCGCCGTAGTAGGCCAGCTGCAGAATAAACAGGAGTTCCTTGGAGCCGGGGCCAATCAGTACGTCTTCCCAGGTACACCGCATGCGCTCGCTGCGGTTGATGTAACCGGCAATGGATTCACGCAGGCTTTTGAGGCCTTTGACTGGCAGGTAGTCTTTTTCGTGGGCGTGCTGTCTGAGCGCATCCACTACGCGCTCAGGAACAGGGAAGGGTGATTGCCCCAGCCCGAGCTTGATGATGTCCTTGCCTTCAGATTTAAGCTGGTTGCTCAGCTCGTTAATGCGCAGGGTGGCGGAGGGCTGAATGCCTCGAACGTTCAGGTTTATCGCAAAGCGTTGGTCGTTGTGGATATCCATTGTCCCGGTCTGTTTGTTGAGAGTGGCCCGGACAGTATAGGAAACCCAAACATATCTGTGTGGGCTATGCGGATAGGTGATTGCCGAAGCATGCGGGTAGTGCGGGGCACAGAGCTATTCAGGAATTCGGGAATTCAGGGGATGCGGTGTGGGTCCAGCTCCATATGCAGTATCCGGGAGCCGAGCATGATGACCCGGCCGCTGTATCGCTCTTCGCCGGTGGAGGTAAAATCAAACATGAAACGACGCCACACGCGGATCTTGCCCTGATCATCCCGTCTGAACCAGATGCCCCGCAGATAGATGGCATCATCAAGCAGCATGACGTCCATGGTTTTACAGTAGCGGTGAGTGGCCTGGAGCACCGAGTCCTTGATGGCCTTGGCGCGCCACCAGTACCAGATGAAAAAGGCTGCAACAAACAGCCAGAACAGCGTTCCCAGAGTCATGATAACAACACGATAGCGGCGATATTCCGGAATGAATAACAGGACAGAACACCAGACTACCTTATTGTGAGAGTTCGGGGAATCGCTATGCTTTTTCCTGTGCTCAGGCCCGATTTGGCACTGGTAGCGGGGCAGAAAGCATATTCAGGAAATGGCTGGTGAGCAGTTGGGCCTGAGCCACGCTGTCACCGAGATCTTCCGATTCCTGGCGGTATAACCGGAAACCTCCGGGAATGCTTCATTCGCAGCGGTAATTTTGCCCTGTAATTCTGTCGTGGCAATGAGATTAAAAGCATCGGGATAGGTTTGTTCTTTTTGGGTAACAGGCTTGTTTCTACGCATACCACACTCCGCTTGGCTCCTGTTGTTTTGTTGTTCTGCAGGCCTGCGACGCAAATCTGTGTGTTCGTGTACGCACATCAGTGAAGCTGATCCATGGTCAGTTTGCGATGGAAGAGTATTGAATGATATCCATATAACGCAAAAGGTGAATTGGAGTTCATTTTTATTTATTATTCCGTTTCGGAAGCCAAGTTTTGCGCGATATGGATAGATGAGTGCTGGCTTCCTTGTATGCTGGTAGTGCGTAGACCATGGGCGCGGGCTGAGATAACGGGAGCAGGCCATTCATGCAGTTTGAGCAACAGCAAGATTTCAGAGCTTTGGTGGATCAATACCCACGCGCCATCATGATCGCTACCAAAGAGCCCAGAATTACTTATGTAAACCGCATGTTCTGTTCTGTTACCGGTTACCAGCCCGATAATGTGTTGGGTGCACCGCCTTCGATTCTGAGCGCGGGGCTGCATGCACCGGAATACTATCAGGCCATGTGGCAATCTCTGGCCAGCGAAGGGCGCTGGGAAGGGTTGGTCTGGAACCGGAAAAAAAGCGGTGAAATCTACCCTCAGTGGCTCAGCATCTATCCCATGGAGTTTGAAGGGCGGCAGGCCTACGTCGGTATTTTTATGGACATGGGTGAGCGAGGGGGTGCGGATGAGCGCCTGGCCTCACTTGCCTATTATGACCCCCTTACCGAGCTGCCCAATCGGTCGTTGTTTCAGGAGTTTCTGAAGGCTCGTGTAAGCCAGTATTCAAGAGGGAATGACCGCTTCGGGATTTTGTTTATTGATCTGGATTTTTTCAAGACGATCAATGATCTGCACGGCCACGACTGCGGCGATGGTGTATTAAAACAAGCAGCGATGTGTATTGAAAGCGTGGTACGCGAGGGTGATATCGTGGCCAGGTTGTCCGGTGACGAGTTTGCCGTCATTGTCGAGCTTTCCGGGCGTGATGAGCTGAATGAGGTCTGTCAGCGTACGGTCCAGGCTTTCCAGGCCCCGGTTATTGTCGGCCAACGCGAGTATTTTCTTTCTGCGTCCATAGGAGCGGTGGTTTACCCCGTACATGGGAAAAGCGGTGCGGAGCTTTTACAGAAGGCAGATCGTGCCATGTATGCGGCAAAGCTGGCAGGCCGGGCGTGCTACCGCATATATAGCGAGGCAGATGACGAACAGGGGCGTCGCGAGCAGCAGCTCTCAGAGGCCTTGACCGCATCTCTTAAAACCTCGCCGGGTGAGTTTCATGTCGTGTATCAGCCCCAGTATGACCTCGGTTCAGGGCGGGTAGTGGGCATGGAGGCTTTGTTGCGCTGGGACCATCCGGAGTTCGGATCGGTATCGCCTGCTGACTTTGTGCCGCTTGCAGAGCGCCGTGGCGAGATTCATGAAATGACGCAGCAGCTGGTACGCGGGATACTGGCGGACTTGCTTAACGGTCCGCCGAGCTTGCCCGGCAAGTTCCGGTTGGCGATTAACATATCTGCCCGTCAGATCACGGATGCCCGCTTGGGCCTTGCCATCGGCCCGCTGTTTGCCCGTATTCGCGAGATAGGCTGGTTGCCGGAAATCGAAATCACCGAAACCCACATTATGCATCTGTCCAGCCAGTGCCTGGAAACCCTCAGGGCGTTCCGGGATCAGGGTGTGGCAATAGCCATTGATGACTTTGGAACCGGCTACTCATCACTGGCTTATCTGCAGAACCTGCCGGTACAGGTGCTCAAAATAGATCGACAGTTTATCGGTGGCCTGGGTACGAAGAATCGTGACTCACGGATTGTGTCGGCCATTCTGGGGATTGCGGAGGCGCTGGATCTGGAGGTAGTGGCTGAGGGTATTGAAACTCGGGTCCAGTATCTGGAGCTTTGCCAATTGGGGTGCCAGCGTGGTCAGGGATTCCTGATGGCCAAGCCTCAGCCTTGGCAACGGGTAAAGGCGATCTTGGTTGATCCATATCAATAATTGGTGGAGTGAAGGCTTGCCGTTCGAGTGATTTGCAAAATCTGGCCATAAGCCCGCGACCGATTGCACTAGATTGACATGAACAACGTGCATCAGGAAACGTGCGCCAAGTCATTAATGTGCTGAATTGATGCGAGATACACAATTAAAATCCGAGATGCACAATTAAAATCCGAGATGGAAGCTTATCTTCGTCTCGACCGGGTGCGCTGCAATCCTTGGCTCCGGGCTATTAGGTTGATATCCGGCCTTTCAATTACGCAGTGCAGGCCGCACCA
>JAGPVT010000184.1 GCA_018066865.1 Marinobacter sp. | reverse complement strand
AGGTGCTGACCCGCTGAAATCGGGCCGTAGATCGGGGGGTTGTCTGCAGTGGTACAGCTATCGATGCAGGCTATTTCTGCCGATTTGTTGGGATGACAGAAAAAGGCGATGGAATAGCGGTCATTAAGGCGATTTTCCGGGGCGACATTCACCCTGTGAGGTGTCGAGCAAAAAACATGGTTGGTCCACCGGTGCATCAGGTCACCCGTGTTAACCACAACCGTTCCGGGAATCGGTGTCGCCCTTAGCCACTCTCCACCGCGAGTACGGACTTCCAGGCCGCCTACCGAGTCCTGGAACAACAGAGTGATACTTCCGTAATCGGTATGAGCTCCTGCCCGGCTTTCTCCACCTTCAGGCTCAAACCCTTCAGGCAGCGGTGGGTAGTGCAACAATCGCAGCGTATGATCGTGCTCGTTATGGGCTGCCACAAAGAAGTCGGCTGGCAGATCCAGAGCAAGGGCAAATGCTTCCAGCACGCAACCAGCGGTCTGAGTACATTCAGCCAGAAACCCACTCATGACCGTCTCAAACTGCGCCTGACCAGCTGGCCAAAGATTTTTAATCGCTCCCGGGCCTGGATGCTCCGGCGCCAGATTGAAAGCCTCTTTCAGATCACCCGGGCGAGTGGGGTCCAGCTTCTCTCGCTTGATTCCAACGTAGCCCCGGTTGCTCTCGGCATTCTGCCAGGCCACCTGCTGCTTCACCTCAAGCGGCAAGCTAAAGAACACCATTGACGTGGCGAATGCCTCCGCCAGCTTTTCTTCCGGCATGCCGCAGCCGGACAAGTAAAAGAAGCCCCACTCTTGGCTGGCCTGCCGCATCTGCGCCGCCACTGCCTTACGATCCGCCTCAGTTCCACTCAGGAACGGAGCGAAATCAATTACAGGTATTTCCAGTCCCTCATCCGCCATGTTCTCTCCAGTTGCATCAATAATTAACTACCCATTTGGTCAATATATTTGCAACAGGCGTGCCACATAAAAAAACCCAAAAACCTTGGCTTAGAAGGGCCTAACAGTCATTTTCTGCATCAAAAAAGTGCAGCCTCCCTACTTTATGACCATTTAGTCAATATTTTAGGCAATAAAATAAGGCACCACTATTGCATGTGAACTGACTGCAAACTTTCGCAACGGGAAAATGCCTGCAATGACAGACACACTGTTACTGAAGAACGCTCGAGTCATCGCCACCATGGACGACGAAGAGCGTGAAATTGAAAATGGTTACATACTTGTCAGCGACAACCGGATTGATGCAGTAGGGACTCACGATGAGTGCCCGCAGAATGCCGGCCGCACAATCGATCTTAGTGGCCATGTGGTAATTCCAGGCCTCATCAACACTCACCACCACATGTTCCAGTCCCTGACCCGGGCTTTACCTGCGGCCCAGAACGGGGAACTGTTCGACTGGCTCAGCGCCCTGTTCCCGGTCTGGCGCAACATCACACCGGAAATGCAACGGGCGGCAAGCCGCACCGCCATGGCCGAACTTATGTTGTCCGGGTGCACTACCGCAGCCGACCACGCCTACCTGTATGTGAACGGCATCACTCTGGATGACAGTGTTCAGGCAGCCATTGAGATGGGTATCCGTTTCCACGCTGCAAGAGGCGCCATGAGCCTTGGTCAGAGCCAGGGTGGCCTGCCACCGGATGAACTGGTGGAAGCAGACGAGCACGCGATTCTCAAGGACATGCAACGAGTGGTTGAAACTCACCACGATTACAGCCCCGACGCCATGATCCGGGTAGCGCTGGCACCCTGCTCACCCTTCACCGTCACCAAAGACCTGATGCGCGAAGCGGCCACCATGGCAAGATCACTGAAGGTTGGCCTGCATACCCATACAGCGGAAAACTGGAAAGATCTCGCGTTCAGCATGGAGCGCTACGGCATGACACCTACAGAATTCTCCGAAGATGTAGGCTGGGTGGGTGAGGACGTATGGCACGCGCACTGCGTACATCTTGATGCACCCGGCATTGAATTGTTTGCCCGCACCGGTACCGGAGTCGCCCACTGCCCCTGCTCCAACATGCGACTGGCTTCCGGTATTGCTCCTGTACGGCAAATGCTGGACGCCGGAGTCAAGGTTAGCCTGGGCGTAGACGGCAGCGCGTCTAATGACAGCGGAAATCTTCTCGATGAAGCCCGTCTGGCCATGCTGTCCGCACGGGTAAGGGATCAGCAACCGGGTGCCATGACAGCCCGAGAAGCACTGCGTATCGCCACTCGTGGTGGCGCCGAAGTTCTGGGAAGGGGCAATGTTCTTGGCCGCATTCAGCCAGGTTACTGTGCAGACATAGTCGCCTTCCGCACCGACGACATTGCCATGGCCGGTGGCCAGAGCGACCCGCTCGCCTCTCTGGTTTTCTGCACACCTCCAAGAGTGCACTGGAGCATCATCAACGGCCGTGTGGTGATTGAGGAAGGGCAGCTGTGCACCCGGTCACTGCCCCATATTATTGAGGAACAGAACCGGATGGCGGCACAATTGGTGGGGGCATAACTAACACTGCAAGATCAGGAGGGCGCGCGCCCTCCTGACAATCGTACAAAGCCGGCATCAGTCAGACTGGTATTCCCGCTCAGGGGGCTCGAAGCCAAACCCTCTTCCATCGACCACGCTCACATCGCCATCCCAGGGCAGCCGGTACTGGCCACGCACCATATCCTGCATGAATGTATACGGGCAGTCGCTGGCGCCACCTTTCACAGCCACATAACCACGGTGACCCAGCTGATAAATGTTGTTTTCGACACCCCAATGGATACGAGCTTCATCCACCAGGTCCGGACGCACTTCTGCGGTGATGATCTCGTCGGCAAAGCCATTACCTTCTACCATCGGCTCACCATCAAAGTTGACCACCATACCTTCGCCCATGGAGTTAAAGGTGCCGTCACTGCCCGCCAGGCAAACATTGGCGGTCACCATCAAGTTGCAGAACGCATTGGCTTGATTGGTGATTTTCCAGGCATGCCGAATCGGCGCGGTGTAGCCTGCGGTACGCAGCATGATATTGGCGCCTTTATAGGCACACTCGCGAGCAACTTCCGGGAACATCCCATCATGACAGATAGCCAGCGACAGCCGACTGCCATTCGGGCCGTCGCAGACCGGAATACCAAGGTTACCGGGCTCCCAGGGTTCCACCGGCACCCAGGGATGCAGCTTGCGGTAGAACAGTCGAACTTCGCCGGTGTTATCGATGATTACACCGGTGTTGTAGGGGTTGCCCCCAGGATTGTTCTCCATGATGGAAAAGCACCCCCAGATATCGTGCTCCCGGCAGGCCGCCTGAAACGCAACCATCTCCGGGCCGTCGCGGTCACACATGATGGCCGGGTCGATACTCATGGAGAGGCCGTGCAGGCAATACTCAGGAAACACCACAAGATCCATGGCCGGTGATTGGCGGCGAGCCTTGCCTACCAACTCACACACGCGGCGGGTCTGAGTCGCCAGCTGCTCTGGCGTGGCCACGTCCGGTAGCTGCAGCTGAACCAGACCTAACACAACGCCATTGGGAGATTTATTCAACCCACCTAATCCACTCATACTGCCTCCAGTCTTGTCGGTTTCATTCGGAATGAAAGCTATTGAGCAGGAACCGTGCCATCAGATTGAGCGTCCGCCCGAACTACCCTTCCAATTCCCTCAAACGCCGACGGGTTTCCAACTGAGCCAGAGTCACTTCACGACTCTTGGCCTGACTTTCGTGAATATGAGCTCGCAGCACATTGGTGGCCGCAGACAGGTCGTTGGCAAGGATTCTCTGACAGATCTCATAATGTTCTTCGTAGGTTTTCATCACGCTTTCCGTATCGGGCAGCCCCAGGCGCCGAACAATCCTGATATGGTCATTCACACCCTTCAGGTACTGCACCAGCACCGTATTGCCGCTGAGGCTGGCGAGCCGGATATGAAAAGCCTCTTCGGCATCCTTGAAACATTCCGTTCCTTCGGAACCGTACATCAGCTTCCGCGGGTCCCAGTCGTCCGCAAGCTGTGCTAATTCCCGGTAGGGTACCCGCTGGCTTGTAAGCGCCACCCCTTCCAGCTCAAGCCCAACCCGCACGTCGTAGTATTCCGCCAGTTCAAAAACATCGAGTTGGCGAATATAGCAACCGTGCTTGGGACGAATGGTCAGATACCCTTCCACAGCCAGCCGTTGCAGCGCTTCGCGAACCGGTGTCCGGCTGACGCCAAACCGTTGCGCCAACTCCGTCTCTGTGACCCGGCTACCCGGATACAACTCGAGAGTCATAATACCCTGACGCAGATTGTCGTAGATGCGATCGGTGGTCCACTTCCGTGTTGATACAGTCATGCTTCGCTCCTTCCTTTTGTTGCATACATCATTAACTATAACCGGATACTTTTCAATCGACTCCATCCCCATATCCACGTCCTCCTTCTGTGCATACCCGGACTTATTGCACCAAAATAAAACATTGTTTCGACCGATTTTCACTGTGGTTCCGGTTAGTTATTGAACGAACCGGAATACAAACATCTCAACCATGCGCCTCTCCTTCATATGGCATGATCCATGCAGTCTTGCATACAACAGAAATAAACGCGCAAGAGTCGTAAGTCATGAATATCCAGCTTTACAACATCACCAAGCGCTTCGGCGACGTTACGGCAAATGACGGAATCTCTCTGGACATTCGCGCCGGAGAGGTGGTTGCACTGCTCGGAGAGAACGGTGCCGGCAAAAGCACGCTCATGAAGATGCTGTTCGGCCTGTATCCTCCGGATGGCGGCGCCATTCTGATTAATGATCGGGAAACCACCATTGAGTCACCCCAGAAAGCAATGTCTCTGGGCATTGGCATGGTGTTCCAACAGTTCAATCTGGTTCCCGCGCTGTCCGTGCTGGACAACCTGCTACTGGCCTACCCGAAATCGCCCTTCTGGACCTTTCGCCGGCTTTTCCGTACATCTCCTCGCAAGGCCGTACTCACCTATCTGCAGGAGCTGGCACCAGGACTGGCACCAGACACGCTGGTGCGCGACCTTTCCGTAGGGCAGCGGCAACTACTTGAACTGGTCAAGGTGCTGAACCTGGATGCAAAGGTTCTGATTCTGGACGAGCCCACATCAGTACTACCGCCCCAGGAAGCAGAACGCCTGTGGGGACTTATCCGCAAACTGGCGGAGGCTGGCCGCAGCGTGGTGCTTATCACCCACAAGATGCAGGACGTGATGGCCTGTGCTCACCGGGTTGTCGTGATGCGGGCCGGTCGGATGGTTCAGACGCTAGACCGTAAGCAGTGCACCGAATCCTCTTTGGTCAGCCTGATGATGGGGGACAGCAACCAGCGCTCCGCCATTGAAGTCACGCCTCGTGAAGCCTTCGCCAACCGGCCGCCCCGGATTTCCATCCGGGACCTCCATGCCCGTCACGGAGCACAGTCAGTGGAGAACATCCGACTGGATATTGCGCCCGGCGAAATTCTCGGGGTTGCCGGCGTTTCCGGCAATGGCCAGCACCTATTGGCAGACGCACTGGTGGGCCTGACCCCGCTGGCCAGGGGAGAAGTCATCATCGACGGCTATCTCCTGCAGTCCGCCAGTCGCCCCCCGAGCACCTCAGGCAGGGTTTCCTATATACCGGAACAACCGGCAGTCAATGCGGTCGCGGCGGATCTGTCGCTGACAACCAATGTGGCGCTCTCTCATTTTAGGCATCTCAGCTTTTTCCCCGCCTGGGCACCGGAAGAACAACTGACCCGGAACATTATCCAACGCTATCAGGTACGCCCCGACAACCCGGCCCTGGCGGCAGGCCAACTGTCTGGCGGCAACCTCCAGAAACTGGTGGTGGGCAGAGAACTGGAGGGAGACAAAGACCTGATCGTCGCCGCCTACCCCACCATGGGGCTGGATGCCGGCGCTGCCCATGACATTTACCAGGCCCTGTTTGCCAAGGCAAACGAAGGCGCTGCGGTGTTGTGGATCTCGGAAGACCTGGACGATCTCATGTCTTACGCCCATCGCATTGCCGTGCTGCAGGGCGGCCGGATTTCCGGGATTTTCGACCCACGGGAATGCGACCGGCTCGACATCGGCCGAGCCATGACTGGCGAACATCAGCCTGCCAGAACCCAACGACCACCTGAGCAGAAACCCGCCGACCCGCGAGTGAGGGCCGCATCATGACAAATGCAACCCAACTCCCTGTAAAACTCGGCCTGCGATTGCTCAGGGGCCCGGCCGGTGCCGTTCTGGGCATGGCAACCATTTTCGTGGTGGCGACCCTGGCATTCTTTGCCATCAACGGCCGTGAAGCGGTTTCCCTGTTCCAGGAAATGGTCATGGGTGCCTTTGGCGACAGTTATTCCTTCAGTGAAACCTTGGTCAAAACCGCCCCTATCCTGCTGACCGCACTGGCAGTCGCTTTACCCGCCCGGCTTGGACTGATCAGTGTAGGTGGCGAAGGGCAACTCTACCTGGGCGCCCTGTTTGGCACCGGGGCCGTGCTGGCCGCGGTGGATCAACCGGGCTGGATATTGATGCCGCTGATGCTGGCCGGCGCGATGGCTGGCGGCGCGCTCTGGGGCGTTATCCCCGGGCTGCTCAAGACCCGTCTCGGAGTCAATGAAACCATATCCACCCTGTTATTGAACTACGTGGGCATCCTCCTGGTCAGCTTTGTGGTTCATGGCCCCTGGAAAAACCCTAACTCTCTTGGATGGCCCGCCACTATTGAGTTTCCGGCCGGGGCGATCCTGCCGCAATTCTTCGACACCCGGGTCCACATGGGGCTGGTGTTCGGCATAGTAGCCGCCATCATCCTGCACATACTGGTAACCCGAAGCCGCTGGGGCCTTGGACTTCAAGTCAGCCGCAGCAACCCACGAGTCGGGGCGACCGCCGGCATTTCCTACGAACGCAACGTACTCATTGTCATGGCCGTGGGCGGATTACTGGCTGGCCTCGCCGGTATCGCCGAAGCCTCTGTGATCCAGAACCGTCTGCAGGATGGTCTGGCCAGCGGCTATGGCATGACCGGCTTTCTGGTGGCATGGCTCGCCGGACAGCATTTCCTGCGAATCATTCCTCTATCGGTGTTGATGGGCGGGCTGCTGGCCTCCGCTGACTCTCTGCAACTGTATGCCCAGCTTCCCAAAGCCAGTGCCGACATTCTTCAGGCGCTGCTGTTCATCATCGTGCTCGCCGTGGCAAGCCTGTGGGGCCGGCGCCGTGACATCTGAACGGCCCAAGGCCCGATAGCAATCCAAAGGACCCTGTATGGAATATTTTGCAACCGAACTCCTTACCCTCCTGTTCGCCGCCCTGCGCAGCGCTACACCCGTGCTCGCCGTGGTGCTGGGCGAGGCCATGACCCAGCGCAGCGGTGTGATCAACCTCGGCGTGGAAGGCCAGATGCTGCTGGGCGCAATGACCGGCTTCGCGGTGGCGTCCGTGACCGGCGACCCCTGGCTGGGCGTCATGGCAGCCTGCTTTGCCGGCATCGCACTATCGATGGTGCACGCCATACTTGTACTCGGGTGCGGCGCTAACCAGATTGCCAGCGGTGTTGCCGTGCTGATTCTCGGCGGTGGTCTCAGTGCCTACTATGGCACGCCTTTCGTAGGCGACAAGATTGACACCCTGGGCAACCTGAACCATACGTTCGTCAGCGATATCCCGCTGCTCGGCCAGTTTCTCGGCCCCATCACTCCAACTGTGCTGATCACCCTGCTCGCTATCCCGGCCATCTCCATTTTCCTGTTTCGGACCCGTACCGGCCTGCGCTGGCGCTCCACCGGCGAATCCCAGGACATCACCCGCAACCTCGGGCATAACCCAGTGCACTACCAGTTGGCCGCCATTGCCTTTGGTGGTCTGATGTCAGGTTTTGCAGGTGCCGCACTGGCGGTGGACTACACCGCAAACTGGGTCGAAGGCATGACCGCAGGCCGGGGGCTGGTCGCCGTCGGTCTGGTCATTGTTGCCCGCTGGAACCCATGGTATGCCTTACCTGCGGCCTTACTGTTTGGCGCCTCCGAAGCCCTCAACCTGAAACTGCAGTCGTGGGGCGTGAACATTTCTCCCTACCTGCTGGCAACCCTCCCTTACATGATCCCCTTGAGCGTGCTGATGCTCAGCTATCGCGGCCTCCGGGCAAGCGGTGGCGGCATGCCAGCCGGTCTCAGTGTGGTATTCCAAAGTGCCCGATAACCAACCAGACATTATCAAACGGAGAATCACCATGAAAAAAGTAATCCGCACTCTACTCGCTACTTCTATCCTGGCAATCAGTGTCCAGGCCGCCGCAGAGACCAAGGTTGGCTTTATTTACGTTGGTCCGAAGTCTGACTACGGCTACAACTATGCTCAGGACCAGGGCCGGCTTTACATGGAAGAGCACATGGACGACGTGGAAACCCTGTACTTCGAGAACATCCCGGAGAACGCGGATGTACAACGCGTCATGGAACGCATGGTTCGCTCCGGTGTGGAAGTGGTTTTCCCGACCAGCTATGGCTATCTTGACCATGCTCTGAAGGTGGCCGAGAAGTATCCCGACGTTCATTTTGCCCACTCCGGTGGCCTAAAGACCTCTGACAACCTGATGACCTACTTCGCCGAGATCGACCAGGCCATGTACCTGGCCGGTGTCGCCGCTGGCCTGACCACCGGGACCAACCAGCTTGGTTTTATCGCCGCGCACCCGATCCCGCAGGTACTTCGTAACATCAACGCCTTCACCCGGGGCGCCCAGAGCGTGAACCCGGAAGTCACCACTTCCGTAATCTGGACCTCCAGCTGGTCGGACCCAACCAGGGAAGCTGAAGCGGCGGAAGCCCTGATCAGTGGCGGTGCCGATGTACTAACCGGCCATGTGGACTCCCCCATCAACTATGTCCAGGTAGCAGAGCGCCGGGGCGTCTACTCCGTGGGCTACCACGCCGATGCAAGCCAGTTCGCACCTAAAGGCTGGCTGGTCGGAGCAATCTGGAACTGGGGCCCGATGATGATCGACATCGTCAATTCCGCCAAAGACGGCAGCTGGAAATCCGAGCACCTGAGGGGCGACCTGCTAACCGAAGCCGCCAAGCTCAGCGACTTCGGCAGCGCTGTCAGTGAAGAAGATCAACAGACCGTGCTGGATCGCCAGAAAGCGATTATGAACGAGGAGTTCCGGGTCTGGGCCGGCCCGGTGTTTGGCCAGGATGGGACGGTGATCGTCGAGGAAGGTGACACCATGACCCTTGAAGAAACCGAGAAGATGGACTTCCTGGTGCAAGGCGTCCAGGGGCGGCTTAAGTGAGCCAAGCGGCAACCTTCACGGTAGCAGATGCAAGGCCCTATGCATGGCCTTGCATCGCGCCGGTGGCGCCTCGACGACTGGCGCTGATCGTTATCGATATGCAGAAGGACTTCTGCGCCCCGGGAGGTTACATCGACTCCCAGGGGGTCGATCTAACTCCCGCGAGAGCCACCATCGATCCCATACAGCGCGTGCTGGCAGCGTTTCGCAAGCTGCCTGAGGCGCTGGTCATCCACACCCGTGAAGGCCATCGACCGGAGCTGGTCGACCTGCCTGCGAACAAGCAATGGCGCAGCGAACAGGTCTGTCCCGGCATCGGCAATGCCGGCCCTCTGGGCAGGATTCTGGTGCGTGGTGAACCGGGGTGGGAAATCATTCCGGAGCTGGCGCCAGCCCCTGGCGAAATCGTGATCGACAAACCCGGAAAAGGCGCTTTCTACGCCACCGACCTGGATCACATTCTGCGGCTGCGAGGCATTACTCACCTCATCGTCGTTGGCCTGACCACCGATGTGTGCGTACACACCACCATCCGTGATGCCAACGACCGAGGGCTGGAGACACTGATACTGCGGGACTGCACCGCCGCCACCGAAACCCGGCACCGGGATGCAATTTTCACTATGACTGAAATGCAGGGCGGACTGTTCGGGGCCACGGCGACCTCCGAACAACTCCTTGAAGCCCTTTCCACCCTTTGACCGATTCAGGACCAATCAGCCATGACCAACACCCTGAACTCCCGTCCCTATAGCTGGCCTTGGGACAACAACCTGGGCAAGACCAACACCGCCCTGGTCATTATCGATATGCAAACAGACTTCTGCGGCAAGGGCGGCTATGTCGACACCATGGGCTATGACCTCTCCCTTACCCGAGCTCCTATCGAGCCCATCAGTCAGCTTCTTGCCCGCTTTCGTGCTCTGGGCATGCCAGTGATCCATACCCGTGAGGGCCACCGCCCCGACCTCAGCGATCTGCCGGCCAACAAGCGCTGGCGCTCCCGGCAGATCGGCGCAGGGATTGGTGATCCCGGCCCCTGCGGGCGCATTCTTGTTCGGGGCGAGCCTGGCTGGGAGATCATTCCGGAACTGGCTCCCCGCGTAGGCGAACCGATCATCGACAAGCCCGGCAAGGGCTCTTTTTATGCTACCGACCTCGAGCTGATCCTCAAGACCCGGGGTATCCAGAACCTGGTACTGACCGGTATCACCACCGATGTCTGCGTTCACACTACCATGCGCGATGCCAATGACCGGGGCTTCGAGTGTGTGCTGGTGGAAGATTGCTGCGGCGCCACTGACCAGGCAAATCATGATCACGCCATCAAGATGATCCAGATGCAGGGCGGCGTATTCGGTGCCGTTACCGATTCCAATAGCCTGTTCCAACGACTGGAGGCGTTATGAACGAACGATTTACACCACCTGTGAGGCTCGACATTGATCATCTCCAGCACCTGTACCGCTCCGGAGATATGACTCCCAGAGCACTGCTGGCGAAGCTAGACGACTATCAGACGGCTTTCCACGACCGGAACATCTGGATTCACTACCTGACTCCGGAAGAGCGCGAACCCTTTCTGCAATTCCTTGATGGCGAATCACCGGAATCACTACCGCTGTACGGCGTACCGTTTGCCATCAAAGACAATATCCACCTGAAGGGGATCCCTACTACGGTGGCGAACCGGCATGTAAACATCCTTCCGGAGGACAGCGCGTTTGTAGTCAAACAGTTATTGGCCGCTGGGGCCATCCCCGTAGGCAAAACCAACCTGGATCAGTTCGCTACCGGGCTCAACGGCACCCGCTCTGACTTCGGACCCTGTGGCAATGCCTTTGATGGAGACTGGGTCTCCGGCGGTTCTTCCGCTGGCTCCTCCGTGGCGGTGGCACTGGGCATCGTCAGCTTCGCGCTGGGTACCGATACGGCAGGCTCTGGTCGGGTACCAGCAGCACTCAACCATATCGCCGGTCTCAAGCCCACCCTGGGAAGGCTGAGCGTTGAAGGCGTTGTACCCGCGTGCCAGACCCTTGATTGCGTATCGATCTTCGCCCGCACCATGGTTCAGGCCAATCAAGTTCTGACTCTGGCGGACAAGCACAACCCCGCCGATCCCTGGCAAAAAAACCACCAACCCCCCAGCCGTCTGATCGGCAAAATATTTACTTTCGGTATCCCCCCGGCCGGGCAACTCGCGCTGGAGGAATACCAGGAAGCGAAAGGGCTTTTCGAAGCCGCAGTTGGACATCTCGAGGCCCTTGGCGGGAAAGCCGTGGAAATCGACTTTCGCCCTTTCTCCGAGGCCGCAGAGCTGCTCTATGATGGCCCTTGGGTTACAGAGCGACAACTGGCTATCAGCGAACTCGTAGACAATCCTGCGATGATCAACCCTGTGGTCCGCGATGTCGTGGCCAATGGCGACAAGCTCTCCGCAAGCGACGCATTTCGCGCCCAGTACCGGCTCGCGACACTGAAACAAGAGGCCGACCGTATCCTGGCAACGGTGGACACAATCATTACGCCCACCTGCCCCGGACCCTGCACCATAGCCGACATGATCGCTGATCCCGTGGTGCTCAATGCGCGCCTTGGAGCATTTACCAACTTCATGAACCTGCTGGACTACGCGGCGGTGTCCGTTCCTGCCGGGTTCCTGGCGAATAACATGCCGTGGGGCGTCACCCTGTTTGGCCCAGCTTGGAGCGATACCGTGCTGAGCGCCCTGGCCAACGGACTCCACCAACGGGTAACGGAAACTGTTGGTGCCACCACTGACCCACTCCCAAAGGAGAGCCTCTCCCAAACGCCAAACACCCTGGATGTAGCGGTCTGCGGTGCTCATCTGGAAGGATACCCTTTAAACAGCCAGCTGACCGAACGAGGCGCCGTCCTGGTCAGGCAAACTCGCACAGCCCCCCACTACCGCTTCTACGCACTGGCCGGGGGGCCACCGTATCGACCTGGTCTGATCCGGTCTGAGGGCACCGGTTTCGCCATTGAGGTGGAAGTATGGCGGGTGCTGGAAGACAGGTTTGGCACTTTTGTGGCCGGTATCCCTCACCCTCTGGGCATCGGCCAGCTAGAGCTTGAAGACGGCACCTGGTGCACCGGCTTTATCTGCGAACCCTGCGGCATAGAGGGTGCCACAGATATCAGTGCGACAGGGGGCTGGCGCCAGTACATGGCTAAGCCTTCCTCCGTACCTGCACCACCCACTACCCCATCATCCCCGGAGATCGATAATGACTGATCTGATCGTCAATGCACCCGACGCAGTAGCCAGCGTCACCTATGCCTTCGAGACCTATGAAAAGGCTCTGCTCGATAACGAGCTGGACGTACTTGACGGCTATTTCTGGAGTTCTGAATTCACGGTCCGCTTTGGCGTTGCCGAAAATCTCTACGGCGCTGACGCTATAGAAGCCTATCGGCGGCAATGTCAGCCAGTAGGGCCGGGACGGACCCTTCATGGCACGGTGGTAACTACCTTTGGTGACACCTTCGCCACCGTCAGCACTCAGTTCCGGGATGGCGAAACAGACAACTTCGGTCGCCAGATGCAGACCTGGGTCCGATTCGCTGAAGGCTGGAAGGTGGTGGCTGCCCACGTCAGTGTGATGCAGACACCCTCCTCATAACTATTTACTCAGGTGATCGACAATGCAGCATCACGGAACTGAGCAAAACAAAAACCGACAGGATCAGGCGCTGTGCGCAAAAATCTTCGTTCAGCCCAATGTCGAGGCTAGAGCGGCTCCAAAATCATAGGGGAGGCATCAAACCATGGTGGTTCGTGTATGGGAAAGCGTCCGGCATGCCTCCTGCAGGGCCAGCCCCTGAAACTGGGCGGCAGCAATAACTGAACGCTGGCTAACCTGCACGGCCTCACCGTTATCGATCAGGCGAACGCCATCCACCCAGACGCCGGCCACATTCGTACTACCGGCAGAAAACACCAGGTTCCACAGCAGGTTGCCGCCCTCTTCATTCACGCTGACAGGTGTCATATTGGCCCTGGAAAGATTCAGCAACAGCAGATCCGCCTTTTTGCCCACCTCCAGGGAACCGATCTCACCATCCAGCCCCAGGGCTCTTGCGCCGTTTATGGTAGCCATGCGCAGAATCTGGTCGGCGGGCATAGTGGTGGCGTCCAGGCGAGCAGCCTTCTGAATGAGGGAGGCAAACTTCATCTCCTCAAACATATTCAGGCTGTTATTACAGACAGGGCCATCGGTGCCCAGCCCCACTGTCACACCGGCCGCAAGCATTTCCGGTACTCGCGCCACACCACTGGCCAGTTTGGCGTTGCTCACCGGGCAGTGGGCAATGCTGGTGCCGGTGTCAGCCACCCGGGCGATTTCGTCATCGTTCAGCCAGACACAGTGGGCCAACAGAGTCCGTTCACCAAGAATTCCGTAATGATCCAGCATAGCCAGTGACCGGCGCCCCAGCTCAGCGGTAACCGCCTGCTCTTCCTCTTTCTGTTCGCTGCAATGGGTGTGAATACCCACACCATACTCCCGACTCAGCTGCGCAGCTTCGCGATAGGCGTCTCCAGTGCAGTAAAACAGATGCTCCAGCCCCATCCATACACGGATGCGACCGTTCCGGGTTTCATGATGGCTGTGAATCAGCCGGCGGTTTTCTTCCCGGGTAGAGAAAAAATCCTTACCAGGCTTGTCTGCCACATAAGGTGCCAGCTGAACCCTCAGGCCCAGCTCGGCAGCCGCATCAGCGCAGCGATCCATGAAGCGGAACATATCCATAACACAGGTAGTGCCGGACTGCAGGGCTTCCAGATAACACAGGCGGGCAGAATGGTAGGCGAACTCTTCTGTCATGGCCCGGTGTTCCAGTTGGTACCAGGGCAGCCACTCCATCAGCGGCATGTTTTCCGTGACACCCCGCATCAGGCTGGAATGGGAGTGGCAGTCGATCAGACCCGGCAATAAGGCGTGCCCCCGGGCATCAATCACCTCACAGCCTTCCGGGATGTTTACCTCCCGGTCATCTCCTATCTGGGTAATGATGCCGTCCTGCACCACCAGGGTGCCAGCCGGAACCACCCGATCGCGAGGATCAACGGTGAATATCGCGGCATGGCGGATTGCAAAACTGGACATACTGACTCCTGATACTATCTGACCACTTGATCAGTTTTTAAAAGCAATCGCTATGCCACGCCTCAGACCTCACCCGTTGCCAGTGAGCACCCTGAATCTGGCTTCCAAACGCACCGCAAGCGCTCATTTCGCTTCAATTTGCACCATAAACAGCCGGCTTTATTGACCATCTGATCATTAATTGCCTGATGTCCCGGTCACTAACGGCGCCTCCGGAATCGCTGGCATGTATCCTGCTTGGCCTTTCTCAGGGAATTTCCGGGCCGAGAGAACCTCCTGGATCAGACTCCTGAGTCAAGATGACATTCCTCTGTCATAACGCCTCTCTGGCGTACGGTTCTCGAGAGATTCTGGAGGAATGCTATGCCTTCCGCGCAAAACGATGTGCAGGTATTGAAAGGCGGCCGGGTTATCGATCCCGCCAACGGGTTCGACGGCATTGCCGACGTCGTCACCAAGGGTGACACCATTATTGCCGTTGGACCGGATGCCGGCCAACAATACCCTGACGCCCGGGTTCTGGACATGACCAACAAGGTTGTGACGCCCGGCCTGATCGATATCCATACCCACTGCTACACCGGGCTGGGCGACTTCTGCCTGCCAACGGATCTCATGGGGGTCGATTCAGGGGTGCCGATCATGGTCGACGCAGGAACCACCAGCAGCACCATTTTCGGGCTCGCCCGCAAGGGCATCATTGACCACCCGGATACCAAAACCAAAATCTTCGCTCTTCTCGACCCTTCGCAGATCTACCTGGCCAACAAAACATTCGTCTGCCACTACCTGCGCATTGCCGATGATGAGCGCAATATCGATGTTGAGTCTGCCAAAAAAGTGGTGGATGACAACCGCGATGTTATCGTCGGGTTCAAGGTGCGGGCGACCATTACCGACGACCCGGACCGTTCGCCATTTCTGGAAGCTGCCCATCAGATTGCCCCCGACCTGCCCGTCATGATCCACCTCGGCGCGTTCCCACATACGCCGGTACTGGACACGGAAAAGCTGCTTTACAAGCTTCGCAAGGGCGACATGATAACCCATGCCTGTCGCGGCGGCGGTGGGCAGCTCGACCAGAACGGTGAGCCGACCAAAGCCTACAAAGATGCCTACGAGCGGGGCGTGCTCATGGATATCGGTCATTCCGCCGGGGACTTCCACTTCCGTACCGCACGGAGGCTGATCGAACGGGGTTACCTGCCGACCACTATTTCTACCGACCTGAACGTGTTCAACGTGGACGGGCCGGTATACTCGCTGTCAACCACCATGTCCAAAATCTGGGCTCTCGACGTACCGCTGGATCAGGTCATTGCCATGACCACCATTAACCCGGCCCGCGCCATCAACAAGCAGGACACCTATGGCTCGCTGAGTATCGGGCGGCCGGCTGAAGTCAGCGTGCTGGATATCGAAGAAGGTCCCTGCACCCTGTCTGACGGCAATGAGGAACTTGTTGCGCAGCGTCGGCTGCGGGCGGTGGGATGCCTGCGTAACGGCAAGTGGTATGACGCTATTCACGACCAGAAGCAGACCGCAGAACTGAAGGAGGCTGTATGAGTAGCGCTACCGCCATGCAGAAACCCGCTGTCGACCCGAAAGTTTTCTATGATGATCTGGTTCGAAGCCTTGAACAGCGCCGGGATGCTCTCTCCGAGCCGGAAAAGAGTTTTGGCGGCTACCAGCCACTGGATCGGGCTGAACTGCTTGAATGGCTTAAATTCCAGTGCTGGTATGAGCAGGAAGCCGCTGGATTTATTGGTTCGTGGCTGCGGGACACACCAGAACCAGAGGTATTTATTGGACTGTGCCAGCAGGTCGCCGACGAAGGCAAACACTACAAGCTGATCCTGTCCCACCTGCAGTCTCTGGGGGCATCCATGGAGGGCTGGTCACCGGAGCCCGAATGGGTTGAGTGGGTCAGCGAATTTTACGCCAGCGGCGACGATACCCTGGAACGGGTAGCGGCCCACAACATCACCGGAGAACTGGGCGCCATGGACGCCTTCGAGGGACTTCTGCCGCGAATTCCCGAAAGCACCCGTGCGATGCTTCAGAAGATCATTCCTGATGAGAAGTTCCATGTTTCTCTGGGGCGTATGACCGTACACCGCTACGCCACCACCCAGGACCGGCAGGCGCGCGTTGAGGCGAGGGTCTTGCGGGCATTTGAGCTGGAACAGAAGGGCCGGCTGGCATTCGAACGCCGCCTTGGCGCAATCCGCGAACAAGCGGCCAACGATTCCGCCGAACAGCCGCCTGCTCAAGCCAGTGAAGGCGCAGCTCCCCAATGGGTGTGTCAGGTGTGCGGCTGGATCTACGACGAGACGGTAGGTGACCCGGACTCAGGCATTCCGCCAGGAACGCCATTTGATGACATCCCGGATGATTGGGTGTGCCCGGAATGTCTGGTTACCAAGGATGACTTTGTCCTGCTTTCGGTCTGAGAAAACCCGTTACTGAAAGGAATAAACCGGGAGGGCGTTTAAACGCCCTGCCTACTCTGCAAGAGCTTAGACCGGCGTCGCCACTCCCTTCCTGTTCGAGGCAAGCCACCGGTCGCGGCGCGTACGGCTATCACATCAGCTTGTTTGCCTGGCTCCAGAGAACCAATATCACGATCCATGCCCAATGCCTTGGCACCATCGATGGTAGCCGCCCGCAGGACATCCCAGGATTTCCAGGCGGCAGCATCCATGGCCCGCAACTTGGCCAGCAGCGAGGCGATTTTCATTTCCTCGAACATGTCCAGATTGTTGTTTTCCTTTTCACCATCTGTGCCAATACCCACTGCGATACCGGCGGCGATCATGGCTTCCACAGGCGCCGGACCGCTGGCCAGCTTCATGTTGCTTGAGGGATTGTGAGCAACGCCGATGTTGTTGGCTGCCAGCAACTGCAGTTCGTCATCATCAAGCCAGACACAATGGGCCAGCAATACCCGTTCTGGCGACAGCAGACCCAGCTTCTCCAGAGCCCGGACAGGGCTCATACCATGCCGGCGCATGGCCTCGGGGATTTCGCTCTGGCTTTCGTTCGAGTGGGTATGAAATCCGGTGCTGTAGTGATCGCACAGATCCACCGCCCGACGGCACGCAGCTTCTGTAGCATAGTATTGGTGTTCCAGACCCACCCATACGTTGACCCGGCCACCAGCCCCGGCATCAGCACCGCGCGACCGTAATCCCGGACCTCGGCATCCGGGGCACGTTCCAGCAACGTCGAACGGGGGCCAACGGCTTCAATGGTTTCACCCATCACCAGCACTGCACCGTCCTGGACTATGGGATTACCAGCAGTCATGGGCAGCACGGCGTCCGCGCACAACAGGAGCTGGCGTTTACTGGCAAAGGTCGTAGTCATCATTGATTTTCCGATAGTGACGCGCCCTGGCCATCCGCTTCATCCGGACAGCCAGGGGCAGAAAGTTGATCAATGGCACGCCGCAGGCCGCCATAACCGGTACAACGACAGAGATTGCCAGCCACAGATTCCGTCAGATCCACCGTACTTCCCTGTCGGCGCTGCCTGATGCCCGCAACCAGAGAGACCGCAAAACCCGGTGTGCAGTAGCCACACTGCAAGGCACTCTCACTTGCCAGTGCGTCGCGTACAGAGAGAAAATCGGGATCTTTGTTCAACCCCTCCACGGTTTCCACATGATGGCCTGGCAGCTGCCAGGCCATCACCAGACAAGACGGCACAGCACGACCATCCAGCAGTACCTGGCAGGCACCGCATCGACCTACACGGCACCCGGCCCGGGCTGAGGTGATCTGGCCAGATTCGCGCAGGATATCCAGCAAGGTCTCGGCACTCGGCGCTGACCGGGTAACCGCTTCTCCATTCAGCTCGAAACTGATGTTTTCCTGTGCCGGTGTTTCGGGTACCTGATAATGATCACTCATAGGGTTTGTTCCTTTGCAGCCATCGCCACCAGCAAGTCTCCGGGATCTACCGGCAGTCGCCGGACCCTGACACCGGTCGCCGCCTCAATCGCAGCGGTAATAGCCGGTGCTACTGCTTCAATACCCAGCTCACCCACGCCCCTTACCGGGAAAGGATCGTCCTCTGGTGTATCGTCCAGAACATCAACACGCTGGAGGGGGGCATCGTGAAAGGTGGGGATCAGGTACTGGTCCAGGTTGTCCGCCAGGTAGCTGCCGTCACGGGTTGTCATATCTTCGGTCAGCGCCATGCCCTGCCCCATCACAGCGGCGCCCTCGATCTGCCCCAGATAACCGGGCGGGTAGATCACACGTCCGGCTGCCGTGACGTGGTGAAGATCCGTCACCCGAACCCGACCGGTGAGACGATCCACCGCAACCCGGGCCACAGTCGCGATCTGCAGTTGCAGATAACGGCCCACGGGTTGTCCACTGTCCGGCGCCACAGGGAAATCCCGACTGGCGCTGGCTGCCATTTCGTCAGGGCTGGCGCTCTCAGCCAGTTCCCGATAGCTCAACACCTGACGACCATTGAAAAACATGCCTCCCGGGCCGAACTCCAAACCCTCTTCCGGGTGACCGCTCAAGCGGGCGGCATGCCCACGCACAGCACCTATCCAGCGGGGCAGAATGCTGGCCAGCACACTGTGTACCAGCACGGAGCTGCGAGAGGCGCTGGTGGGCCCGGAATCCGGCCCCCGGGAGCTTCCAAGGGCTACTTCCACGTCGGTCTCCCGGCAACCCACCCCATTACAGACGGAGCGGGTGATGGACTCGACAATGTTCTGGCCATAGTCCGAGAACCCGAATTCCACGCAGATACGGCCTGCCGGTGACAGGCTGATACGACCGCCACCACTGTCAGGCAAGCCATCTCCCAAACCATTGCCTTGGGCACCCATCGCCATACCAGTGCCGGTGAGCCAGCGGCCAGTGTCCGTGTCGTGGCGGGACCAAAGAGGGGAGGCTACGGCCGCTGTCAGCACATCGGCGGGCGGCGCGGTCCAGCGAACTGTCTGATTGCGGCTGCCGGCATCGCCCGGGGACCGCAGGTTGATCCGGCGAAGGGCCGCGGGTTCAACGCCAAGGCTGTGGGCCAGCGCATCCAGCTGCGATTCCACTGCGAAGGTGGCCTGATTCCCGCCAAAGCCCCGGAAAGCACCACATACACCATTATTGGTATAAACCAGGCGACCGGACACACGATATGCCTCTATCCGGTACAAGGGCGCCGTGGCGTGGTCCAGATAGTTTTCCAGCACGGCTGGCCCCAAACTGGCGTAGGCGCCGGTGTCCAGAATCGCCTCTACTTTGTGGGCCAGCAAACGACCTGCGGCATCACACCCGGTGGTCATTTTTACCGACACGGGGTGGCGCTTAATCCCCGTTCGGCAAGACTCGAATCGGTCCAGATGGATCATCACCGGGCGCCCGGTTTTCAAAGCGAGCAATCCGGCAGCCGGCTGCACTGTGAGTTCATCTTTGCCACCGAACGCTCCGCCGGTGGCCATGGCCTCTACGGTCA
Source organism: Marinobacter sp. (assembly GCA_018066865.1). Classification (GTDB taxonomy): domain Bacteria; phylum Pseudomonadota; class Gammaproteobacteria; order Pseudomonadales; family Oleiphilaceae; genus Marinobacter. Next base: position 47,547 of record JAGPVT010000184.1, on the reverse strand, counting down.
CCTGTTCGTGGGGGATACCGAGAATATCGGCCAACTGTTCCGCATCCCGATGGCCGGACTGACAGCCGACCCGGAAAAGCACACCACCCTTGCCGTCCGGAATCGCCACTCCACCTTCGGTTTCCATAAAAGCGTGCATCTGGCGCGGGGTCTGATACTGGTGTTCAGCGACCACGGCACAGCGGGCAAACGCATCGTCAATGTCGCCACATTCAAGTGTTTCCCGGGCCAGCAGGTTGCTGCCACCGTGTTTTTCATGGGAATTGTGGAGAGCAATCTGCTGCTCGGCTAACGCAGCATCACTGACCACCGGAAGTGGCTGGTAATCCACCTCGATTGCATTCAGCGCTGCCCTGGCCTGCTCCGGGGTGTCCGCCGCCACAGCAGCTATCGCATCCCCTTCGTAGCGAACCCGCTCATCACAAAACACCGGCTGGTCCCGGATCACGATGCCGAAGCGATTCAGGCCCGGCACATCGTCCGCCTTGATCACCGCGTGCACACCGGGCATTCCCAGAGCCTGGGAGATATCTACCCGGGTGATCAGCGCGTGGGCGCAGGCACTGCGCAGAATGGCACCATACAGCAACCCCGGGAGGTGCCGCTGATCAGTGGCGTAGGCCAGACGACCTTCGATACGCTGGGTCAGATCCATCTTTGAAGCAGAGTTACGGACTGAGTCCCCGTCCAGAGTCGTCAGATTTCCGGCGATCCCCGGTGGATTTTCATGCGTCACGGGTCACTTCCATCAATCCGGACTCCAGCATCCTGCGTGCGGCCAGCCTTAGCCGAGTATCGTGCCAGCCCAGAGCTTCCAGCTCACTGTCCATCACTATGGCCAGATCCGTGAGTTCACGAATACCTTCATCTCTCAGCATGGCTTCGGTAACCATCAGCCGCCCGGAACCCCCTTCACCACACACCCCCAGCTGCACCTGCTCGCCATCATGGACACAGGCCACGGTGGCCCGGGTGGGGCTAAAGCGCTCCCGATAGCCAAGTTTTTCCACAGAGACTCGCCAGCCACGGCAATCCGGTACGGTGACAGATCTGAGCAGGTCGCTGACCGGCCGATCCAGGAACCATCGAGCCAAAGGCCGGCGGTTACTCCCTTTGCCCCCCACAACGTCCACTTCAGTGTCCAGGGCGAGCGCCAGCGCTGACAGGTCCCCGCCAGCAAGCAGATTGCCGCCGACCGTGCCCAGATGACGCACACCGGGCCCTGCTACACGTTTAATCAAACCGTTCAGTGGAGGAAGGTACAGCGCCGTCAAAGGGTGGTGAGCCAGCTCGTCCAGCGTGGTCAGCGCACCAATGCTGAGACCACCATCCGTCTCCCGAATGCCACGAAATGCCGGCCAGTCAGGGTTCAGCACTACCAGCTGCGCGGGCCACTGCCGGTCACGTTCACAGGATGGCTGCAGCCAGGTGCCACCAGCGATGTAAGGCGCCCGGAACCGTTTGGCGAAACTGACCGCCTGACGGGGCGACTCCGGGCGCATAACCCGGACCGCCTGCCGTTCGGTAACCTCGTTGTTCACAGGCACCACTCAGTCGCTGCCTGCACCGGACACGTCCGGATATCGGGCCATAATGTCGTGGATGGCCTCAGTACCAACGAACTCTGTGGTATAGCCCTTGGTGGGATCGACGGATTCATCGATCAGATCCAGGCTAACCAACTGCTTATAGATATCCTGCCAACGTTCGTCGGTCATGATGCCTATGCCACCGGTCAGGGCGTCGCCAGACAGGATAATGCCGCGCTCATCCATCTCCCTGAGAGAATGGGCAAGCTGATCCGGGCCCTGGTTCTCGTTCAGCCCATGAATGTATTCATTGGTGGCTGCCGGGTCCTGCAGATATTGGTACCAGCCCTCGATGGTCGCTTCCACAAACTTGCGGGCAACTTCCGGGCGTTCTTGCAGGGTTTTGCGAGTGGTAACGATCATGGTGGAGTATGACTCCCAGCCATGATCAGACAGCAGAAACACATTGGGCTCGATACCAGCCTGTTTCACTACAAACGTTTCCGAGGTGACATAGGCCTGCTGGATAACCTGAGGCTCTGCAATGAACGGCCCCATCTGGAAGGTATACGGACGAACCTGCTCATCGGTATAGCCGTATTTCTGCTTCAACCACGGCCAGAATGACTGGTGAGCATCCTGGGACAGCAGGATCGACTTGCCTTTGAGATCTTCCAGCCTGTCGTTCCCGACACCCGGGTGAGTCATGATGATCTGCGGGTCTTTCTGGTAGAACGCCGCAAGCGCCACTACAGGCAAACCTTCCTCAACAGCATTGAGAATCTGGCCGCTGGAATGAAGCATCACAAAATCAGCCTGGCCGCCGAGCAGCAATTGCAGGTTGTTGACCTGGGGGCCTCCGGGAGCCATGTCAACATCAAGCCCATAGTCCTCATAAGTGCCCTGCGAATCCGCGTGGTACCAGCCACCGTGTTCGGCCTGGGGGAACCAGTTGGTGCGGAAGGTCACCTTCTCAAGGTCATCCGCCCACACGGAGCCTGGCGCTGCCAGTATGGCCAGCCCCGCTGCCATCACCATAGTCGCTACCCGACCGGGGCGTCGTGCCTTCGTCGTAAAAGATACTGTCTTGGTCATCATGCACTCTCTCCATAACATAAGGTCATATGGGTGATCAGACATTCAGCGTCACACCCACTCTTGATTTCCCTATAGTTTTTGTTTGAGGGAGAACATCAGGCATTGGCAAAACATTAGCTGGCCGGCAGTACCGGTGTTATGGGCGGTGCCATTCCGGGACGATTGTCCGGGGCTGACTCATGACACCGGCGTTCCGAACAGCCTCACCCGGCTGACACCACCATCGGGAATCATATTGAAACGGATATGGGTAATCGCACCCAGGTCCTGCAGATCAGTAAACTGGTGGATAGCGTCTGCGGTCAGCGGCTGATCATCCATCAACGTGTGCCAGAACATACTCTGGGTGATGAGAGACTGGGCAGTACTCTCTCCAGCCTCGACACAGGCCGCCTGTATAGAACAGGCCGCAGGAAAATTACCCTTGAAGTGCGCTGTATCCACCTCGATACGTTCGACCATACCTTTGTGGCCCAGAGCCAGAATGCACCAGTCATTACCCGGCTCACGCCGGCGGCGGGTCTCCCAGCCATCGCCCATATTGATACCCCGGCCCGGTCGCAGCAGCTTGCGGGGCTCGCCATAGTGGGCATCACTCCAGGCCACCTGATCACCGCCATGTTCCAGAGCAAGCAGGTTAACAGGGCCTGTGGTCAGCAGTGCGGACCAGTCACAGAATGGCTTGCCGTAAATACGCAGGCGCGCCAGCCCGCCATCGGGGAATATGTGTACCCGCACATGGCTCCACGGCTGATCCGAAGCGATTTCGCAGAAGCGGTGGTCATTGCCTTGCAATTCGATAGCGGACACCAGTGTTTGCCAGTCGCTGCCTTCGCCGGGCTCGCCATCCGAGCAGTAACACGCCTCCAGCGAGGCCGCCGGGGGAAAGTTTCCGGTAAAGAAACTGGTATCGAAATCCACACCCATCAAAACGCCAGGTGTCGCCAGGCGAATAACGCACCAGTCGTGACCGGTGGTACGACGACGGCGGGTTTCCCATCCGTCCATCCATTTGCCGTTGTCATCAAAACGGTCGGGGTAAAACACCGGCTGGTCAGGGTTCAGCATGCGCTCCCGGGACGCAAAAAATTCATCGGTCACCTGAGTCACTTCCGCTCCCAGGCTACCATCGGCCAGGTTCAGGCCTTTACGGGTAAAGTCAGGCCCCTCTACAGCGGGTGCCACTATTGCATCAGTCATTCTTTTACTCCGGTGTCAGTCCGCCTGAAAGGGGTGTTCTTTTTTCCAGTGGCGGGCAATATCAATACGCCGGCACACCCATACGTGCTCGTGCTTCTGGATATAATCCAGGAACCTTTGTAAAGCCCGAAAGCGGCCTGGACGGCCAACAACCCGGCAGTGCAGGCCCACGGACATCATCTTCGGGGCATCTGCACCTTCTTCGTACAACACATCAAAACTGTCTTTCAGGTACTGAAAGAACTGCTCTCCCGAGTTAAATCCCTGAGGCGAACTGAAGCGCATATCGTTGGCTTCCAGGGTGTAGGGCACAACCAGATGGGGTTTGCGCTCTCCGTCACGGGTTTCGACCGTGGTCCAGAAAGGAAGGTCATCACCGTAGTAATCGCTGTCGTATTCCAGTCCGCCATGCTCTACAACCAGACGACGGGTATTCGGACTGTCGCGGCCGGTATACCAGCCCAGTGCAGGTGCTCCGGCCAAACGGGCATGCTGCTCCAGTGCCAGTTCCATCCAGCGGCGCTCCTCGGCCTCTGCCATATCCTGATAGTGAATCCAGCGCTGGCCATGGCAGGCAATCTCGTGTCCACCGTCAATAAAGGCCTGCACCACCTCCGGGTTTCTGGAAAGAGCCATAGTCACCCCGAATACTGTCAGGGGTAGCTGCCGCTTGCGGAACTCCCGCAGGATGCGCCAGACACCGGCACGGGATCCGTACTCATAGAGGGACTCCATGCTCATGTGCCGCCCTCGGTATGCTTCGGCACCAATAATGTCGGAGAGGAACGTTTCGGAGTGTTCATCGCCGTGAAGTACGCAGCTCTCTCCGCCTTCTTCGTAATTAAGTACAAACTGAACAGCTACCCGGGCGTTTCCGGGCCAACGGGCATGGGGAGGATGCTCCCCATAACCACGCATATCTCTCGGGTATGAGACGTTCTCATTCATGTCGGGATCTCAAGGCCACACCCCCGCAGAATCATGCCGATCAGGAAGTCAGCCGCACGGTCAAAGTCACGCTTCTCATATTCGGCCTTGTTCTCAACCATCAGGATCTGAACCTGGAAGTCGGCATAATGTTGTGTGGATGACCAGATCAGGAAAATCAGCTGCACCGGATCCACCGGCGCCATACGGCCATCGTCTATCCACGACTGCATGACCTCAGCCCGGCCCCGAACCCACTCACGCATGTTGGTGCGCAGGTGGTCCATAAGAAAAGGGGCGCCCTGGATGATCTCCATGGCGAACAGGCGGGAAGACAAAGGGTACTTTCGTGACATCTCGACTTTGGTCCGGATGAAAGTGGCCAACGCCTCAGCCGGATCATCCTCTGGCCGGATTTCCGTAAACACCTTGTTCCAGCGCGCCAGAATGTCATCAAACATGGCGCTATACATTCGTGTCTTGTTACTGAAGTAATAAAGAACGTTGGACTTAGGCAGCCCGGCCCGCTCGGCAATGCTCTGGATCGTAGCGCCTTTGTAGCCGTTAAGAGCAAACTCTTCTTCGGCAGCAACCAGAATCTTCTCCCTGTTGCGCACCCGAATCCTGCCCGGCCGGTACTTTCGGCCTTTCTCGCCCTCACCCGCCTTGTCTGAAGCGGAGCTGTCTGTAACGGTGATATTGGTCATGAATCTCTCACTTGTTATCCATTTGTCCAGGAGTCCGACTTTATGATTCTGCCGGACTCCTGCATAGGATCAAAAGTGGAATTTCACCAACGCGCTGACGGAGCTCTGATCACCCATCAGCGTATCACCGAGACCAAACTTGTTGTGCCAGTATTGATATTCAACTCCGGCGTAAAGCATATCCGGCGCGCCCCAGAAGTTACCCACGTCCAACTTGACCTGCGGGGTGAACTGGAACTCGGACTCATGATCAGATTCGGCTGTGGACCAATCAATGTAGCCATCAATGAGGAATTTGGCCGAACCAATATTGAACGGAGCACCCCAGGTAACAGTTAACTGCATGTCGTCGCTGATCTGATCATTATCGACGTAGTAAACGCCCGTGTTGAAATACATGAAGCCAGGCACATCCCAGGACAGAGCAAAGCCGGCGAGGTAGTTGTTTACTTCGGTACCGCCACCAAACTCATACTGGCCCGCGAGGCTTACATCTTTGACCGGACCAAAGCTGAGGTTTGAACCTGTCAGCCAGCTACCGCTCAGAGTAGGCGCGAATTCCCCGTAGACATTGTCCCCGCCTTCAACAGAACCCTGACCTTGCTCACGGTCGATGAATAAGAAGGTGCTACCCCAGTTGTGAGCGGTGGCATTTTCGAAGGTAAAAAAAGTCGCCTCGTACTCGAAACCGCCGTTACCGCCGGCATCAAATCTGACACCTTCATACTGGTTGCTTTGCAGGATCGAGATACTGGAACCTCCGAAGAACTTCTCAGCATGGACCGCAGGAGCGAAAGAGGCTGCAGCCACACAGCTGGCAATCAGTGTTTTGCGAAATGCATTCATCGTTAATCCTCAATGGTTATTTTCTTCATTTCATTAGGGTTGGAACACTGCTGATCGTTATTGTTAGGATCCCGGCCGGTATGGCTGACCAAGGGAAAGTGGAGTATTGAGTCGGGTTCGGGCCGGGTTCCAGGACAGCAGAACCAGCATCAGAATGGTAACCAGATAAGGCAGCATGGCCAGCAACTCCGTGGAGCTTTTCCAGCCCATGCCCTGAAGCACCAGGTGCAGGATACTGGCCGCACCAAACAGGTAGGCACCCAGAATCAAACGCTCCGGCCGCCAGGTGGCAAACACCACCAGAGCCAGAGCTATCCAGCCGCGCCCGGCTGTCATGTTTTCCGTCCAGAGCGGGGTGTAGGCCAGGGACAGGTATGCACCTGCAAGCCCAGCCATACCGCCGCCAAAAGCCACCGCCAGGTAACGCACCAGCAAAACCTGAAGGCCGTTGGCGTTAGCCGCTTCCGGATCCTCGCCAATAGCTCTTAACAGCAGGCCGCCCCGGCTGTAACGCAGAAACAGCGCCACGCCTGCAAAGGCAACAAAAGAGACGTAAACCAGCGGATCCTGATCGAAAAATACACGGCCCAATACGGGAATATCACTCAGCAACGGAATGGCCACCCGAGAAAAACCATCAATGGATGAGCCCACAAACCCCGCCCCGAGAAACGCACTCAGGCCTGTGCCGAATATCGTCAGTGCCAGTCCTGCCGCGTATTGGTTTGCCGCCAGAGTGACCGCCATGAACGCAAACAGCAGGGACATACCAATACCGGCCACAATGGCTGCGGCAACCCCGACGAGCAGGCTCCCACTGGAGAGCGCCGCAGCAAATCCAGCCACCGCACCCATCAGCATCATGCCTTCCTGGCCCAGATTGAGAACCCCTGAGCGCTCACAGATCAGTTCGCCCAGGGCTACCAGTAACAGAGGGGTTCCGGCAACCACGGTTGCGGCCAGTACATTAATGATCAGTTCCATTTCAAGCCTCCTGCGGCGCAGTCGTGACTGCCGCACTTAGGGGTTGCAGGGCCGTTTTCTTGCGCCGGATCCGGTAATGGATAAAGGCATCGCAAGTGAGCAGATAAAACAGCAACAGCCCCTGGAACAAGCCTGTCACGGCCTTGGGCATATGCATGGCGATCTGCAGCATTTCCCCGCCGATGAAGGTCAGCGCCAGCAGGGCACTGGCGGCAACAATACCCAAAGCATCCATTCGCCCCAGAAACACAACAATGATCGCGGTGTAGCCGTATCCGGGGGACACCTGCGGTACCAGCTGACCAATAGGTCCTGTTACTTCCGAGGCTCCGGCCAGACCAGCAGTAGCTCCGCCAACCAGAAAGGCAAACCAGGTCAGGCGGCGAACACTAAAGCCGGCGAACGCAGCCGCCCGGTGGTCCTGGCCAACAACATTCAGCTGGAAGCCAATAAAGCTGCGGGCAAACAGAACCCAGACTGCCACCGCAGCCAGCAAACCGAACGCCAGCCCCAGGTGCAAACGGGTACCTGGAATCAATGCCGGCAGTAGTGTCGAGTCGGCAAACATCACTGATTGAGGAAAGCCAAACCCAAACGGGTCCTTGAGTGGTCCGTGCACGGTGAACAACAGAAGGTTCAGGGCAATGTAATTGAGCATGATGGTGGTGAGGATTTCATTGCAGTGCAGATGGGTTTTCAGCCCCGCGGCAATCGCGGCCCAGAGCATGCCTGCGAGAACACCTGTCAGTAGCACAAGAGGCAACACCCAGAACCCACTCGACGCCGAGAGTTGCACTGCCATCACACTGGCGCCCAGAGCACCCATCAGGAAATGACCTTCAGCACCAATGTTCCATATCCTGGCGCGATAGCAAACGGTCAACCCGGCGGCGCACAACAGCAACGGCGCCATTTTCAGGCCCAGTTCTGAGAGTCCTGACAGATCGCTGACTGGCGTTATAAAGAAGAATTTCAGGCCTTCCACCGGATCTTTCCCCATCACCAGAAACAGCACAAAGCCGGTAATGATGGTCAGAATCAGTGCCAACAGCGGCGATGCCCAGCGCATCAGGGACGATGCGACAGGGCGGCGCTCAAGCAACAGCATGGGCAACCTCCCCGGATTCAAATTCCCCGGCCATCCATTGCCCAAGCTGCTCGATGTGCAGTTCTGACGTGGGGGCCAGTGGTGACAACCGGCCATCGCAAAGTGCGCCCAGGCGATTACACAGCCGGTAAAGTTCATCCAGATCTTCGGAGATCAACAGAATAGAGGCACCTTCATCCCGAAGCCGTACCAGGGATTCATGGATGGCGACGGCTGACCCCACATCAACGCCCCAGGTGGGATGCGATGCCACCAGAAGACGGGGGTTCTGCAGAGCTTCGCGACCAATAATGTATTTTTGCAGATTGCCACCGGACAGACTCCCGGCAGTGTTGTTTTCACCGGTGCAGCGAACGCCAAACCGACGGATTACCTCACGGGAAAACGCCCGAACCCGGCCAGAACGAATCAGACCCCGACTTACTAATCCCTGCCCGGAAGCGGTCAACAGGGCGTTATCAGCGAGAGACATGTCGGGCACAGCACCTCTCCCAAGGCGCTCCTCCGGCACAATTGCCACGCCCAGCTTCCGGCGCTGATCCGGAAACAGGCTTGCGATATTCAATCCTTCCAGGCTGATAGTTCCGGTTCCGGAGCGGATTTCACCGGACAAGGCTTTGAGAAGCTCGTCCTGGCCATTACCGGCAACTCCGGCAATACCAACGATCTCGCCCTTATGTAAATCCAGGTTCACATTACTGAGACTGGTTCCGAAGGGGTCCTTGCTCTTCCAGCCAAGGCCTCTGATTTCCACCAGAGTAGCTCCCGGTTTCGCAGCAGTAACCTGAGTAGAAATCGGAGTGTCGTCACCCACCATCAGGCGTGCGATGTCAGTCGCCGATATTTCTGCAGGCTGACAATCGCCGCTGACCCGCCCCTGGCGCAACACCGTAGCGGTGTGACACAGGCTACGCACCTCTTCCAGTTTGTGACTGATAAACAGAATACTGCAGCCTTCTTTCGACAACTTTCGTAGTGTCGCAAACAAGGCGGAAACTTCCTGCGGTGTAAGCACCGATGTTGGCTCATCCAGAATCAGCAGAGTTGTTTCCTGAATCAGGCATCGAACAATTTCCACGCGCTGACGCTCCCCAACCGACAAAGTGCTGACGTAACGCCTGGGGTCCAAAGCCATACCGTACCGCTCAGAAACCTCGCGTATACGCTGGTTCAGTTGATTGCGGTTGCGGGCTTCGTCTGGCGGAAGACTGAGCGCAATGTTTTCGGCCACCGTCAGGGTCTCAAACAGCGAGAAGTGCTGAAACACCATACCAATACCCATACGGCGAGCTTGGGCGGGGTTATCCACCTGCACTTCATGGCCATTCCAGACAATCCGTCCCTGATCCGGCTGGATCACGCCATAGATCACCTTCATCAGAGTGCTCTTGCCAGCACCGTTCTCACCCAGAAGCGCATGAATCTCTCCCGCGCCTACAGTGAGGTCAATGCCGTCGTTGGCCCGGCACCCCGGGTATTCCTTGACGATGTTTTCCAGTTTCAGGCGTATCGCCGCAGTCATACACAGCCCCATGTTCATTCCAATGTATCTGGCCGCCAAACTCATAAACTGACCAAACAATCAACATTTTGGGTATCAGCAATATGCTTGCCAAAAATTAATGAACTTCAAAAAACAATGAAATAAACCAATTGGTCAGCTTTTTGCAGAAACCCTTCATGAAACATTGAGCAGCCTGCCTGTAGCCAAAGGCAGGACACCCCGAAACACCGCAAATAGACTGCTAGCGGAGAGAGCTGTGATCGAATTCCTTCTAAACGGTCAAATTGAAAAACTTGACCAGGTCGACCCAAATTTGAGCATCCTGGAATGGTTACGCACCAAAATGCGACTTACCGGCACCAAAGAGGGATGCGCCTCCGGTGACTGTGGCGCCTGCACTGTCATTACCGGTACACCTGGCCCGAGAGGGAGCACCTGCTATCAGGCAATAAACAGTTGCATCACCCTTCTAGGCAGTCTTCACGGCAAGGAACTCATCACCATTGAAGCCTTCCAGCAGGAGCCTGGCCATCCCGTTCAGAGCAACATGGTAGAAAAGCACGGTGCTCAGTGCGGCTTCTGCACACCCGGCATCGTTATGTCCCTGGCCGCCCTGCACGCCAATCGAAAAGAAGGTGAGACCAGTAACGGCCAGATTCTTGAAGCCTTGTCTGGCAACCTGTGCCGGTGTACCGGCTACCGGCCTATTATTGAGGCGAGCCACCAGGCCATGGTTGAGGAATGGAAGCCGGATTCGGATCATCCTGCGGCAGCAATGACCAACAGGCTCCCGGCACCGGAACTGGCGGGGATTCACCAGGAAAGTTTTACACTGAACACGCCTCAAGGCACCCGCTATGACTCACCTGTGAGCCTGGAAGAACTCCGTACCCTGCGCCGCGAAGCCCCCGACTCACGGCTGGTGGCCGGTGGCACCGACCTGATGCTGGAGATTACCCAGCAACTCAGGACCCTGAACCATCTGATAAGCCTGGAGCGCATACCCGAGTTGCAAGGTTGCACTCTGGACGGGAATGAACTGGTGATCGGCGCTGCCGCAACTTACCAGCGGTTCCGGGCGTCCCTGTGTGAACTCTGGCCGGCTTTTGATGCCATGCTGGACCGTTTGGGATCTCTTCAGATCCGCAACCGGGGTACGCTGGGGGGCAATATTGCCAACGCCTCGCCTGTTGGTGACATGCCGCCTCCCCTGATCGCGCTCGGTGCGATACTGGTACTGGATGGCCCCAAAGGCGAACGCCGCTTGCCACTGGAAGCGTTTTTCCAGGGCTATAAACAGACCACTCTCCAGCCCGGCGAGTTCATTCATTCGGTGCGGGTGCCAGTACCCGAAGCCAACGAGACCCTTTACATCTACAAGGTCTCCAAACGCCTGGATGATGATATCTCGGCGGTTCTGGGAGCCTTCCGCCTGACGGTCGATAACGGCGTTGTCCGTGCCTGCCGCCTCGCCTTCGGTGGCATGGCAGCCATCCCTGCGCGAGCCGCCCATGCAGAAGCCGCCCTGACCGGCCAGCCCTGGAACGAAGAAACCTTGCAGACTGCAATGACAGCCCTGGCCAGTGATTTCTCGCCTCTGAGCGATGTTCGCGCCTCCTCCGGCTATCGACTGCAGGTTGCTGGCAACCTGTTACGACGTACCTTACTGGCGTCTACCTCCCTGCCCGGCGAACAACTGATGGTGACCGACTATGCGTAAACTCCCCCTGAACACGCCGGCTCCGGCGCACAGCGCCCGCGGGCTGGCTGGTCACAGCGTCAAGCACGACAGTGCCTGGAAACACGTCAGTGGCCAGGCGCGCTATATTGATGACATGCCCACGCCCGAGGGCATTCTCCACGCAGCTGTGGGCCACAGCGAACAGGCTCATGCCCGCATAGTGTCCATGGACCTGGACGCGGTTCGCCAATACCCCGGTGTTATTGCAGTCATTACCGCCAAAGACGTACCCGGGCACCTGGATATCGGGCCGGTTTTTCCGGGCGACCCGGTTCTCGCTGACAACATCGTTGAATACATCGGCCAGCCGGTCTTCGCCGTCGCCGCAACTTCCCATGAAGCGGCCCGCAAGGCAGCGAAGCTGGCAAAGGTTGAGTACGAGACCCTTGATGCCGTCGTAACCGTTACCCAGGCGCTCAACAAAGAATTCTTTGTTCGCCCCAGCCAGACACAACAACGAGGTCAACCTGACCAAGCGCTGGCACAGGCACCTAACCGCCTCAGCGGAGAACAGTTCGTGGGTGGTCAGGAACACTTTTATCTCGAAGGCCAGGCCTCGCTGGCCGAGCCTACCGAAGACAGGGGCATGTTCGTTCATACCTCAAGCCAGCACCCTTCTGAAGTTCAGAAGCTGGTGGCTGAAGTACTGGGGCTGCCCATCCACGAAGTTCATGCTGAGGTTCGCAGAATGGGTGGAGGTTTTGGTGGCAAGGAAACCCAGGCCGCACCTGTGGCCTGTATCGCGGCACTGCTTGCCAATGCCACCAACCGGCCGGTGAAATACCGTTTGTCCCGCCCGGATGACATGATCCAGACCGGCAAACGACACGACTTTTACAACACCTACGACATAGGCTTTGATGACGATGGCCTGATCCTCGGCGCTGACCTTATGGTTGCCGGGCGTTGCGGCAATTCCCCGGACCTGTCTGACGCCATAGTTGACCGGGCCATGTTCCACGCCGACAACGCCTACTACCTGGACCAGGCAAGGGTGACCGGTCACCGCTGCAAAACCCACACGGTATCCAATACGGCATTCCGGGGGTTCGGTGGCCCACAGGGCATGATGATCATTGAGCACGCCATGGACGATATTGCCCGCCATCTCGGCCGGGACCCACTCGACATCCGCAAACTCAACCTTTACCGGCCGGGGCGGGATACGACCCACTACGGCCAGACAATTGAACAACACGTACTCCCGGAACTCCTCGAGAAACTCGAAGCCAGCTCCGACTACCGCAAAAGGCGCAGTGACATTACTGCCTTCAACCAGTCCAGCCCGATACTCAAGCATGGACTGGCTCTGACGCCGGTTAAATTCGGGATATCGTTCACCGCCAAGCACCTCAACCAGGCGGGCGCTCTGGTAAACATTTATACAGATGGCAGTATCCAGGTAAACCATGGCGGTACCGAGATGGGGCAAGGCCTTTACATCAAGGTGGCGCAAGTTGTCGCATCGGCCTTCCAGGTCGACATTGAACGCGTAAAGGTATCCGCAACCCGTACCGACAAGGTGCCCAACACCTCACCTACTGCCGCATCATCGGGCTCTGACCTGAACGGCATGGCAGCGCTGGATGCCTGCGAGAAGCTTATGGCCGGCCTGACGGAATTTGCGGCCAGCCACTGGTCCGCTGCACCTGAAGACGTGACATTTGCGGACAATCAGGTACAGATCAACGACCTGACAATGTCCTGGGAAACGTTTATTCAGTCCGCCTACATGAACCGGATTCCCCTTTCATCATCCGGTTTCTACGCCACACCGAAGATCCACTACGATCCCAAAACAGGTACGGGACACCCGTTTCTGTACTACTCAAACTGCGCAGCCTGTTCCGAAGTGGTGGTGGATACATTAACCGGGGAATACCGGGTAATGCGCACCGACATCCTTTTCGACGCCGGACGTTCGCTGAATCCGGAGATCGATATTGGCCAGATTGAGGGTGGTTTTGTCCAGGGTATGGGCTGGCTCACGACCGAGGAACTGGTTTACAGCAATGATGGCAAGCTGCTGACCACTGGCCCCGCCAATTACAAAATTCCTGCGGTATCAGACTGCCCGCCGGATCTGCGCGTCGGGTTGCTGCCAAACAGCCCGAACCGCGAAGCCACGGTATTTCATTCCAAGGCCGTGGGCGAACCACCGCTGATGCTCGGCATCGCTGTATGGAGCGCGCTCCGCGACGCGGTTTCCAGCATCACCGACTATCGCTTCAGCCCGCCACTGGACACCCCTGCAACGCCAGAGCGGGTACTGGCTGCGATCACCGCGTGTCAGGCATCGCAGGAACAGCATAAGGAGAGTGCCTGATGGATCGCCGGCTTAACTGGTACCAGGCCGTTGCTCTGTGTGAAGACCAAGGCGAGCCCTATGTTCTGGTGACGGTACTGGGAGTTACAGGTTCAGTGCCCCGCGAGCCCTCCAGCAAGATGGTGGTCACGGGCTCGCAGAGCTACGACACCATTGGTGGCGGACACCTGGAATACCGGATCTGCCAACAGGCAAGGGAGCGCCTGGCCAGGCAGGACTTTACCAGCGAAATGGCCAATTTCCCCCTGGGCGCGAGCCTTGGTCAGTGTTGCGGCGGAAGCGTCTCGGTTCTCCTGGAGGCTAACCCGGGGTGCGAACAGGAACTGGTTATTTTTGGCGCTGGCCATGTAGCTAAAGCCCTGGTGACAATTCTTGGCGGATTACCCTGGCGAATTACCTGGGTAGATGAACGCGCCGAACAGTTTCCGGCTGATTGCCCGGGCAATGTCCGGATTCACCACACAGATGATCCTGTCGGCGATGCCCCGGCATTGTGTGCCGGCAAACAAGTGCTGATCCTGACCCACAACCACCAGCTGGACTTCGAACTCTGTCGCACCCTCCTGACCAAAGGAGAGTGCGCAGGCATTGGCCTGATTGGCTCGGACACCAAGGCCGAGCGGTTCCGCAAACGACTGGACCACCGGGGCTTCAGTGCCGCCGACATTAACAGCATTCGCTGCCCCGTCGGGCGCACCGATGTACCTGGAAAGCGCCCGATGGAGGTCGCTGTTTCCATCAGTGCCGAACTCCTCAGCCTGGCCGTCTCGCCCTCTCAGACAACACCAGCACGCCGGGGCCTGCCCTGGAAGGAGCTCAAGGGGCTGATCAAAAACACTGAGACAGGAGACATCTCCGAATGACCGCAGAAACACTCAACACCCTGCCCCGGGATGAAGCAGAAGCTCAGCTGCGAAACTGCTGTGCCGCTGAAACCTGGGTAGAGGGCATGCTGGAAGGCCTGCCCTATCGTGACAAAAGCGCCCTGATCACCCAAAGCCGTGACCTGTGGCCAAAGCTGACAGAACAGGACTGGCTTCAGGCCTTCAGCGCGCACCCGAAAATAGGCGATATCGACAGCCTGCGAGCGAAATACGCCAGCACGCGGGCAATGGCCAGCGGTGAACAGGCAGGTGCCCGCCAGGCCCCGGAGGAAATTCTGCAGCGACTGAAGGCCTGCAACGACGCCTATCAGGAGAAATTCGGTTTTATCTTCATTGTGTGTGCCACCGGTAAATCCGCCGAGGAAATGCTGGAGCTTCTGGAATCACGCCTGACTCAGACCCGAGCTCAGGAAATAGCGACCGCGGCCGCCGAACAGGCAAAAATCACCGAACTACGACTGGAGAAACTGCTATGAGCCTGAAGAGCCCCGTGACCACGCACATTCTGGACCTGGGGAGCGGCAATCCCGCTGCCGGAGTCAGCGTTTCCCTGTATCGGATCAAAGACCAGCAAGAAACCAGCATCGCCCAAGGCACTACCGACAACGACGGGCGCGTAATGAACTGGTTCGACACGCCCATTGAGCCCGGCCACTACCGGCTCCGGTTCGCCACCGGCGACTGGTATCAGTCCCGTGGGCTGAGCACCTTCTTCCCCGAGGTCTGCCTGGATTTTCAAGTCAATGATCCTGACGCCCATTACCACGTCCCTCTGCTGCTGAACCAGTGGGGCTTCTCAACCTACCGGGGAAGCTGATGAGCACATTCTCCGACACAACACTGCCCGATGGCTGCGAAGCGCATCGTGGGGCCCTGCTGCATTTCCTGGACGATCCCGGCAATGATCCGGAGCCCAGGCCGCACAGCATGGCGTACTTCGAGGACGGCCTGCTTGTTCTGCATCAGGGCAAGGTGATTGCCGCAGGCGCGGCCAGCGAATGGCTGCCACGGTTGCCAGCCGCCACTCAGGTTACCTGCTGGCAGGACGGCCTGATTGTTCCCGGTTTTATCGACACACACGTACATATGCCACAACTTGGCGTTATGGCCAGCTATGGCGCACAACTGCTCGACTGGCTGGAAACCTACACATTCCCGCACGAGGCACGTTTCAGCGATGTTGACTGGGCCAGGGTCGAAGCCCGCCGGTTCACCGATCTGCTGTTGTGCCACGGCACTACATCGGCATTGGTGTTCTGCACGTCACACCCCGAGTCGGTCGACGCTTTGTTCGAGGCCGCCGAAGAGCGTGGCATGGGGTTGACCGCCGGCAAGGTGATGATGGATCGGTACGCACCGGAAGATCTGAAAGACACGACCTCCGGTAGCTACACTGACAGCCTGGCATTGCTGAAGAAGTGGCACCGCCGTGGCCGCCAGCGTTACGCCATTACGCCCCGCTTTGCCGCCACCTCCACACCGGAGCAGTTAGCCCTCGCCGGACAGCTGGCTGAGGAGTATCCGGATGCCATGGTGCAGACCCACTGGGCCGAGAACATCGGGGAGATCACATGGGTCCGCGAACTCTTCCCCGAACGCACAAGCTACCTCGACATCTACGATCACTATGGGCTGCTCGGAGATCATACCGTGCTGGCCCACGGCATCCACATCGACGATGAAGATCGCCGGCGACTGGCAGACACCGGCAGCCGGGTTGCCTTTTGCCCCACATCCAACACCTTTCTTGGTAGCGGCCTGTTCGATTTCCGCGCCGCCCGCAATGCAGACGTAGCCGTCGGTCTCGCCTCAGATGTCGGCGGCGGCACCAGTCTTTCAATGCTGGCCACCATGGCTGAGGCCTACAAAGTCTGCCGCCTGCGAGGCCAAACCATGACCCCCTGGCAAGCCTTCTACCTGGCCACTCTGGGAAACGCCCGAATCCTTCACCGGGATGATGAGTGCGGCAACTTCCAGCCCGGAAACCTGGCTGACTTTGTGGTGCTGGATCACCACGCCTCCCCGATGTTGAGCATGAAGGAGCCCTATATAAACAACCTTTCGGAAACACTGTTCAACCTGATGATTCTCGGAGATGACCGGGCCGTCGCCGCCACAGTGGTGGCCGGTAAAGTACGGCATCAAAGGCCCGCCATACCCCAATCCGAGGCCTCGCTCCCCCTTTCCCCCATGCAAGGAGGCTGACCCATGGAAGCATACCTGAGTGAATGGCTATCCCTTCTGGTTCGCTGGTTCCATGTAATTGCCGGAGTCGCCTGGATCGGTGCTTCGTTCTACTTTGTCTGGCTGGACAACCATCTGCGGGAACCGCCGGAATGGAAAAAGCAGGAAGGCATCAAAGGTGATCTCTGGGCGATCCATGGCGGCGGCATTTACGAAATTGCCAAGTACAAGCTCAGCCCCAAGGAAATGCCCAATGAACTGCACTGGTTCAAATGGGAAGCATACTCGACACTGCTCAGCGGCCTGGCTCTGCTGTTCGTTGTCTACTACATGGGGTCACCCGGCTACCTGATTGATCCGTCGAAAGCAGACATCAGTATCGGCACCGCCATAGCCATTGGCCTGGGCACCATCGCCGTCGTGCTGGCCATATACGAAGCGCTGATTCGCAGCCCTCTGGCGGATAACGGCAAGGCCTTTGGCCTGACGCTATTCGCCATTCTCGTTCTGGCAGACTGGGGCCTGTTCCAGGTGTTCACCGGGCGTGGTGCTTATATTCATGTGGGCGCCATTATCGGAACCATCATGGTCGCCAACGTCTTCCTGGGAATCGTTCCTTCCCAGAGAGCACTGGTAAAAGCAATTGAAAAAGGTGGTGATCCGGGCGCGCGGGTTGCCCGCCTGGCCATGCTTGCCAAGCTGCGGTCGACCCACAACAATTACCTGACATTGCCAATTCTGCTGATCATGATCAGTAACCATTACCCGTTACTTTATGGTCATCCCCATGGCTGGGCCGTTCTTGCCTCAATTGGATTTATTGCCGCTTTTGCCAGGCATTACTTCAACTTGCGACACAGGGACATCAACCAGCCATGGATACTGGTGGTTGCCGCCCTCCTCACCGCCACTTTGATCTGGGCTATCGCCCCGGCTCCAGTCACATCAGTAGCTGCCGATGGCCAGGTCGTGAGTGACGAAACGGCAAGTGCCATCATCAGCACTCACTGTGTGGCCTGCCACTCCAACGCCCCCAGCCATCCGGCATTCCAGTCGCCGCCAGCGGGCATTATGTTTGATGAGCTATCACTGCTGGCAAGCCACGCTGGCAAGGTTCGACAAGTTGCTGTTGACTCCCATTACATGCCGCTGGGTAACGTTACCGGCATGACCGACGAGGAACGCCAGCAACTTGGACAATGGCTGATAACCAACCAACCGGAGTAACAGAGAAAAACAAAAAGCCCCCAACAGGAGGCTTTTTTTCGAGTGGTGCTTTCACCTCATGGCTTTGGTTACTTCATTGCTGTTGCTGCTTTCTCAGCCGAATCGAAGTTCGCCTGAATACGCTGCATGAGGTAATCACGGGCTGAAATCGGAGGATACTTCTCCTCCGGGCCCCGAATGATCTGATCCTTGTTGGCCTGGCAGAAGAACGCCATGCTGTAGCGAGGACCATTGTAGTCACCCGGTTTCGGCATCCGCACTCTGTGCAGAGTGGATTTCAGACGATCATCACTCCAGCGCATCAGCATGTCGCCAATATTACAGGTAATACGCTCTTCCTTCGGAGTAACCGTGAACCACTCACGCTCATCACCTTTTCCTTCAGCGTCCTTGCCCGGGCTAACCTGCAAGCCGCCCTGGTTCTCCTGTTGGAACACCATTGTGAGGCAGTCGAAGTCTGTGTGCGCCCCCGCCCGCCAGATAGACGCATCGGGGGTTGTGCCTTCGGGTAGCGGCAAGTAATGCAACAGGCGTAGCGTGCTCTGATACTCTTCGTGGCCCCGGTCATGGGCACGAGTGAAGAAGTCTCGCTCAAAACCCAATCGCTCTGCAAAACACGACAAGACCTTCATGCCCAACTGCCAAGCCTTGTGTTCGAAATCCAGCATAACCCGATGAAATTCAGGTACCACTGTCTGGTTTGGCCAAAGGTCATCCATGTGCGGCAGAGTGATCTGGAATGACTCCTTATCATCCGCTGTACCGGTGGATGGCCGCACCTGTGATCTGAACTCCCAGCCCGAGTTGAGGCCTTTCTTAAGCGGGTAGCGCTGTTTCTCCGACTCCGGCAGAGCGAAGAAACGTTCAGACAGACCGAAGGCCTGCTTTATCAGCGCCAGGTCCAATCCATGCCCTGATAACTGGAAAAAACCGACTTCCGTGGCCGCTCGCCACAGTTGATCCGTAATCTCTTCCCGGCGCAGATCAAAATCGGTCAGGTCGATCACGGGGACATCACACTCAATTTCCTTACCCATACCACCGAAAGTGGTTTCCAGGTTCAGCTCTTTGAGTGCGTACTTTTCTTGAGGGTTGGTCATTGTGCCTCCCGGGCATAACGTCAGCGAATAAACAGTGCTCGGAGGCAAACTGGCGTGAAAACCGGGCGGTCAGGCAAATTCATAGCCGTCGCCGCCAACCACGCCTGTTGCGCATCCGATCAGCGACTGAGCAATGACCCGAAACCCCTTTCATCAGAGGATCCCTGACAGCTTCTACTCAGAATGGCAGGCCATCAACCTGGACGCCTGCCCTAACCCCCGACACGCAGCAGAATCCATGCCAGCATCCCTCGTCATAAAACCCCTGTAATTTTCAGCCTGAGAGGAATTAACCCGCGTCAGAAGATGCTCCGAAACGAACCAATCCGGGGCGCGCCCTGAGTTTTTGCCCCAACCTGGTACCCGGACACGAACGTCATGCGGCCCGGATCACTGAGCTGACCACACGGTCAATAAATGGAAGAGTTCTTGCATCCGGTTCACAGGTAAACACCCAGCAAAAGAGTAGAAGCTGTCAGAGGTGCAGCAGATTAGCGCCAGCCTCGGGACATTGCTCTTGGTAACGTAAAGGAGCAAGCATTGAACTACCTCATCCAGAACGCTCAAGCCATAGCGTCCGGCACGGATCCGGATGCCCGGGATATCCGCATTCGTGATGGCCGCATTGCCGAAATGGGCCGCAACCTGACCCCAACGCCAGAGGACGCGGAGGCCCTTGTTGACGCCTCCGGCTGTGTCATATGGCCCGGCTTGGTCAACACTCACCACCACCTGGCCCAATCGATCATGAAAGGTGTACCCGAGGGGCTAAACCACAACCTTGGCGAATGGCTAAGCAGCGTGCCTTATCGCTATTGGCCCAAGATAACACCAGACATCATGTATCACGCCGCACGCCTGGGCTTGTACGAGCTGATCCGGTCCGGAGCCACAACCTGCGCAGATCATCATTATCTTTACCACAGCACCACCAGCCCAGAGCTTGAGGAAGCGGTCTGGCAGGCTGCAGAAGAACTGGGAGTCCGTATGGTGCTTTGCCGGGGCAGCGCGACAGAAACGGGGTCCCACGAAGGCATGATAAAGCACGGAGTTGCACCGGAAAGCATTGAACAAATCATCGACCGCCTGGATGCCACCCGAAAGAAGCATCATCAAGCCGGCCCTGATGCCATGAAGAAGCTCGTGGTCGCGCCCACCAGCCTGATTCATTCGAGCTCACCGGAGGGGCTTAAAGCCCAGGCCCGATGGGCCAGAGAAAATGAGCTGAGAATGCATTCCCATCTGCTCGAAGTCGGGTTCGATGAGGGCCAGGCCCAAAGCAAATACGGCATGAGCGCTATCGACTACGCAGAGTCCTGCGAATGGTTGGGGCCAGACGTTTGGTATGCCCACCTGGTTCACAGTGACCCCCACGCAATCAGTCGTCTGGCGGCTACCGGTACAGGCATTGCCCATTGCCCTACATCAAATTGCCGGCTGGGCAGCGGCATCGCTCCGGTCATTGATATGGAGGCGGCCGGTATACAGATATCCCTGGGCGTCGACGGTTCAGCGTCGGCGGAGTCTGGTTCGATGCTCCAGGAGCTCAACCTTGCCTGGCTGATTCATCGTGCAATGAAAGGCCCAACGGCCACTACGCTGGAACAGGTTCTTCAATGGGGCAGCCGCAATGGCGCTCAGATGCTGGGGCTGCATGACACCGGTACTCTAGACGTTGGTAAAGCGGCGGACCTGGTTTTGTACGACATTGACCAGCCCCGCTTCGCCGGTGTCCACAGCCCTCTAATGGCTCCGCTGATGTGTGGAGAACCTGTGCATGTGCGGGACAGCTTCGTTCAGGGGTGCCAGATAGTAAAAAACAGAAGAATAAATGGACTGGACGAAGCCGAGCTGACCCGGAATGTCCAGGACAGCGTTTCCAGGCTTCTGCGCCATGCCTGACCGTTAAAACGCAAAAAGCCGGCAGGATTCTCTCCTGCCGGCCCGGGTAACCCGCTAAGCAACTTGCCTTATTCAGACAAGGTTGCGGTCATACCCTCCACGTACCAATCCATAACCGCCAGCTCCTCGTTAGTCATGGAAACGCCTGCAGGAACCCGCAACTTACCCGACTGGTCTTTCAGCGGCCCGATGAACGGATGGAACTCGTCGTTGTTCAAGGCATCGATCACCGAGTTGACTTTCTCTTGCTGCTCACCTGACAAGCGGTCACTCAGGCCCACAACCTCAATGGTATCCTCTGACATACCACCCCAATAATCGGCAGGCTCCCAAGTGCCATCCATAACAGATTGCACGGTATCGATGTAGTAAGGCCCCCAGTTATTAACAACAGACAGCAGGTGCGCGTCTCCGCCAAATCCACGCATATCCGAGGCCTGACCTACACCCCAGTTACCGCGTTTGTCGGCTGCGATCAAGGGCGCCGGACTATCCGTATGCTGAATAATCACGTCGGCACCCTGGTCCATCAATGCGTTGGCCGCATCGGCCTCTTTGGCGGGGTCGAACCATGTGTTCACCCACACAACTTTAAGCTCGATATCCGGGTTCACTTCCTTGGCACCGAGATACACAGCATTGATATCACGGATGACTTCAGGAATCGGGAAGGATGCAATATAACCAAGGGTATCGGTCTCTGTTACCAGGCCTGCAGCGGTGCCCGTCACATAACGCCCCTCATAGGTGACTGACAGATAGGTACCCAGATTCTCATCTCTTTTGTACCCGGTCGCATGCAGGAACGTTATGTCCGGATACTCCTTTGCGACCCGAGCAGTAGGGTTCATAAAACCAAAAGAGGTGGTAAAGATGATGTCGTTACCCGCTTGTGCAAGGCGTCTTATTGTACGCTCCGCATCCGCGCCCTCACTGACATTTTCAACGTAGGTTGTTGCTACCTTTTCCCCGAAATGATCCTCCAGCGCAAGGCGCCCCTGATCATGCTGGTAGCTCCAGCCGTGGTCTCCGATCGGACCAACGTAGACAAAGCCAACTTTCATAGGGTCCTCTGCCAGAGCGTTCACAGGCAGAGTCAGTATCGCAGCGAGCAATAAACCAGACTTTAGTGTCATCAAACTTCTCCTTGCTGATTGCATTTCAGATAATTTCTGAAGTGAAAAGACTTCAAAAGGTCTTTTGCAAAAAACTGGCCAACTACTCAGTTTTTATTGGGCATCTGATAGCAAGCACTTTCGGTATAGAAAACCAAAAACTTTTTCAGCAAGCACTTAGGTCCGGCAATGAAATGCGCCAATTAAGACGGGTGCTGTAGCCGTGACAAATCTTTCGTCGATTTCTACGACCACTTCATATCGAGCTCAGATGCCATCAAGCCTGAATGGTATTCGTTGTTGTTGGATGCGCTGATGAAAACCGTACGCAGCCACGATCCTGAGTACACAAAGGATCTTTAAAACGCGTGGAAAGAAGTACTGACTCCGGGAATCGATCTGATCCGGGATGCCTACTGACAAGTTCGCCACACAGAGCGCCCCGCCAGCAGTGCTGATACTTCTTGATTCAGCTCCTTGATTTCCACACACTTGCAGACCAGCCCTCAAGCGAAAAACTGCTTTTATGCTCTACAAATTATTGCCTGGTCTGCTTTGGCTGCAAGGATACACGGCCCATACGTTAAGGCAGGATGTGGTGTCGGGCCTTGTGATTGGCGTCATGCTGATCCCGCAAAGCATGGGCTATGCAGTGCTCGCGGGGCTGCCACCTGAGTTCGGGCTTTACGCCTCGATTTTTCCACCGCTTCTATACGCATTGCTGGGAACATCCAACAAGATTTCCGTTGGACCAGTAGCGCTGGATGCCATTCTCATTCTTTCTGGCCTCAGCGTGCTGGCCAAGCCTGGCTCGGATCAATACCTTCAACTTGCGATTGAGCTGACTCTGCTGGTGGGCTTGATACAGTTTCTGTTCGGGCTGTTGCGGTTCGGGTTTATCGTCAATTTTCTCTCCTACCCGGTTGTTGTTGGCTACACCTCCGCCGCGGCCATTATTATCATCGGCAGTCAGCTCCAGAGTCTGACAGGCGTTCATTTGGATAGCGCCAATGTACTGGATCTTTCCTGGCAGCTGCTGATGCACATAAACGATTGGCACGTCGTTACGGTGGGGATCGCGGTGGCAAGCCTGCTGTTTATCTTTTTCTGCAAACGGCACCTGCCAAAGCTGCCTAACGCTCTGATTCTGCTGGTTGGTACCATGCTCCTATCAGGGCTGTTCCAGGCCGGGCAAGCAGGCGTAGAGGTTATCAACTCGGTACCACGTGGTTTTCCGGCGCTGCAGATTCCGTTTATTGACTTCGCGAGGCTTGGTGATTTGTTGCCCGTGGCGTTTACTGTAGCCCTCATGGGATTCGTGGGCACCATGTCGATATGCAAATCGCAGGAGTCGCCAAAGGACAAACGCAGCGTACAGCCGAACCAGGAGCTGATAGCGCTTGGCCTGGCCAACGCCCTTGGCGCCATGTTCCGAAGCTTTCCGGTTTCTGCCAGCTTTTCACGCAGCGCTGCGCTGCGCGAGGCCGGCGCGCTGACGCAGGTTGCAGCCGTCGTCTCTTCAGCCCTGATTGCCATTACAGTCGTCTTTCTGACACCTCTGTTTACCGACTACCCCTTACCCAAAGCCGTTCTGGCTGCGATCATCGTGATGTCGGTGTTGGGGCTGTTCAAATACAAAGAGATGAAGATCCTGTTCCGGCAGGACCGAAAGGAGTTCCTGATCCTTCTGGTCACCTTCCTGATCACATTACTGCTGGGTGTTCAACAGGGGTTGCTGGTGGGCGTTGCAGTGTCGCTGATACTGGTCATCTACAACAGCACAACTCCACACATAACCGAGCTGGGCAAGCTCGACGGTGAGGAGCTCTACCGGAACATCCACCGCTTTGAAAGCATCAGTGTGCGTAAGGACCTGCTGATATTCCGCTTTGATGCGCCGCTGTATTTTGCCAACAAAGATTATTTCATGACACGGCTATACAGCTTGATAAAGCGGCGCCCTGAAGGCGCCCTGAAAGCCGTAATACTGGATGCTCAAGCCATAAGCAGCATCGACAGCACGTCACTGATCATGCTGGAAAGCGTGATCGAAAACCTGCGGGAACAGGGCATCCAGTTATACCTGGTCAGCCTCATAGGCCCCGTTCGCGATACCCTCACACACTCTGCGGCTCTGCGCGAGTATGTGCTGGATGAGCATATGTTCCCCCAGATAACAGACGCCGTGCTGTACATTGATCAGGGTATCAGCTCGCGAGCGGCGATCGCCAAACAGAGCAACGCTGCAAAAGCCCGGCGGCACTAAGCTGAACCAGTCTCTCGCTCAACCGCACCCGGCCCGCCTGCAGCGAGTATGGCTGCACCGTATATACAGATCGCCATAACCAGCACAATGGGCAATAGCGCCCCACCAGCCAGAGTAGCCGAGAGCGCGCTTATCGCGCCTGCAATAGTGAACTGCGCAGCTCCGAGCATCGCCGCAGCAGTCCCGCCGAGATGGGGGAAAAACTCCAACGCATTGGCCATATTATTGGGAATAATAGCCCCCATGAATCCGACAACTGCAATAATGCAGGCCGCAATCACCCAGTAGGGTGCGCCAGCCCAGACATAAATGACCAGTACGCTAACGGCAATGGCCTGCAGGAACACACAAACCCTGAGAATCTGCACCGATTGATACTTGTTGAGCAGGCGCCGGTTGAGCAGGCTCAGGCTGGCCATGGCCACTATATTTGCCGCGAATAACGCAGAGAACGTGGCATTTGATAGCCCGAACCATTCCTGATAAATAAACGACGCATGCGTAATAAACACAAGTATGGCGCTGAAACATAAAGCCTGCAGCCCGACGAACCGCATGGTTAAGCGGTGACGAAGTACAAACGCATAGTTTGTAATCAACGTTGAAACCGGCGTAGGGTCTTTTTGCCGAGGCGGGAGGCGCCGGAACAACACGAAGTGCAGCACAATTGCCAACAGCGCGCCGTAGACGGCCAGCATCAGGAAGATCGAATGCCACTCACTGAAATAAAGCAACATCGAGCCAATTGAGGGTGCGGCTGCCGGTGCGATAAACATCACGAGCCCAATAAGCCCGAACAGACGCGCGGCGTCCTGTCCGCTGGTCTGGTCACGAACGATGGCAGGAACGGATACCGCGCAGAAGGCTCCACCAATGCCCTGCACAATCCGCCAGCCCAGCATCTCCGGTAGTGTTTGTGCCTGTGCAATCATGAAGGCAGCACTGGCAAATACCGCCAGCCCTGTGAACAGAATCTGTTGGCGGCCGTAGCGGTCTGACAAAGGACCGCCTAGCAACTGAGCAAGCCCAAGCGCTCCGACATAGGCGCTAAGAGTCAGCCCGACACTTCCATGGCCAACGCCCAGCTCATCGGCAATTTCCGGAAACGCTGGCAAGTAGGCGTCAAGCGCCAACGGCCCCAAGGCAACGGTCATGCCCAGAAGAATGGCTAGCTGAAAATGCGATAAGGGTGTCGTTTTCAAACCAGTTTCCAAACCGGTATCCAGGCAAGAGTAACCAGACAGAACATGAAAAACCTTAGATTGTTAGGGTGCTCATCACATGACAGTCTACATCATCAGCGCAAAATACACTCCCGGCTTAGTGATTGACTGAGTTTGCGCCGTTTGCGGCGCAGGTTGTTCCCTTTGCCATTACCATAGCCTGACCGGAGCTGAGACTGAACCTGCGCCAGTTTACGCCGGTAGCTGGTGCAGGTTTTCTCCTGCTTTGCAGCTGCTTTTGCTTTCGACTTACTACGCGTTGAATCACGCTTGCGATCAGATACGAGCATACTCTGCACCTGCTCGCGTATCTCTGAGACACGCCGGTGCTGACCAAGATTATCCGCCATTGGCACGGTAACCGGGGCGGCAACTTCAACGGGCCGGTGATTTTTATCGGGTGGCGGGGTATCGGTGAAATGAACCACGCCGCTGGCGTCTGTCCAGGTATAGATTCCGGCAGTAGCCGACGAGGCGAACATTAATAAAAACACTGCAGCTGCCATAATCCCTGGCATAACTTTCCACTCCCTGTGGTGACGTTAATTGCCAAGGCAGTATAACGATTACCACAGGAAGTGTAAGGCAGGCTTGGCCTACTGTTTACTGATCAAGCAGTTCGATCCAGTGCTGAACTGGCACCTGGGCTTTCGTCTCAAGGTGCATCTGGCAACCGACGTTGGCCGTTACGATGCGATCAGGATTATCCACGGTCAACGCTTTGAGTTTATTACTCAGCAGTTTCTGACTGAGTTCTGGCTGCAACACCGAATAGGTGCCTGCTGAACCACAACACAGATGCTTTTCTTTGGTGACGGCCAGGTTGATGCCCGCTTTGGTGAGCACCTGCTCCACAATCCCGCTTTGTTTCATGGCGTGCTGCAGTGTGCAGGGGCAATGAAACGCGACTTTGCCAGGAGTGTTCTGCAGCTTCAGGCTTTCAAGATCCTGTGCCAGCAGAAATCCGCCAAGGTCGGTACACAGCTGGCTGACTCTCTCGGCCTTCGCGGCATAGACCGGGTCGTCTCTCAACAGGTGACCGTAGTCCTGCACCATGGCCCCACAACCAGATGCCGTCATCACCAACGCCTCTGCGCCGGCATCAATAGCTGGCCACCAGGCATCAATGTTCTGGCGCATGCGGTCGAGGCCTTTTTCGTGCTCGGAGAGATGATAATTCACCGCGCCACAGCACCCGGCCTCCGGGGCTTCAACCATCGTAATTCCGAGCTTGTCCAGCACACGAGCCGCCGCGGCGTTCGTGTTCGGTGTTGCGGACGGCTGCACACAACCGGCCAAGGCCAGAACAATCCGGTCATGACTCGCGGCCGGCCAGGGGCTGGCCTGCTTTTTGGGCGGCACTTTGGCTCGCAGCTTGCCGGGCAAGATAGGGGCGAACGTCTGCCCAAGGCGCAGCAGGAATCCGAACAACACCCGGTTGGGCAGAACCCGCGCCAGGGCCCAGCGCATCCATTTGTCTTTCGGCGCACGGGGCAGTTCTTTGTCAATAAGGCCCCGGCTGATATCCACCAGGCGACCGTACTGAACACCAGAAGGACAGGTAGTTTCGCAACTACGACAGGTTAGGCAGCGGTCGAGATGCTCACGGGTTTTCTCGGTTACTTCGGCGCCTTCAAGGAACATTTTCATGAGGTAGATGCGCCCGCGGGGGCCGTCTCGCTCATCGTTCAGTTCCTGGTAGGTAGGGCAGGTTGCGGTACAGAAACCACAGTGGACGCAGGCCCGCAGGATGGCTTCCGCTTCCTGTCCTTCCGTTGTGTTGGCAAATTGCTGAACCAGGTTTGTTTGCATGTTTTACCTGCTTAGACTCTCATTCGGTGTTTTAGCGACCGAGCCGCTTGTCCGGCCTTGGTAGATCTACAACCAGCTATACAGTCGGCCCGGGTTGAAGATCCCATCTGGATCAAACGAGTTTTTCACCCGACACTGGATCGTTTTAAGCGCATTGGGTTGACTGTGCATCACCTCCCCGCTGCGATCGCCACCCCGGAACAGGCTTACCTGTCCACCAGCGGTGCGTGCCAGAGGCTCCATATCGCTAAGCTCTCCCGCACCCCGGAACCAGCGCTGGGAGCCGGCCCAGTCGATGAACCATTTGCCTTCTATCGCGGGATTAGCAGCCGTGGATCCCACGGAGAAGCGCCAAAGTGGTGAATCGTTGCCGGTAAAGAATTCGTGCTGCATGTCTTGCACAGAGCGCCAGAAAGCCTGGCCGTTTTCCATGACGTCACCGCTCCATTTTTCCGCGGTTGCTTCTACCGCCGATTTGGCACCGGAGAGGCGAAGGTAAACCTTGCCGTCGACCCAGCAGGCGGCGGTGATGGGTTTGGGCTCTGCGGCACGGCTGTTCATGCAGTGCAGCACTTCGTCCATTGCCATGTCCTGCACCAGAGTCAGGCTGGCAGCCGGGCTGGGCATCACTTTCAGGCTGACTTCAGTGATAAGCCCCAGCGTGCCCAGGGCTCCCGCCTGAAGCCGGGAAACATCGTAACCGGCTACGTTTTTCATCACTTCACCGCCAAACCGAAGGTGCTCACCTTTACCGTTTAGCAGACGTATGCCCAGCACCTGATCGCGCACCGATCCGGCCCAGGGCCTGCCGGGCCCAGAGAGGTTGCAGGCCAGCGTGCCGCCAATAGTCGATTCAGGGCCAAAGTGAGGAGGTTCAAAGTGCAGAGCCTGGCCCTGTTCGGCAAGCGCGGCTTCAATGTCACTCAGAGGCGTTCCTGCGCGAACCGTCATTACCAGCTCAACGGGGTGATAATCCACAATCCCGGTGTGCCCGCCCACGTCGAGAATGCCGGCATCCGGGCTGGACTCTCGGCCCATAAAGGCTTTGGTGCCACCACCGACAATGTTGAGTTTCTCCCCGCCCGAGCGGGCCTGGAGCACTTGCTCCTGCAGTTGTTGCGAGATATCACCCATGTTGTGCGGCTTCCGTGTGTTCATGCTTGTGTTGTTTGTATTCGAGCGAACGGTATTCCTGACAGAATTTCAGGGCGGGTACGCCTTTACCAGGGTTGAGAATGCCCGTTGGATCGAAGGCCGCCTTCACATCGTGAAACTGCTGCAGCTCCTGATCGTTGAACTGAATCGCCATCTGGCGAACCTTCTCCACGCCCACACCGTGCTCACCGGTAATGCAGCCCCCGACCTCCACGCACATTTTCAGGATGCTGGCCCCAAAGGCTTCTGTACGCTCGAATTCCCCGGGTACGTTTGCATCAAAAAGGATCAGCGGGTGCAGGTTGCCATCGCCGGCATGAAACACGTTGGCCACGCGCAGGCCAAATTCTTCAGACAGTTTCTGCATCTCTGTCAGTACGTGAGCGATATGACGGCGGGGAATCGTGCCGTCCATGCAGTAATAATCCGGAGAAATGCGGCCAACCGCCGGGAACGCGGATTTCCGGCCCAGCCAGAGCAATGCCCTCTCCTGTTCACTTTGTGAAGTGCGAACCGAGGTGGCACCGAGCTTGCGGAAAACCGCCTCAGCCTCGGCGATGTGCTCGTGCACTTCCTCTTCGGTGCCGTCCACTTCGCAAAGAAGCAGCGCTTTGGCTTCACGGGGGTAACCGGCGCCGGCAAAGTCATCAGCAGCCACAATGGCGTGGCCGTCCATCATCTCCAGCCCGGCGGGAATAATGCCATGGGAAATAATGCCGCCTACCGCATCACCAGCCTTCTGTACGCTGTCGAAGCCAGCCATCACCACCTGCGCGACTTCAGGCGTGGGCAGAAGTTTTATCTTCACTTCCGTCACTATTCCCAGCAGGCCTTCCGACCCGGTCAGAAGGGCAAGAAGGTCCATACCACAGCTGTCCAGCCCATCGTTTCCGACTGTCACCACATCGCCCTCAGCGGTCACCATCTCCACGCTGAGAATGTTGTGCACCGTCAGCCCATATTTCAGGCAGTGCACACCCCCCGAGTTTTCCGCCACGTTGCCACCAATGGTGCAGGCAATCTGCGACGAAGGATCCGGGCCGTAATAGAGGCCGTATTGAGCCGCCTCTTCGCTGATGGCAAGGTTGCGAACACCCGGCTGCAGGCTCGCCGTTCGTGCCAGCGGGTCGATGTGCAGAATGCGGTTGAACTTGGCCAACGAGAGCACCACGCCTTCTTTATTCGGCATGGCACCGGCGCTGAGGCCCGTTCCCGCCCCCCGGGCAACGACCGGAACCCCATACTCATGGCAGATGCGCATAATCCGCTGCACCTGAGTTACGGTTTCAGGCAGCACCACCAGCAACGGCATTTCGCAGTACATTGACATGCCGTCGCATTCGTAGGGCTTCATGGTCTCGTCATCGGTGATAACGAAGTCCGCATCAACAAACGTCCGGAGCTGTTCAGCCAACTCCACTTTGCTGATTTTCGTTTTGGTAGTCATAAGATCTGCCTCAACCCACCTGTCTCAGCCACGCTGGGTTTCGAAGTAGTCGATCCCCGCCTGGGCGCAATCCATATCCTGTTGCGGCGTGCCGGAACTCAGCCCGATGCCGCCGACCACCTCACCGTCGATAATCACCGGCAAGCCACCGCCCACCGAGCTCAACCGCCCACCCACTTCGGTGTGAATACCAAAGGCCAGACTGCCCGGAACGTTGACGGCGTTGTAATCGTGCGTGGCTTTCTTTGCAGCTGCCGCCGTGAACGCTTTGTCCTGGGCAATCGTAACGCTTGTGATTTTGCCCCCATCCATACGCTCGAAGGCGATCAGGTTGCCGGACTCGTCCACAATGGCAATGCACATGGGTACGCCAATTTCCCGGGCCTTTTCAGCCGCTCCTGCAATCAGCAGCCGAGCCTCGGACAGATCCAGTCTTTTAATCGTTAACATATTCTTCATCTCCAAAAAAAATCAGCCGTAAACCAACCCCGGCAACCACGTCACAACACCCGGAATAGCGATGCAGACCATCAGACCGAGGGCCTGAATGGCGAGGAACACCAGAGAAGATTTGAAAATAGTGCCCATGGATATTTCCGGCGGGCACACGCCACGTATGTAAAACAGTGCATAGCCAAAGGGTGGACTGAGGAATGACATCTGCATGTTGACCAGATACAGCACCCCGAACCAGAGCACTACATCATCCCCATCTACCGGCGGCAAGCCGAAAAGACCCTCAAACGTCAGCGCCTTCACGATCGGGATAAAGATTGGAACAGCCAAAAGGAGAATACCAACCCAATCCAGGAACATGCCCAGCACTATCAGCAGCCCCATCAGCAGAAACAGAATGCCGTAGGAGGACATGCCCGTACTCAGAATGGCGTCTGTTACGAACTGCTGGCCACCCTGGAGAATGTAGAAGCCTACAAACACGGAAGCCCCGAACATGATCCACAACACCATAGCGGAGGCTTTGGCCGTGGTTATCGAGGCCTCACGCAGGCCACCGATGCTGAACTTGCCGTGCATCATAGCGACCACAATGGCACCGAACGACCCGATACCCGCAGCCTCAACCGGTGTTGCGATACCGCCGAACAGTAAGCCAAGAACCAGGCCAACCAGAATCAGCGGCGCAATAAGGCCCTTGAGAAGCGCCAGTTTTTCACGCAGGGAGATACGCTCGTCTTCCGGTACCGGTGGCCCCAGGCTCGGATTTAACCAGCTACGAATCAGAACATACGCAATATACAAGCTCGAAAGCATCAACCCGGGTATCACAGAACCCAGATAAAGCTCGCCCACGGATTGCTGGGCCACCACCGCATACAAAATGGCAAGGATAGAGGGCGGAATAAGAATGCCCAGCGTACCGCCGGCCATAATCGAACCAATAGCGATTTTGTGATCGTAACCACGTTTAAGCATCGCAGGCAATGCAATGATGCCCATGGTTACAACCGCAGCACCGATCACCCCGACCATAGCAGCCAGAAGAGTGGAGGCCAGTATGGTTGCCGTTGCCAGACCGCCGCTAAGCCCGCCCATCCATTTGTAGACCACGCTGAACATTTCCTCGATCAGGCCGGCACGTTCCAGCATGGACGCCATGAAAATAAACAGGGGAATCGCGGCCAGATCGGAGTTGGTCATCATCGGGAAGATTCGGCTGGGTACGATGTTCAACATCATCGCGTCACCCACCAGATAGACGAACAGAACCCCGAGGCCGCCCGTCACGAAGGCCAGCGGCAAGCCCATCATCAGAGCCACGAAAAGCGAGCCAAACATCAGGTATGTCAGTGGGCCGATTTCGACACTGGCAAGGCTGCCTGCAAACTTGAAGAGGAATTCCTCATCGCTGAACGGATCGTAGAACAGGATGTTGATCATCTCGACGCAGATGATCAAACCGAATCCTACGGTGGCCAGAATCATCAGCCAGGTGCCAAGCTTACCCGACAGATTTGGGCCTGAAGCAATCGTTGGGCTGGTGCTCATGCGACACGCTCCTGTCCGAGGCGGATAAACAGAACAATATCCTTGATAAGCTTGGATATGCCCGCGAGCAGCAGCAGGGTAGAGCCGAGCATCATCATGCCTTTAACCGGCCAGTACTGAATCCCCCAGGTCTCAACTGTGGTTTCACTCATGGAGTAGGAGTTCTCGAAAAAGGTCCAGGACGTAGTCATCAGTACCAGCGCAAATACGAAGAAAAACATTGAGGTGAAAATATCCATGCCGATCCTGCCTCGCACCGGCAAAAGGTTGTAAACCACATCTACACGTACGTGGGCACCATGCAGCATTGCAAACGCACCAGCCAGCAGGTATTGCATTCCCAGCAGCAGGAAACTGGCCTCATGCACCCAGACAGTTGGCTGGTTGAACAGGTAACGCATGATCACTTCGAAAAAATAGAACACGACCGCATTGACGGTCCAGAAGGCCACAAACTCGCCCGACATCTCACTGGTCCAGTCAATCATGCGGGTAAACCAGTTACCTTCAAACTTCAGGTAAATCAAAGGGTCGTCTTCCTCCGCCTGCAGCTCGCCAGGCGTCATGCCAGGGTCTGCGGGCTCCCCGCCCCGGGCGCGAGACCACCTGTGCCACGCCATCATGATCAGCGGCATCACCGCCAGCCAGCCCCAGTACAACCAGTGCGGCATTACAAATCCGAAGCCTTCTAGGTCAGACATGTTGTTACTACCTCAGCCAAAAAACAGGGAAGGTGGAACTCCTCTTTTCCGGAGCAGTCCCTGCCCTTCCCTACTATGCTTTTATTGTTGTCAGATAACGCAGGCTTACTTGCCTTCGACGCCTTCAAGATCAGCTTCGGTCACATAACCAACGGTATCGTTCATCATGTACTCAAGCTGCATGTCGAAGATTGCGCGTGCATCCTCGTCTTTGTTAGCCCACTTGTACCAGATGGGAATCGCGGCACGGCGGAACTCTGCAAGGTCGTCCTGGCTGAGCCGGGTCACGGTGTCGCCATCGGCCCTGAACTTCTTCATGGCTTCAATGTTGCGCTTCTGAATAGTGAGATAGTGAATCTGGGAGTAATTACGGACTTCATCCTCCACCAGCTTCTGCAGTTTCGGGTCCAGATTGTTCCAGTTCCGCAAGTTGACGGTAAGGTCCATCAAGTCCACCGGCTGGTAGATGGACATAACACCCGGAGGGCCGAACATGATGTAGTCGGTAACCTGGGAGAAGCCCAGTTCGTAGTTCACCGCAGGACCAACATAGTCCGCCGCATCAATGGTGCCTTTCTCCAGAGCCGGGAAAATATCAGAGCCCGGCAAGCTGACAGTAGACACACCGAACTGCTGGAACACTTCCGCAACCATCCCACCCGGCACGCGAATCTTCATGCCCTTAAGGTCGGCCAGGCTGTTAACCGGCTTTTTGGAGTGAATGATGTTGGAATCGTGCTGGATCGGTCCAACGTAAAACAGGCCGAATTTTTTATAGATTTCGCGAGTCTTCTCCAACATTCCCAGAGAGTAGAACATGGTGTCCCACTGGTGCGGCTGATCCGGACCCGCAGGATAAGAGGACAGAAAGACCGATGCCGGGATTTTTCCAGACCAGTAAAGAGTGAACGGATTCATGCCCTGCAATACGCCATTGCGCACAGCCTCAAACAGCGCGTTGTTATCCGCTGCAACGGCTTTGGCGGGGAAGGGTTTAAAAATAAGCTCTCCGCCGCTTTTTTCCTCGATGCTCTCGCACCATTCTTCAAACAGATCATAACCGACAGTACCGGCATCCCAGACCGACTGAATCTTCCAGGTTGTTGCAGCATAAGCCTGGCCAGCACCCATCATCAACGCGCCAGCGAAGGCTGCACCAAGGGCTGCGATTTTGAGAAAACGTCTACGCTGCGAAACCGCACCGGCTCCGCAATTATTTGTAATGGTCTTGCTCGATTTCATTGAGACATCTCCGCTGAAATTGTTGTTATGCTTTTATAAAAGTCAGAGTGGCACCAGCATAATACCCGGCACCCAAAAGAATACTCGTAGGCGACACCTGTTTAGTCCAGCAAAGAGGGCACTGGTCAGACCAGTTTTTGAATTTGTAAAAATGGACGAACCCCTCCGGACCAGCCATATTCAGAGGGCTTGCATGCAATTGGAAGCGTAGGCCTAATAACAATAATGACAACAGGCACTGGTCAGACCAGTGATCGCACAGGCAACAAAATGGCTATTTCACAGGAAATCTCCTACCGGCTGGAAAGGCTGATCCTCGACGGGGGGCTGGCGCCGGAACAAAAAATACCTTCAGAACGGCAACTTGCAGCGCGCCTGCGGGTATCGCGATCGGTTATCCGTGAAGCGCTCCACGAACTGCAGGGGCGTGGTGTAATCGAAACCCGCCACGGCAAAGGCTCCTTTGTTTCCACAATGGTACCCGGGTCTGGTGATCTCCGTGAGCAAGGTCCCCTGATGCACCTTTTCGAAGGTCATCCGCGAACGCTTTACGATTTGCTGGAAGTTCGAGAGCAGCTCGAGGGGCAGGCAGCCTGCTTGGCCGCGCAGCGAGCGACCAGCCTTGACCGCCACCGGATAACCAAAGCCTTCCGCGCGCTGGAAGAAACAGACCCTCTGAGCAATGCCCGCCCGGATCACGGTTTTCATCAGGCGATTGTGGAGGCCTCCCACAACCCGATTCTGGTTCATGTGCTGAACAGCCTCAAAAACATGATGCTTATGACCGTGCAGGCATCGGTCGCCAATCTCAATCCGCGCGCCGAAATGCGCAAGAAAATTGTGCTTCAGCATCGCCAGCTATACGACGCCATTATTTCCGGAAGGCCAGCCAGCGCACAAAAACTGGCCATGGCCCACGTGCGCTTCGTCAGCAAGTCCATGCGAGACCTGGAACTGGAAGGCAGCACGTTGATCCGTGTTCCGGTTGAGCAGGAGGCTGCGGTTAGCCATCAAAACGCCCAGGATTGAAACCGGCAAAATGCTTGCATTGAACACTCATTGCGCCACAATAAGCTGCGGAAATTGTCGCTGAAAAACCGTTAAACTGTGTGCACAAGGTATTGATTTCCAGCGCTACAGTCCGTAAAACAATCGCCTTTGAATGACAGCTTCAGGAGCCACGCATGGCGGACCAAGCGCCTTTGATCTGCAGG
The DNA here is from genome assembly GCA_018066865.1 of Marinobacter sp. Classification (GTDB taxonomy): domain Bacteria; phylum Pseudomonadota; class Gammaproteobacteria; order Pseudomonadales; family Oleiphilaceae; genus Marinobacter. Next base: position 12,098 of record JAGPVT010000184.1, on the reverse strand, counting down.
GACATATACAAAACCTTTGCCCAGCTTGAAGTACTCAAAGGTATCTCGCTGGAGACAAAAAAAGGCGATGTGATTTCACTGATTGGCAGTTCCGGTTCCGGAAAAAGTACCTTCCTGCGTTGCATCAACCTGCTGGAAACACCCACCTCGGGCGATATTATTGTGCACGGCGACCCCATACGGTTTACCAACAACCGCAAGGGTGACCGGATTCCCGCAGACAACAAGCAGGTAGAGCTCATTCGCGCCAAGCTTTCCATGGTGTTCCAGAGCTTTAACCTCTGGTCACACATGACGGTGCTGGAAAACATTACCGAAGCGCCCATCAACGTTCTCAAGGTTCCCAAAAAAGAAGCCATTGAGCGCGCCGAAGCTTACCTGAACAAAGTCGGCATCTATGAGCGCAAGGATTATTATCCGGCGCAGATGTCTGGCGGCCAGCAGCAGCGGGCGGCCATTGCACGGGCACTGGCCATGGAGCCGGAGGTAATGCTGTTTGATGAGCCGACCTCGGCGCTGGATCCGGAACTGGTCGGAGAAGTGCTGAAGGTTATGCAAAGCCTGGCTGAGGAAGGCCGCACCATGATCGTGGTAACCCACGAAATGGCGTTCGCAAAGGATGTGTCGACCCAGGTGCTGTTTTTGCATCAAGGCGTTATCGAGGAACAGGGAACACCCGAGAAGGTGTTTGACCATCCGGACTCGGAACGCATGAAACAGTTCCTGGCTCCCAAGTTTTGATGTGCAGTGCTATCGTAACTGTTCTTGGATATAGAACTTCCACAAAAAATAACGCCCTCGAGGCGATCCACTGGAGAAGTGACACATGAAAAACCTGTTTATCGCGGCAAGCTGTGCTTTCGCCTTTATGGCGGGAGGTGTTCAAGCCCAGGACACGAGCATCGGAAGTTCCGACCCCAGAAGCCTGCGCATCGCATTCGACGTGCCTTATGAGCCTTTCGAATACAAAGATGAAAATGGCGAGTTGACCGGTTTCGAAGTGGAACTGGCTGAGGCGATGTGTGAGCAGATGAACGCAACTTGCAAGTTCGTGATCCAGGCATGGGACGGCATGATCCCCGGCCTGCTCGCTCGCAAGTTCGATTTGATCATGTCGTCCATGTCGATCACTCCAGAGCGTGCGGAGCGAGTTCTGTTCTCTGAGCCCTACTACAACACTCCGGGCGGATGGTTTGGCCCTGAGGGCTTCAACGCCGATGTTACCGATATGGACGCCATGAAAGGCAAAACGGTCGGTGTTCAGCGTGGCACCACTATGGACACCTATGTGACCGAGGAAATGAGCGGCATAGTAACCATCAAGCGTTACACCACCGCAGATGACATGGTTCTGGATCTGGAAGGCCAGCGTCTGGATGTGGTCTTCGTAGACTATCCGGTGGGCGAACAGACTGTACTCTCCAAGGAAGGCTTCAAAGAAGTTGGCGAGGCGGTCAAGCTGGGTGAAGGCGTGGGTGTTGCCATGCGCAAGCGCGACGCAGATATTGCCCGGGACGTGAATTCTGCTCTTCGCACCCTGAAAGAAGATGGTACCTATGACACCATCATGCAGAAATACTTCGCGTACGACGTAAAGATCTGAACACACAAGCCTCAGGGGCAGCCATTATGACTGCCCCTGATCACCGGACACTCCCATGTTTGATCTGAAAGGCTATGGGCCGGAACTGCTTAGCGGAGCAGTTGTCACCATAGAACTTGCCTTCCTGTCTCTTGCCCTCGCATTAGCCCTCGGGCTGATTGGCGCGGCTGCAAAGCTGTCGAACAGCCGTGCAGCGGTTGGCATCGCTACGGCCTACACCACGCTGATTCGTGGTGTTCCCGATCTGGTGATGATGCTGCTGTTCTATTACGGTGGTCAGGTGGGCGTAAACATGCTCTCCGACTATATTTGGGAAACCTACGAAGTCGATTTCTTCTTCCAGTTTAATCCGTTCATTTCCGGCGTGGTGACGATCGGACTGATTTTTGGCGCCTACATGACGGAAACCTTCCGCGGTGCCTTTCTCGCGGTTGAAACCGGCCAGATCGAAGCGGCACGTGCCTACGGGTTCAGCAACTGGCATACCTTCCGCAGGGTTATGGTTCCGCAAATGCTCCGCCATGCCCTGCCCGGCATCGGTAACAACTGGCAGGTGCTGCTCAAAACTACAGCGCTGGTTTCCATTATTGGCCTCACAGATATGGTGCGTGTGGCGGAGGAAGCAGCGAAGGCAGAGCGCATGCCGTTCCACTTTTTCATTCCGGTGGCGTTTGTGTACCTCGCCCTCACGGCAGGCTCGGAGCTGTTTATCAAGTGGCTCGATAAACGAGCTAACGCCGGCGTGATTCAGGAGAGCTGATAATGCCACCCGACTTTATCGCCGCCTGGCTGAACAAAAACGACATTTTTACCGCCCTGACCATCATGGAATACTGGGATGGGATGGTTACAACTGTTCAACTGGTGTTTCTGAGCCTGATTATCGGGCTCGTTTTTGCGGTTCCGCTGGCGATTCTTCGCACGGTTAAAAATCCGTTTGTGTCTGGCCCCGTGTGGCTTTACACCTACCTTTTCCGCGGCACGCCGCTGCTGATTCAGCTTTATATTATTTACTATGGCGTTGCTCAGATTCCTGGTATCCAGCAAACCTTCTGGTGGGAGATTTTCCGGGAACCTTTCTACCCTGCGCTGTTGGCTTTCACTTTGAATACCTGCGCCTATACCACGGAGATTATTCGTGGTGCGATTGTTTCAACGCCTCACGGTGAGATTGAAGCAGCGAAGGCTTACGGTATGAACTGGTTTATGCGGATGCGGCGCATTGTGCTTCCCAGTGCGGCGCGGCGTGCGGTTCAGGCGTATTCCAATGAGGTGATTTTCATGCTGCATTCGAGCGCGATTGCAAGCGTGGTAACCATTGTGGATCTGACGGGTGCAGCGCGGAATATTTACTCGCGGTTTTACGCGCCGTTTGATGCGTTTATCTTTGTGGCACTTTGCTACATGGCGCTGACGTTCATCCTGGTATTTGCGTTCCGCAAGCTTGAAAATCATTTGTTGAGGCATCAGCGGCCTGTGGGTTCCTGAGCCCTTCGGAGGTTCTATGGCTGCTTATTCAGATCTTTTTGAATCCAGTTCTAACTGGTTGTCGCACACTCTCACCCACGCCACAGCCGACCTTCCGGAAATCAAAACCACGCTCCCGGATGGCACTCGTATCAACCGCAAAAATGTCGGTGTTTTGCATATCAGTCCGCCAGCTGATCGCGGCAATCCGAATCAGGAAACACTGTTAGTCTCTGCCGGCATTCATGGCAATGAAACTGCACCTATTGAGGTTCTGAACGCGCTGGTCAGCGAACTGCTGAACGGGGAGTGGCTACTGGCATGTCCGTTGTTACTGATTCTGGGGAACCCGCCAGCCATGGTGGCCGGAGAGCGGTTTCTGGATGCGAATCTTAACCGGTTGTTCAACGGTGCTCATGGCAAGCATGAGTATGCTGATTTGCCGGAAGCGGCTCGGGCACAGTTTCTTGAAGAAGCTTGCCGTCAGTTTGCCATGGCGCATCCGCAAGCCTTGTCCCATTACGATTTGCACACGGCCATAAGGCCATCTAAACGAGAGAAGTTTGCGCTTTACCCGTTTGTTGAGGGCCGACAGGTGCCGGAGGGGCAGTGCGATTTTCTGCTGGAAGCGGAGGTGGAAGCCTTGTTGCTGCAGCATAAGGCAGGAACCACCTTTTCGTCATTTTCTTCATCCGCGCTGGGGGCTGAAAGCTTTACCGTGGAGCTGGGCAAGGTCAGGCCATTCGGAGAGAATGATCTGCAGCGTTTTGAGGGGATCAAGAAAGCTTTGCGGCAGCGTTTTTGTGGCAAGCCATGCTCGGCAAAGCAAGCACCGTTTGACCATCTCACGATTTTTGAGGTGGTGCATGAAATTCTGAATACCGGGAAGAACTTCCGGTTTCACATTCCAGATGACGTGGCCAATTTTACCGAATACCCGCCAGGCACCGTCATCTGGGAGGATGACGATACCTGTTATCGGGTAGAGCTTTCGCCTCAGGCGATTGTGTTTCCGAACCGGGATGTACCGGTTGGCCAGCGGGTGGGCCTGATGATAAAGCCCAGGTAAGCCCGCCGGCACAGGGGGCGGCTATGCCGGGGCGTTTTCCGGCTCGGCAACCTTCACCTTGATCAACTGCGTGCATACCGCAGGGATCACCAGCAGGGTCAGTATGGTTGAGGCCAGCAAGCCTGAAATAATCGCCCAGGCCATGGGCGGCCAGAGTGTGGAGCTGGAGAAGGCCAGCGGCAGCAGGCCGGCCACGGTGGTTGCCGTGGTCAGCAGGATGGGCCGGGTTCTTTGCACAACGGCTTTGCGCATGGCTTCGTGTATGTTCTCACCGTTCTCCAGTTCTCTGTCCATCACATCAAGCAGCACGATGGCGTTGTTCACCACAATGCCTACCAGTGCAATCACACCAAGCAATGACTGGAATCCGAAGGGTGATCCCGAGAGCACCAGGCCCGGGAAAATACCTACCGTTGCCAGGGGCACGGTTAACAGGATGATGCCAACACGCCGGAACGAATTGAACTGCAGCAGCAGGAAAAACAACAGCAAGAGTATGCCGATCGGAGCTGCTGTCAGCAAAGCACCGTTCGCGTCGCCGGAACCTTCGGCATCGCCGCCCATTTCCAGACGAGTACCTTCAGGCAGAGGGTTTTCTTCCAGCGCGAGCCCAAGGCCGCTCAGTGCCTGGCTGAAGCTGTAGCCGGTCAGGAGGTTGGCAGTAACGGTGTTAAGCCGGGTACCGTTGCGCAAATAACGTGCGGCTGGTTCCCATGCGGTTTCCACGCTGGCAACGGCAGACAGAGGAACCGCTTGTCCGCGATCGTTGTAGATATTCACCGAAAGCAGTCGCTCCAGGGGCAATGATGTGCCTTCCTGCGACCGCAAAACCAATGGAATCGGATCTTTTTCCTGGCGATAGCGCTCAGCGACAACACCAAAACTCTGGCCGTAGAGGCTCTGCGCGACGTCCGCCCGGGTAAGCCCGTATCTTGCAGCGGTGGCATCGTCTACGTTGATTGCAATGCTGGGTACGCCAATGTCCAGATCGTGCCGAACATCCACGGTGCCCTCCACCTGGCGTAACGCGCTGAACAACTGCTCTACCGCGTGCGTGCGCGCCTGATCATCGGCGTGGTAAACGCGCACCTCCACCGGAGCAATGCTTGGCGGCCCTTGCCCAAGAACGCCTACCGTTACATCCAGCTGGGGCATCTGTTCATTCACATGAGCACGGATCCAGCGGATCATTTCGGTGGTGTCTTCCAGCGTTGGCGTTGTTACCACGAGCCTGCCTCTGTTCGGCGCCTGGGGTGCACGCTGGAGATTGTAATAGAACGCAGGGCCGGTAAAGCCGACAAACCGATGGATTTTCAGCGCATTCGGCCGTGTGCGTATGGCTTGCTCCAGATCGGCAGCGGCTTCTGCGGTGCGCGACTGGTCTGTGCCTTCGGGCATGAAGAGTTCAACAATCACCTGGGGCCGGTCGGCATTGGGAAAGAACTGCTGCGCCATAAACGGCGTCATGGCCAGACTCATGGCAACCAGCAAGATACCGGTCGCGATCAGTCGCCGGGGGTGACGATAAACCAGTCCACCGAGAAACCGGGCCAAACCAATCAACCGGTCAGCCTCGGCATTGCGGCGAGGCTTGAGGAAGCGGGCCGCCAGCAGAGGCACCACGGAAATCGCCAGCAGATAACTGACGGACAGAGTGAGCATGATCATCACTGGCACACCCCGGGTGAAGTCTGCCGCCCCACCTTTGGCAAGCAGCAGAGGCGCAAAGGCGGCCAGTGTGGTGCCGGTGGAGGCGCCAAGTGGCCCGGCGAGTTCGCTGACAGCTTTGCGCAGGGCATCCAGGCGGCGTATGCCCTCGTCCAGGTGGCCCTGAATGTTCTCAACAATAACAATAGCGTTGTCGATCAGAATGCCCAGAGAGATCACCATGCCGATCACCGCAATCTGGTGCAGTACGCCGCCGCCAAGGTCGTAAAGTCCAACGCTGATCAACGCCACCATCGGCAGGATCGAAGCCACCAACAGCCCCATTCGAATGCCCATCCCGGTGAACACCACCGCCACAATGATCAGAACAGAGAGCACCAGGCTCCAGGCGAGGTTATCCAGACGATCCGAGACTTTATCCGGCTGGAAGAACATTTCACGGATTTCGTAAGGCTCAAAGTCAGGACGAATTTGCGCAACCCGCTCCCGCACCCGCTCACCAAAACGGATCGCATCCGTCGTGCCTTCTTCCATGATCAGCGACAGCAGTACAACCCGCTCGCCATCAAACCAGGTTTCCGGCTGACGCGGCTCGGCGGGGCCACGCCATACGTCAGCCGCCGCTGCGAGCGGCACCTGGGATCCATCGGGAAGCTCAATGGGGGTAGCGCGAATGGCATCAATATCGGCAAACTCGGTATTGGGAAGCACTGATAACCGACGACCGTCCACCACCACAAAGCCGCCGGGCGTAGTCTGGTTACGCTGAGCCAGGGTTTGCAGAATCCGGGCTGGTGAGATACCCAACCGGTACAGCGCAGCATCGTCCAGCGCAAGAGTAATCTGTTCGTCGGCATCCCCTTCCAGCTCAATGCGGGAAACACCGGCAATATCGGCGAGGCTCTGTTTAAGTCGTTCGGCCACATCAGACAATTCACTCACCGAAGGCGCGCCGCCAATTGCCAGCACAATAGCAGGGTTGTCGATCAGCCGATCATCCAGAACCATCTGGCCGACATCGTCCGGGAAATCCTGTCTCGCACGCTCCATCGCCTGGCGAATGCGGTCCCAGGCCGGGTCTGTATCATAGATGTCATCATTGAGGCGCAATCTGACGAGCGCAACGCCTGTGCGGGCTGTGCCCTGGGATATGTCCACTTCTTCCACCTGGCGCAGCTCGTCTGTCAGCGGCCTGAGCACCAATCGCTCTACCGCATCGGCACTGGCGCCGGGATAGCTCACCGAGATCAGGCCGGCGCGGTATGGAAACGAGGGATCTTCTTGCCGCGGCATGGTGCTGTACGCAGCCAAGCCCAACAGGCAAAGCATAGTAACCACCATACCCAATAAACGCTGGAAGTTGAGCAACCGGCGCGTCATTAACGCACCTCCACGGCATCACCGTCTGCGAGGCGGGTTATGCCCGCGTACACCACCTGATCGCCGGGCTCCAGCTCACCTGTGCGCACTACAACACGCTCGCCAACCACCCGCTCAACGTCTATAGGTACACGGCGTGCCACGCCATCGCGCACCCGGAATACCCTCATACCGTCCGCGCTGCGGATAACCGATAGGAGTGGCACGGTAAGCGCAGATTCGCGAAGCGGTGTAATACCTACTTCCACCGGTTCACCCGTATCCAGGGTGTTGACCGGCAGGCTGACCAGAACCGGGTGAAGTTCACCACGGATTGCACCCGCCTGGGCAATTTCAACAACAGAGCCGGTCACCGGGGCCTCAATGCGATTCTGCACAGACCACACCGGTAGCTCCTGATCTACCGCCACATGAGCCAACAGGTAAGCCGGCACCCGCACTTCCACTTCCTTACCTTCCGGCGAAGACAAGCGCATAACCGGCTGACCGGCGGCGACAAACTCGTCATTTTCGACCAGGAGCGCCTCAACGCGCCCGCCAAACGGCGCTCTCAGGGTGCTCTCTTGCAGCAGTTGAGTGGCCTCTGAAAGCGAGGCCTGGGCTGTCGCAACGCTGGCTTTCAGAGAATCGCGTCTGGCAGCGATCTGCTCCAGGTTCTGCTCAGAGACCACACCACGTTCATGCAAACGGCTGGACCGCTCCCATTCACGTTTAGCCTGATCGTATCCGGTTCTCAGTTCGTCCAGCCTGGCTCTGGCTGAATCCCGTGCAGGCTCCAGCGCCGGGTTATATACCCTGGCGAGTATATCGCCAGCGGCAACGGTCTGGCCCAGTTCTACCGCACGCTCTCTCAGTGTGCCGCTGACCTGGAACGTCAAGGTTGCCCTCTGGGTTGAGCGCACAATCCCGGAAAACCGCAGGGTTATTTCCTGAGCTTCACCTCCGGTGACTTCTGAAACGCGCACTGACACCAAATGCTCGCCAGGTGCCTTCTGTACATCATCGGCCATGCAACCGGAAAGAAACAGGCCGCTGGCAGCGAGAAAAATAAGGGCAACAGGGATGCGGAATGGTGTCATAAGGTATCCTTTCGTCCTTGCTCAAGTTGATGTCGATACCGCTTCCTGCGGAAATCCGGTTATCGATCTCGACATAATGTCATTCTTTGACATTATGTCAATAATCGGCTTTCATTCTCCCACTGGCAAATAGCCTGTGAAAGACTCTGATGAGAGGACCGGATGACTGAAGTTCTGAAAACACGCCGCGAACGAGAGAAGCAGGCCCGTTATGATGCCATTCTGGATGCCGCAGAGCGGGCTTTCTCGGAGAAGGGTTACGAGCGCACATCCATGGACGACATTGCACGCACGGCCAGCCTGAGCCGGGCACTGCTGTATGTGTACTTCAAGGACAAGGCCGCTATTCAGCGAGGCATTATGCTGAGGGCCGGGCACAGCCTGTCTGAGCGCTTCCGAAAGGCGAAACACACCGCTGATACGGGGCTGGCGCAAATACGGGCTATGGGAGAATCCTACTACCGCTTCTACCTGGACGAGCCGGATTATTTCTCAGCACTCACCAAAGCTTCAACCGCCATGGCAGAGGCCGACGAGACCCAGACCATGGAGATGCTTTGCTCGAAATCAGAACTTATGGAGCTGATGGTAGAGGCCATCGAACTGGGGCTTGAGGACGGTACGATGAGCCGCCAGCGTATCAAAAGCCCGGAACAGACCGCTCTTTATCTGCGCGGGGCCTTGCACGGTGTCATTTTGCTATGCCAGTCGGAAGCCGGTGAGAGCGGCGACAGCTTTCCCGCCGAGAATCTGATCCGGCACACTATGGATATGCTGACATCGTCAATCGCCGCCTCCTGATGAGGCACTGAAAAGCGCCTAAATCTGGAAGTCGTAGATAGAGCCCAAACCCAGAATACCGGTCAGCTCATCCAGTGCCTTGCGCACTTCATCCAGAAGCATAGGGTCGGCAAGATCTTCGCGGGCAAGCTGATCACGGTAATGCGCTGCAACCCAGGAAGTCAGGCGTTCGTATAGCTTATCGGTGAGAATCACGCCGCGATGCATGGCTTGCAACTCGTCGTCATTCAGAACCACACGCAAGCGCAGGCAGGCAGGGCCGCCTCCGTTGCGCATGGACTGCTTCACATCAAACACTTCCACCGCCGTAATCGGCCCGCCCGCGGCTAGCAGCTTATCCAGATATTTGCTGACAGAGGCCACTTCGCGGCACTCCCCCGGAACCGCCAGCAGCATGCCATCAGGCGTATTCAGTAGCTGGCTGTTGAACAGATACGAGGCGACTGCGTCTTCAAGGGGCACCTCCGCACTGCTTACACGAACTGCCTCAAGTTCCGCTCCGGTAAGGCGCGCACGGATATCTGACAATACCTGTTCTTCGTTCAGAAACGCCATGTCGTGGTAAAACAGGGTGTTGCCATTGCCCACGGCAATAACGTCGTTATGGAATACGCCAGCATCAATGGCTGCCGGATTCTGCTGGGCAAACACCCGGTTCCCGTCTTTCAGGCCGTGCAGACGAACGATGGCCTGCGAGGCCTCGAGGGTCTGCCGCGCCGGGTATTTTTGCGGTGCCGGTGCCTGCTCATTAAAGGCCGCCTGGCCATACACGAACAGCTCCACCCCTGGCTCACCGTAACGCCCACAAAGCCGGGTATGATTGGCCGCGCCCTCATCGCCAAAATGGCCGACCGAAGGCAGTGCCGGGTGATGGGCAAAATATCCGTCGTCCGCGAAGATAGACTTCAGAGTACGGCCGGTCACGGCGTGCTCAATGGAGCGGTGGAACTTGGCGCTCAGATTCGCTGGCGTGAAATGTACCCGGTGATCGGTGGTATCGGCACTGGGTGAAACGGTGGCGGCATTGGCTGTCCACATTGAGGAAGCCGAAGACACGGCCGCCAGAATGGACGAGCTGGATTTAGCGGCCCGTTCCAGAATCTGTGCATCCGTGCCGCTGAAGCCGAGCGCTCTCAGCGATGGAATATGAGGGCGCTCATGGGGAGGCAAAATGCCCTGAACATAACCGCGATCTGCCAGCCGCTTCATTTTGGCCAGCCCTTGAAGCGCCGCCTTCCGTGGATTGGATACCGCATTCACATTGGATTTCGATGCCACATTACCCCAGGACAAGCCCGCGTAATTGTGGGTGGGGCCAACCAGGCCATCAAAGTTTGCTTCTACTGCATGCTTAACCATGGTTTAGAGTTCCGTCCATCCGGATTCAGGGAATGAGGCTCAGTAACTGCAATTCAGGAATCGAAATTCAGGCCCGGTGCCAGGCTTTCTGGCAGCTCGCTTTTGCCAGCTTCAAGAGACGCCATGGGCCAGGCACAGTAATCTGCCGCATAGTAAGCACTCGCACGATGGTTACCGCTGGCGCCCACGCCACCAAAGGGCGCCGCACTGCTGGCCCCGGTTAGCGGGCGGTTCCAGTTAACGATGCCGGCTCTGGCTTCCTCAACCAAACGCTCGTAGAGCTTACGGTCGTCGGAGAGAATGCCGGCAGAGAGCCCATAGCGGGAGTTATTGGCGAGTTTCAAAGCATCGTCGAAACTCTTGTAACGATAGACTGTTAAAAGGGGTCCGAAGAACTCTTCATCGGGCAACTCAAGCCCCGTCACATCCACAATGCCCGGCGAAAGGAGACCGGTTCCCGGCTTGACCTGCTTCATTTCCAGCAGGGATTTCCCGCCTTTCGCCACCATATCGGCCTGAGCGGCCAGAAGCTTTTCCGCCGCTTGCGCAGAAATCACCGAGCCCATAAACGGCTGGGGCTTGGCATCAAATTCGCCCACCTGAATACGGGCAGACACGGCCACCAGCCGGTCCAGAAATTCATCACCCTTTTTGCCTTTGGGAACCAGTAAACGCCGGGCGCATGTGCAGCGCTGTCCAGCCGACAGAAACGCCGATTGCAGCGCATGATGCACCGCCCCGTCAACATCAGAAATGTCCTGAACGATAAGTGGGTTGTTGCCACCCATTTCCAGAGCAAGAATTTTTTCCGGCTGGCCACCAAGCTGCTGGTGCAGCATATGGCCGACCGTTGAGCTGCCAGTAAAAAACAGACCATCAATCATTGGGTGCCCGGCAAGTGACTTGCCGGTATCGGACGCCCCCTGAACCAGATTGATCACGCCATCCGGCAGGCCTGCTTTTTCCCAGAGTTTCACTGTCAGCTCCGCCACGCCTGGCGTCAGCTCACTGGGTTTGAATACGACGGTATTGCCCGCAAGCAGCGCAGGTACAATGTGGCCATTCGGGAGATGGCCGGGGAAATTATAAGGGCCAAATACTGCAACAACTCCGTGGGGCCGATGGCGCAGTACCGCATGGCCACCTGCTACGTCGGATTGTGAATGGCCAGTGCGATCGTTATAGGCTTTCACAGAAATACCTATCTTGCCGGCCATGGCCGCCACTTCCGTGCGCGACTCCCACAGAGGTTTGCCGGTTTCCAGACCAATCTGGTAGGCGAGCTCTTCTTTATTGGATTCCAGCAATTCACCAAAGGCCTCAACAACCGCCAGACGTTCGGCAAAGCTCTTCCGACGCCATTTTAAAAAGGCACCCCGGGCGCCACGCACCGCTGCGTCCACATCCGCGAGGCTGGCACCGGAACCTTCCCAAACAGTATCGCCGGTAACGGGCTGAACCGACTCAAACGCGGCTCCATGGCCTTGAAGCCAAAGCCCGCCGATAAACAGTTCGCCTGTCAGTTTTGCCATATCACTTCACCTCCGATACTGGATTTTAAAGGACTTCAGCCTGCCGCCTTTACCGCTGTCTTTGCTCTGTCTTTCAGGGGCGCCAGCCGCACCGGATCGCCCGATTCAATCTGCAAGGCTTCCGCCACATCCGGCGGCAG
>JAGPVT010000174.1 GCA_018066865.1 Marinobacter sp. | reverse complement strand
GCGGGATATGTGAACCGCGTAACCGGTCTTGATGACTTCCACAATTTCTTTGGACTCGCCATCAATCAGTGCAATTTCGCCAGCATCACGCAAAGTAACACTGAACAGGTTTGGGAGATCCAGGCTGTTCATTTGCTTTTTTGGCCGATCCTCGGGTGCTACAAGCACTTCCCAGGTCGCTTTCATATCGGCCAGGCCCCACTCAGGGGGAGCAGGTGGCTCGTGCATCAGGTACTTGGCCATCATCTCGACTTCGGCTTCGGTAAGGTCACCTGATGTACCCCAGTTCGGCATGCCGGCGGGGGAGCCGTAGGTGATGAAGGCCTTGAGGTAGTCGATGCCCCTTTCCTGCGTGATGTCCGGGGTTAGAGCTTTACCAGTGGCGCCTTTGCGCAACACGCCATGGCAACCTGCGCAACGCTCGAAGAAGATCTTTTTGGATTTTTCAAACTCTGCATCAGTAAGGTCTGGCGCGCCCGGTGAGCGGACGATTTTGGCAGACTCCGAAGCGATGGGGCTGGAGGTGCCTTCATAGGCGGTTTCGGCCGGATCGGCGTTCTTCGGGGCGGCACTTGCGGTCATCACGCCGAACGACGTGACAGCCACGGCAAGCGCCAGTGGTTTGAGGAATGGTTTTGTTGCTCTCATCAGGCTCTCTCCTTTGATTTAAGAGTGTCGTTAGGTTTCTCTTCTTTACCCTGATGAACATTGATTAAAATCATATATATGTTTTTTGTCCAGTGGGTACCCACCCATGGGTATAACCAAAGAGTTGTTGTGGCCGAAGGTGTTTTTAACCAATATCAAAGGTGAGTTTGATTGACGGCATCACCATGTAGAATCAGCTACAGATCCACGGGAGAAAGCGAGCTGTGAACGGTTCCGAAAGGGGTAAGGCCAGGCCGCAGGTCAGCGCCACAATGGTGTTATTGATGCTGTTTACTTTGACACCGGCACTGCTGGCAGGCGAGGAGTTAGAGCCATCGCGTAACCTGGCTGATCTGGAAAACTTTGTGGTGCAGGACTGCGGCTCGTGTCACGGGCTGACCCTTAAAGGTGGACTAGGCCCGTCCTTACGGCCTGAAAACCTGAATCACCTGCCTGAAGAAGCCATTGCCGCGATAATCCGTGAAGGCGTCCCGGGCACCGCCATGCCACCCTGGAAGCCTTTGTTGGCTCCCGCCGATATTGAATGGATCAGTCATCAGTTAAAGACCGGCAAGCTGGTCTCGCCCTGACAATTAGCCCGGAGGATGTATCAGATGTTTCGGATAACCCGCTGTGCGAAGCGCGTGTTGTTACTGTCACTGTTTTCTGTGTTGGTGAGTGGTTGCCAAGCTCTTTCTGTTTCTGACGATGGTTCGCAGAACGCGGCACCTGCCGCCATGGCTGATAGCTTGATGGGCACCGGCGACCTGGGCCTGATCGTGGAACGGGCGACCGGTTCTTTGCTGGTTATCAACACCACTACCCACAGCGTGATCCGCCGTATTGAAGGGCTGGGGGATCTGTCTCACGCTTCCATTGTATATTCCCGCGATGCGCGTTATGGCTTCGTATTTGGCCGTGATGGCGGCCTTACCAAAGTGGATCTGCTCACGCAGTCTATTGTTGGCAGAGTGATCCAGTCTGGTAACAGCATTGGTGGTGCTATCTCCCAGGATGGCCGCTACGTTGCGGTGTCCAATTACGAGCCAGGTGGGGTGAAGGTTTTTAACAGCCAGACTCTTGAGCTGGTCGCCGATATCCCTGCTACCTATATCCGGGAAGACGGTGAAACCGCGCAGTCCAAAACTGTTGGCCTGGTAGACGCACCGGGCAACCGTTTTGTGTTCAGCCTGTTTGATGCCGGGCAGATCTGGATTCTCGATATGCCAGACGGTGTCGCTGGCAGCAAGCCTGAAGTGACTCGTTTCGAAGCCGGTAAAGCGCCCTACGATTCCATGATCACGCCGGATGGGCGCTACTACATTGCAGGCCTGTTTGGCGAAGATGGCCTGTCTATGCTTGACCTCTGGGATACCGATGCAGGCGTCACCGAGATCCTGCCGGATTATGGCAAAGGCGAACAGCAGCTTCCTGTATACAAGATGCCGCACCTCGAGGGTTGGACCGTTGCTGACGGCAGAGCGTTTGTGCCAGCTGTAGGGCACCATCAGGTGCTGGTGGCAGATATGAATGACTGGTCACTCGTAGACAAAATTCCGGTACAGGGCCAGCCGGTTTTCGTGATGGCCAGCCCGGACAACCGGCGAATATGGGTGAGCTTTGCGCACCCGAAAAATGATGTGGTCCAGGTGATTGATTCCCGGACACGCAAAATCATCCGCACATTGGAGCCGGGCAAGGCTGTGTTGCACATGGAATTTACCCCTCGGGGTGAAGAGGTTTGGGTGTCGTCCAGAGACAACAACCGGGTTACGGTATACAACACTCGCACTTTGGAACCCGTTGCAGAACTGGACGCGAAAAAACCCAGCGGCATTTTCTTTACCAGCCGAGCCCATGTGCTTGGGTTATAAGCACGCTCGAGCATCAGTATTTACCGTGCTGATGCTCTGTATGGCCGGCGCGGCAACGGCAGGAGAGCTTTCGCCAATTCTATTGACTATAGACTCGGTAACCAGCGTAACAGACGTTGCACGTTATCGTCTTGGCCAGCATCTTGCCGAGCAAGGGTGTCAGGCCGACATCCGTTTTGATCGCAAAGTTCCCATGGTCGCACTGATGTTCCGATTGTCAGCGCAAGGTAGCCAGGAGACGATGGTGTTGAGTGCGAAGAACCGCGATGGCGAGTGGCCTCGCCCGGCCTGGATAACCCGCAGAACGGCGGGAGTTCGTTCAGTTTCCGAACTGGAGGCTCGAGATCTGGCCACGGTTGCTGGCGAGGACCCGCTGGCATCCGCGCTACATCTTGCTGCGCTAGGGGCCTCCGGAGTCCACCCGGGTCCGGAAAGACTCTATGAATCCGGAGACTTCAGCTCTGCCCTGGGTCTTCTTTTACATAACAACACCCACGCTGCGGTTTCCGAGGCAGGATTTGCCGGCCAGTTTCTTGAAAGTCGGGATCTGGTGATCAGTTGGCTCGGTGATCCGGTAAAGACCGTAGGCTGGTACCGGGGTGACGGTTGGAGTGATCAGGCCCTGGCCTGTGAGGAAGCGCTTAGCCACCTGAGGCGAACGGACGACAAGCAGGCGTTTGCTGTTTTTCCAGAATGGGTTTATGGCTTTGCCAGAACCGACGATCAGTAACAGAGGACTGTAATACATGACGTTTTACCAGCCAGTTGGTAATGAAATAGAACTGTTCCAAGCCGCAGCCGACAACGGCCTGCCGATTCTGATCAAAGGGCCCACAGGTTGTGGTAAAACCCGGTTTGTCCGTTATATGGCCGAGAAGCTCAACCGCCCGGTTTATACTGTAGCCTGCCACGACGACCTGACCGCTGCCGATCTGGTTGGGCGGCACCTTATCGGCCCGGAAGGCACCTATTGGCAGGATGGCCCGCTGACCCGCGCCGTGCGCGAAGGCGGCATTTGCTACCTCGACGAAGTGGTAGAAGCCCGCAAGGATACAACCGTGGTGCTGCACCCGCTGGCGGACGACCGCCGCGAGCTGCCGATAGAGCGCACGGGTGAGCTGCTGACCGCAGCACCGGGCTTTATGCTGGTCGTCTCCTACAACCCGGGATACCAGAGTCTGCTGAAAGGCATGAAACCCAGCACGCGCCAAAGATTCGTATCGCTACGGTTTGATTACCCCTCCGAAGATGCAGAGCAAACCATTGTGGTGGAAGAATCCGGTTGCGACCGCGACCTCGCACAGCAGCTCGTGAGCCTTGCGACCGCTTTACGCAATCTGAAAGACCACGACCTGGAAGAAGCGGCATCAACGCGGCTGCTGATACACACAGCGTTGTTGATACGCGCCGGTTTGCCAACGGCGGCAGCTTGTCGCGCGGGCATGATTGAGCCGCTGTCAGACGACGAAGCAACAGTCAGTTCACTAATGGAGGTGGTGTATGCAGTATTCGGGCGCCCGGAAGAAACCCGCTAGCGGAGCGGTTGTACCAGTTGTCTGGTATTTGTTGAATTTGTTGGCAACACCGGTTATTGGTTTTGTGATTTTGCTCTGGCTGTTCATTAATAGTTCAGGAACCAATGAACTGCGCCGCGCCCATACTCGAGCGGCCATGTTCATGTCAGTGATTGGTTTCGTCCTGATCAGTTCGGGCGTTGCTATCAGTTGGATGTTTTTCGGCGATGTGGGTCACTTCGGGACGTTTGCCCTGGTCTGGGCAATCGCGTTGCACACCGGGTTTGTGCTTTGGGGGATAATCTCTCTGGCGCAAGCAATGTCGGAGAAGATGCCTTACTTCCCGACTAGGTGGCTTTAGCCTGTTAGATTTGGAGTTGCCTCCGCGCCGCCGTTCTCGGGTCTGGAGGCCTCGTACACTCACGTAATCGTATGAAACCCCGCAACTGCAACAATTACCACAGGCGCCCAGGACTGGGCAATCAGTCTCCACCCGCGCGGTGCATGCTTCATTTCCATGAAGTGGTCGACCAACAACATCGCTTTCACTATCACCAGCCCAAAAACCAGCCAGGCCAGAAACTCGGGGCCTATTCCGGCCTTTAGTGCGATCACTGGCAGGGCCGTGCAAATCATCAGTGCAAAATAAACCGTCAGCATCGCCAGCCCTCCCTAGGCCAGAACGTAAATCATCGGAAACAGCACCAGCCATACCAGATCCACCATGTGCCAGTAAGAAGCACCGGACTCCATACCGTTCATATCCGAGCCGTCGTAGTCACCGTTGCCGACCTTTACCGCAAGAACAATCAGAATGACCTGTCCCAGAATCACGTGCATGAAGTGGAAGAACGTGAGGAAAAAATAGAACATAAAGAAGGTGTCTGTGCCCAGGTTATAACCTTGACCGTACAGGTTCACGTATTCATAAAGTTTACCCACGGTATAAATGCAGGAAACCGCAACCGCAAGCCATAGCCGCCATTGCACGCCGGAACGTCTGTGGCGGAGCTGATGAACAGCGGTTGCGACCAGGTAGCTGGCGGTAATCAAGGCGGCAGTGTTCAGCAGCCCGATTAAAGGGTGCAGAACTTCGCGGCCGGCGTGGAACGTGGCCGGGTCCATGCTGCGGGCGACTGCGAAGCCGATGAACATGATGCCGAACACGGCCAGCTCGGCAAAAATAAAGATCCATACCGCGATATCGCCGGGAAGCTGGCGCGTATCGATTTCCGGAGCAAGGTTCAGGTTGGTCATATCACTGTGTCAGGTTCAGGTAGAGTTTTGGGAGCTGCAGCGGCAACTGTGCCGGGTCGCGGATCACCACGAAGTTGTTGCTGCCGAACACATAAGGCAGGTATTCGCTGGCCTCATCATCAATGGTCACGCAAAACGGCGTCAGCCCTGCTTTTTGGGCTTCCTGCACGGCCATGCGGGTGTCTTCCACGCCGTATCGACCTTCGTACAAATCCAGGTCGTTGGGCTTGCCGTCGGTCAGCAGCAGCAGAATTTTTTGGTGCTCGTGGCGCGCCTGCAGCAGTTTGGTTGCCTGGCGAATGGCGGCGCCCATGCGGGTATAGAACCCCGGTTCCAGTGCCTGAATGCGACCCCGAATGGCGCTGGTATAGGGTTCATCAAAGCCTTTCAGGTGATGAAACCTTACGTGGTCGCGCCGTCGCGATGAAAACGCAAACAGCGCGAAAGGATCGCGACTGGCCTGTAAGGCTTCACTGAGCAGTTGCAGGCCATCCCGGGCAACGTCGATAACCCGCTGATGATTGTTGATATAGGTTTCGGTCGAGAGCGACACATCCGCTAGAACCAGGCAGGCGAGATCACGCTGGCTTTGTTGGCAGCGCCGGAACAGCTTCTGGTCGATAGCACCCTGGCCTCGCCGGTTCTGAACTTCCCGCTCAAGGCAGGCATCAAGGTCCAGCTCATCGCCGTCCAGTTGCCGCTTTTGCCATTGTTTGAGAGGCTTCAGAGCGCTGAACTGTCGTTGCAAACGCTTTGCCGGTCGGCGCAGATCTTCCGGAAGTTCCGCAGGCGCTGCGTCCTTTGCCAGCATGGGTTGCAGGCAACAGAAGGCTTCCCGGTAGCTTTGACTGCGCCAGTCCCACTCCGGCAAATGAATGCCCGGACCAAGGCGCAAGTCGTCGTGTTCCTCCGAGGGCAAGTCCAAATCAAACTTGATGGCCGATGAGGTTTCCTTGCGGTCGTTGGAAACGGAGATCATGTCCATATCATTGGCAACGGCCTCGGCATCTTCTTCGTCGGTATCGTCGCCCGCCCGGTCAACCGGAATGAATTCGGTCCAGGAGAACAGGCTTTCCAGCCGAAAGATCATCAGGCCCTGGTCGCGACTGAAGGCTTCCACCCGCTCTGCCTGCTTGCGCTTGTTCTTCTTCGTCAGGCCACCGGGGCTGGACTGGGTGTCCTCATCGCCGGTTACCTGTCCGCTGGCTTTTCCTTGCTCCAGAGTAGGATATAACCAGAGGAAGACCGGCCAGGGATCGGTGTCGGCATCGGGAAGGGCAGGAACGCTGCCCGGATGTATGAGCGCCTGGCGGATAGCCTGTTCGCGGGTCGCTTCCTGGGCAGTCAGGCTTTCCGGATCGGGGCGCCAGTACAAAACTTGCTTGACCAGGCGCTGGTAAACCTTTTCCAGCCCTGGCCAGCGCGCGAGGACATCCTGCACCAGAATCTGATTGCCGGTGAACCAATCGCTATCGGGCGGAACCGGCGAAGCCGCGAGTGCAGCAAGCCAGATATAGAGATCCCGGTTCAACTGTTTGGAAGGGAACCGAGCGACTCGCTCCGGCAGACGCAGGTTTTGCTCATCGCGCCAGGCCAGCTCAAATTTGCGATGTGTTCCCGCGAGTTTGTGCAAAAACTTCCTGCGCAGGCGGAAGTGTCGGGGTTCTGCGGTCACCAGACTGAGCGCCGGATCGCCTCCGAAAGCGCGGAATACAATGCCCAGGCTGCGGGCTTCGTCTTTCAGGTAAACGGCGTGCTCGGGAAATTCACCCAGAGCTTGGCGAGTAATGTATTCATGCCATTTGTAGCCGACCCACTCTTCCATATCGAGCTCCTTTCAGACCCGCTGCTTGGCGGGTTTGCTGTCAAGTTGGTGGTTGCGGCTTAACTGATGGACAGGAATCAGAACCGTCTGCCGGCTGGGTTTACCAGGTTCCCAGTGCAGCAGACTGCCTTCCGGGTTGTTTTTCTGGACCTCACGGCAGGCGCTCACACATTGCAGACATTGAGTGCATGAGAACTTTGCGCGTTTGTGACTGCGGGTAGGCAAGCGCATAGGGCAGGCCTCGTCGCAGGCTTTTGTACAGTCGCGGCAGGCCGCCGCGCGGGTGGTGTCGAAGGTGACCAGGCGCCCGCGGCCGTTGGTCATCCAGGCAATGCTCTGTACCACGCCGAAAGCGCACCCGTATTTGCAGAACAGATGGCGGGCGAACAGGAAATCCAGGGTAAAAACCGAGGTAGCTACCGCCAGAAACACAGCCGGGTAAAAGCTCAGATTGCCCGTGACCAGGTCGGTGTATAACGGAATGGGCGGCAGCAGGTAAGACAACATAGCCAGGGCCCAGGAAAACCCGATCAGGCCGCAGGCCAGAGACAGCCCAGTCCAGTGAATAATCTTGCCGCGACGGCCTTTTTTCAGGGCTTCCCAGAGAGTCGGGCGGCCGGTAATGCGGGTCATCAGGTGGTTAATGGTTTCCACCACAGAGAAATGTGGGCACAACCAGCCGCAGTAAATTCGGCCCCACTTCCAGGCAACCCAGAGCACAAGGGGAACCAGTATCAGAATAGGAAGGATGAACCACAACAGAATCTGGCTGGCGACGTCCACAGGGGAACTTTGCGCCACCCAGTCGAGATTCAGGTTAAACGAGAGTGGAAAACCGAGCAGTACAAACTCGGTTTCCGTTAAATCATAGCGAAAAATATTCAGAACCGGTGCCAGCAGAAACAACCCGAAGAAGGCAGCCCGCGTGATCAGTCGCCTGCTCTGCAGTGTGTCCTTGGGATTGGCTTGCTGTACGGTCACAATTCAGTTCCGGATAAGTAGGGCCGGAAAACGATTTCCGGCCCTGTATTGAGGTTTTACGAGTCTTGAGTGGCGGGGCCACGGACTTCCTCAGCCGGGGATGCTTGCCCTTTTATAAGGAAACTTCCGAAGTACACCACGAGGCCGGCCATGAAGAAAGAGCCGGCAACCAGGCGCATCCAGTAGAACAATGCGATGTTGTCCTGGGTGGCCATAAACGAGAGTGCTTCACCGCTTTCGGGTATACGCTGCAGCCAGATTTGCAAAATGCCCGCGCCGGTCAGGAACAGCGTGATGAAGACCATGGAAATGGTCATCAGCCAGAAGCCCCACATTTCCACAATCTGGGCCGTATTGCTGTTGCCGTAAGGCCGGCCGCGCATGATCGGCATGGCGTAGGAAATGATGGTGAGCACGATCATCACGTAGGCGCCGTAGAAGGCCATATGGCCGTGGGCCGCCGTGATCTGACTGCCGTGGGTATAGTAGTTCACCGGTGCGAGTGTGTGCAGGAAGCCCCACACGCCTGCGCCCAGGAACGCCATTACCGCCGTACCCATGGCCCAGAGCGTAGCGGCCTTGTTGGGGTGATTGCGCTTGCGCCGGTTGATCATGGTGAACGCAAACAGCACCATCATGAAGAATGGCAGGGGTTCCAGTGCGGAAAACACAGAGCCCAGCCACAACCAGTACTCAGGTGGCCCGATCCAGAAGAAGTGGTGGCCGGTGCCGATGATGCCGGTAATCAGCGCCATGGCAATGATCACGTACAGCCACTTTTCAATCACTTCCCGGTCGACACCGGTAATCTTGATCAGCACGTAGGCCAGAATGGCGCCCATGATCAGTTCCCATACGCCTTCAACCCACAGGTGTACCACGAACCACCAGAAGTATTTGTCGGTGGTCAGGTTGCTGGGGTTGTAGAAGGAGAACAACCAGAGTACGGCCAGGCCGATCAGGCCGGTGATCAGCACAATGTTGACCACTGTTTTGCGGCCCTTCAGGGCGGTCATCAGGATGTTGAACAGGAAGCCGACCACCACCAGGGCTATGCCTATCTTGGTAATCGTGGGTTGTTCAAGGAACTCCCGGCCCATGGTTGGCAACAGTTTGTTCATAGTGATATCCGCCAGAGTGGCGTAATCCACAAACAGGTAACCAAGAATGGTGAGTGTGCCGGCAGCGGCAAAAACCCAGAACAGGATCCACGCAAGCAGCGGGCTGTATAGCTCGGTTTGCGCTTCTTCCGGCACCAGGTAGTAGGTTGCCCCCATAAAGCCGAACAGCAGCCACACGATCAGCAGGTTGGTATGAACCATCCGCGCAACGTTGAACGGAATTTCCGGGAACAGAAAATCACCCACCACGTATTGCAGGCCCAGAATCAGACCGAATACGATCTGGCCGGCAAACAGAATCAGGGCGAAGATGAAGTAGGGCATGGCGACCCGTTGAGACTCGTATTTCATGTTTTCTCCCTTAGCCTTCGATGTTGGGTGGCCAGCCGTTATCGTCAATCTTGGACGTCCACTCGAGGAACGATGCCAGATCTTCGATTTCCTGGTCAGTCAGGTTGAATTGCGGCATTTGCCGACGACCGGGTACGTTGGTGGGCATGGCGTTCATCCAGGCGTTCATATACGCCTTGAAGACTTCGCTGTCGGCCCCGCCGCGGCGGTCGAATACGTTGGCAAGCTCCGGTGCAAAGTAAGCACCTTCACCCATGAGGGAGTGACAGCCAACGCAGTTGTTGTTTTCCCAGACGTGTTTGCCCCGGACTACCTGCTCGGTAAGCTGATCCCTGTTATCCCTTTCGGGCATAGCCCGCGATTGAGTATCAAAAGTCAGGACCAGAAACAGCAGGACGAAGAATGTACTTCCCCCCAGATATATGTTTCTGGCCATGCTTTTGGTAAAGCGTTCGGCCATTGGTCTCTCTCCTTGGTCGTTGTGGAATACCTGACTGCCCTACTAGGATATAAAGATGTATTGGCAATGCTGTTGATGATTATCAATCATTGCAGGAAATCACACTACTACGCCGGGGAGTTACCTCTGGAGAGGTAGATGCTAGACTGCGCGGTCTGTTTTTCTGAACTCGGGTATCCGGAACCATCATGGCCGCAGCGCTGGCGTTGTTTATCAAGCTGATTCCGCTTTATGTCACGGTTGCTCTCGGCTGGGTGGCAGGGCGCTACCTCGAAGCCAGTGGCAAGCATATTGCGGGCATCATGCTTTACATTGTTACGCCCTCGGTGGTGTTCTCCGGTGTTATGGCTGCTCCGCTTTCCCCTGAAGTGATCTTTCTGCCGTTTCTGGTGTTCGGGTTTTCATCGGTGCTGGGAATACTGCAGCTCAAACTGGCGCGGCGGGTGATTACCGATGGCAGTGCCAGCATCATTCCGCTGTGTGTGGGGTCGGGCAACACCGGGTATTTCGGTGTGCCGGTGGCGTTGCTGCTGTTTGGCGAAGAAGGGCTGGGGCTTTATATTGTTTGTATGCTGGGTACGACCCTGTTCGAAAACTCGGTGGGGTTCTACCTGGCGGCCCGTGGCCGGTATGATCTGAAGGAGTCTCTGTGGCGAGTCGCCAAGCTGCCTTCGGTTTACGCGTTTCTGGCGGCCGTAGCACTCAACCTCTCAGGCATCGGCATCCCCGATGTGTTTATGCCGCTTTTCGATAATCTGCGCGGTGCCTACAGCATTCTGGGTATGATGATCATTGGTATGAGCATTACCAGTTTCCGTGGGTTGGTGGGCAATGTGCGGTTCACGGCTTTGGCATTTTTCGGCAAATTCGTTATCTGGCCACTGGTGGCAACGGCATTCTGGTGGCTGGATTCACAGGTTCTGGGCATTTATGAACCTGCGGTGCACAAGGCCATCTTCCTGATTTCCATTACGCCCATCGCAGCCAATACCGTCGTTATAGCAACCTTGCTGGACACCTCGCCCCGGCAGGCTGCAGGCACGGTTATGCTGACCACGCTATTCGCTCTGGTGTTTATCCCGGTGATGATTTCGCTGGCATTCTGACTCGTTTGCATCCTGGTGGTATCAAGGTTATGTCAGTGGCTTTCGGCCTTCGCGGCGGTGCTGATGCTGCGCTGGGCCTCAGCAATATCAGCTCGGGCATGGCGCACTACGCTGAAGCCGGCCGTGAACGCCAAAGTACCCATGATGGCGGCGACAGTCAGATCCGGCCAGGCGCTTCCTGTGCCAAAAACGCCCAGAGCGGCGGCCATGACGGCCAGATTGCTGATGGCGTCATTCCGGCTGCATAGCCATACCGAACGCATATCGGAGTCGCCGTCCCGAAACCGGAACAGTATAAACGCAACGCAGAGATTCGCGACCAAAGCCAGCAGGCCGATTGATCCCATGGTAAACGGTTCGGGAGTGGTTCCTTGCTGCATCACCCAGACCGCGCGCGCCCAGACGACCGTGCCGAACACTGCCATGGTTATGCCCTTGACCATAGCCGCACGGCCCCGCCAAAGCATGCCCATAGACAGAACCGAAAGCGACAGAATGTAGTTGGCGCTATCGCCAAAGAAGTCGATGGCATCTGCCATTAAAGAAACAGACCCGGCCTGCAAGCTGGCAACACCTTCCACAAAAAACATGGCCAGATTTACCCACAGAGCAATCCAGAGCGCACGGCGAAAACCCGGGGCAGGGGATTTGAGCTCTGGTCCAGAGCAACTGCATGCCATAAACACCTCTTGTATAGGTAGGCTTTTATTGAAAGCCCTGTAGTTGCTACAGGGTCAATACCGAACAGGCAGTTTTGACGGAATCTTAACTTTTACCTGGCCTGTGGGTGCCCGGCACGTGATTTTCGTGGTCGCTGGGCTTGTCGTGAAGATCCTCCAGTTCAGAGCTGAGCCCTCCCAGAATGCCGCACTCCTGAACCGTGCCAGCATCCGAGCAGGCTTTTTGCAGTTGCTGCAGAGTGTTTTCGAGGTTTGCGAGTTCTTTCAAACGGTCACGCACATGATCCAGGTGGCGGGCCAGAAGGGCATCGACTTCGTGACAGTCTGCTTCGGGGTTCTCGGAAAGCCTGATCAGCTCGCGGATCTCGTCCTGGGCCATATCAAGATTACGGCAGCGCTTGATAAACAAAAGGCGATCCAGGTGCATGTTGCGGTAGGCCCGGTAGCCGCTGGCGTCTCGATCCGGCTTGGGCAGCAAACCGATTTTCTCGTAGTACCGGATGGTTTCCACCGGCACAGATGAGCGCCTGGATATTTCACCGATTTTCATCGTTTCTGCACTTCCTGGTTATTATTGATCTGGTCGGTGTCGGGATTGAGCTGTTTTGGTTATGGTAGAGCGTCACCCTATCATTTGTGAACACTAACAGGGAGATTCACCTTGCTGGAGCGCCTGCAACGCTTGCTTGGACTGCAGACAATACCGGGTGTATTTTTCACCTCCGCCGGGGTGGCGGCGCTGTTTGTTGCGTTAGCCATACCTTTTGATCAGGCCGTTGCAAATGTCTTCGGCGTTCTGACCGGCTGGGTTGCGCAAAACCTTGGCTGGTTCTACATACTCTCGGTTACCTCGCTTTTGCTGTTCCTGTTAGGCCTTGCGGTCAGCCGTTATGGCAGTATCCGCCTGGGCGCAGATGATTCCCGACCGGATTATTCCAACCTCACCTGGTTCACGATGCTGTTTGCTGCGGGTATCGGCACCATTCTGATGTTCTGGGGCGTAGCGGAGCCGGTGTCCCACTTTGCCAACCCACCATTCGAGGGCGTTGTTGCCGGAAGCGACCGCGCGGCCAGTGATGCGATGACCATAGCCTTGTATCACTTTGGCCTGCACACCTGGACAATATTCGCCATGCCCGGGTTGGCGATTGCTTACTTTGCTTACCGGCATAATCTGCCCATGCGCATCAGCAGTCTGTTCTACCCGTTGCTTGGTGACCGTATATACGGGCCTTTGGGCTGGACGGTGGATGTGATTGCGGTGCTGGGCACCTTGTTTGGTGTGGCGACCTCCTTAGGCCTGGGCACCTTACAGCTGAATAGCGGCCTCACTTACCTGTTTGGAATCCCTTCAACGGGATGGATTCAGGTGCTGTTGATTACAGTAATTACCAGCATCGCAGCCATATCTGTGGCGCTGGGGCTGGACAAGGGCGTGCGTCGTTTATCCCAGGTCAACATTGTGCTGGCGTTGCTGCTCATCCTGTTTGTGGTGGTAGTAGGCCCTACGGTGTTTATCGCTGAGGGGGTGGTTCAGAGCGTTGGCGATTACTTTGATGCCTTGCCCTGGCTGGCATTCTGGACCCAAACCTATACCGAATCGGACTGGCAGCGGCAGTGGACTCTGTTTTACTGGGCATGGACCATTACCTGGGCCCCTTATGTGGGTATTTTTATCGCCCGGATCTCCCGGGGCCGCACGATTCGCGAGTTTGTTGCTGGCGTGCTGTTTGCGCCAACCGTGTTCACCCTGGTCTGGTTTGGCGTGTTCGGGCTTTCCGCCATCAATGTTGAAATGAACGGCACAGTGGCGCTGGCAGAACAGGTGCAACAAGATCCTTCAGTGGCTATTTTCGCCTTTCTTGAAGCCTTCCCGCTGGCGGAGGTGTCTTCGTTGCTGAGCATCATCATTATCGTTATTTTCTTCACAACGTCGTCGGATTCCGCGTCTCTGGTGATTGATATGCTCACGCGCCGGGAGGATCAGCCGTCGCTGGTGCGCCAAAGGATTTTCTGGGCTGTTGCTCAGGGAGTGATTGCGGCAACCCTGCTTTTGGCAGGCGGGCTGGATGCACTACAGAACGTAATTACCTCTCTGGGGCTGCCGTTCTGTGTATTACTTATTTTTATGGCAGTGTCGCTATTGCGGGCTTTGAGAGCCGACCATCGCGGGTATTCCGTGAGCGAACTTGTACAGGGGCGTGTTTTCCCGGAGGTGGAAGGCACTAATGTGCGGAAAGAGGAGGGGCAGAATGTACCGTAAAATACTGTTAGCCATAGATCATGAAGACGACGGCGACGGCAAACGGGCGCTGGAGGAAGGTGTAAGGTTGATGGGTGAAGACAGCGAGCTGCATCTGGCCACGGTGTTTAATCCCGGTGGTGCCGGGTTCTTTCCCCATGTGACCACAGACGCGCCGGAAGATCGGGAAAATGAGGTAAGGGAAAGTCTCAGCCTGCTGGCGCGTAAATACCTGCCCATGAAGCACAGCGCCAGTCTTCACGTGATAGCCGGCACGCCGGGTGAAAAGCTGGTGGCGCTGGCGGCGAATATCGGTGCGGATCTGATCATTCTGGTGTCCAAATGCGCCGGCAGCCGCTGGTCAATGCGCCGGGCCACGGTTGAGTATGTGGCCGTCAATGCACCCTGCGCGGTACTGATTTTGCCGGCGCTGGTGAAACTGCCTGAAGAAACCAGAGGCAGCTGCTGAGCTGGCCCAGCGTTGCAGATGCCAGAACATAGTCAGCACCCGGAAGCGTTCGGACAGCCAGTAATGGCGCGTTCCCACTGAATGGTCACATGCTGAATGTTGAAATCGTGGTTCAGCATGTGTGTCGCCTGTTCGATCACCCGGTCGTCGTCTCCTGAATCCGGCTTTACAAGGTGCACGGTCAGTGCGTTTTCAGTGGTACTGAGCGCCCAGATATGCAGGTGATGGGCTGACGTCACACCGGGCAGAGTCTTCAGTTTTTCAAGCACCTCACCCGGATTGATGCTCTTGGGCACTGCGTCTACGGCAAGGCTCACAGAGTCTTTTAGTAGCCGCCAGGTGCCGATAAAAATCACCACCGCAATGACCAGGCTGACAACAGGGTCAATCCAGCGCACATCGGTGAACAGAATAACCACGCCGGCAATCACTACGCCTACTGACACCAGTGTATCAGCAGCCATGTGCAGGAACGCGCCCCGAATGTTGAGGTCGCCTTCCTGGCCCTTGAGGAACAGCAACATGGTGATGCCGTTAATCAACACGCCAATGCCCGCCACAATGATAATCGTCATCCCTGCCACGTCGGCTGGGTCGTTGAACCGGCGAATGGCTTCCCAGGCGATACCGCCAACAGCCGCAATCAGAAACAAAGCGTTGAACAGCGCTGCCAGGATGGTGGTTTTCTTGAGGCCATAAGTATTGCGGTCTGTGGCTTTGCGGCTGGCTAGCCAGCTGGCAACCCAGGCCATGAGCAGTCCCAGAACATCACTCAGGTTGTGCCCGGCATCGGCGAGCAGGGCCAGAGAGCCTGACAGCACGCCGTAAACGGCTTCAATGATCACGAACCCGAGATTGAGAAAGACCGCAATGGCAAAAGCGCGGTTGTGGGTATCGAAGTGTTCCGCGTGGCTGTGACCATTGCCGTGACTGTGCATGAGCGCGCTCTGAAAGGGTTAAGTGAGATTGCATCATTAAAAACCCTGTAGCTGATACAGGGTCAAACAACATTGGAGCGGCTTTTGTATATTTGGTCAATATGGCTTTAACTGATTAGCGGCAGTCATACGTTTTTGAAACGCCAGAGGATTGTTTATGAATCGCGTGAGTGATCGCCTGTCAGCTCCTTCGGTGCTGATATTTGATTGGCACGGAACCCTGGTAGATACCCACGACGCCATGTTCAGCGCCATGGAAGATATGCTGCCGCAACTGGAAGAGCTCGGGCTGGTGGATCAGCTGCTGCCGGAAGAGCAGTGTCGCACGGAAGACGATGCCAGGTTGGTTCGCTACATCCGCATTTTTCGGCGCTTGCACCCGCGCATTCTCGCAGAACGCCGGGTCTCGCGAACCGACATATTCAGTGCGATTTTTGGCGACAACAAAAAGGCCAGACTGATTGCCCACCAGGCTTACAATCAGGCGTACCGGCGTTACTTCGGACAGGTTCGGCCATTTCAGCCGGGTGCGTATGAATACCTCTGCGCGCTTCGGGCCATGGGTATTCGGCTGGCAGTGGCTACGAACAGAAACCGTGAGTTTCTCGACAAGGAACTGAAAACGGTTGATGAGGGGCGTTGGCAGAATCTGTTTGAGGCCACTGTCTGCGCCGACGACGTCACCGAATACAAGCCAGATCCGCAGGTGATCAGTCGGGTTTTGGAGAGGCTCGATCTTCTGGCGGACGCACGCGCCTGGTATATCGGCGACAGTTATGTCGACATGCTTACCGCGAACCGTGCCGGAGTTTCCGGTATTTTTTACAACGGCGCCCAATGGGAAGCGGACCGTATTCGGAGCTGGTTTACCCGGCGCGATGAACCTCTGGCCGTGCTGAACAGCTTTGAGGAGTTGATGGATCTGTTTGCCTTGATTGAGCGGGATGAGCCAGAGAAATTCCTGCATTCCCCAGCAGAAGTTCGCCCCAGCCCTTTCCCTCCGCCTGTCCGCCCCGAGCCACGCATAGAGCCGGATTGGCACCCTGCCGTGGTCAGGCTTATCCGGCCAGAGGTGATACTGTTCGACTGGCACGCAACGCTTGTGGATACCCTCGATGCCATGTATCACGCAGTGGATGATATGTTTCCGGATTTCCACAAACTCGGGCTAATACCGCGAATGGTGGCGCCTGAAGACAGCAAAACGCCCGAAGACGCGAAGCTGGTGGCTTATGTGCGTGAGTTTGCCAAACTTCACCCCAAGGTAAAGGCCGACCGGAAGATTTCGCGCACGGATATTTTTGAAGTGCTCTTCGGAGATGATCAGGAAGCAAAGCAGATTGCTCACAAGTCGTTCAATCATCATTACCGCAATCACTACGGCACAGTGAAAGCCTTTGAATCAAAAGTCCGGGCGGTGCTGGAAGGTTTGCGGCGCCTGAACATTCAGGTGGGTGTGATCACCAACCGCGATCGGGAGTTTTTCGAGCACGAACTGGCTGCTGTTGAAGATACAGGTTGGGTGGAGCTGTTTGATGTGGACGTTTGCGGCGATGACACACCACTGCGCAAACCGCATCCGGATCAGCTCTTGCTGGCGGTGCAGAAACTGGATTACCCGCCCGACCCCAGCGTCTGGTATGTCGGTGACAGCACCACCGATGTGATTGCCGCCAAGCGTGCGGGCATGACGTCCGTATTCTTTAACGGCGCACAGTGGGACTTGCCCTGGCTGAGCCGGATATTCCCCGGTACCCATAAGCATCCGGACAAGCCGGATGTGGTGGTGAATGATTTCTCGGAATTCTGGGCGTTGGTGCTTGCCTGCGAAGTGGGGCCGCCTTGATGCCCTGGCTCAAATCTCTTCCAGGTGCTCAAGCAGGTACTTGGCTCGTTTTAGCAGGGCTTCGCGCTTCTCCGGCTTTTGCTTTTCCCAGTTCCGGTACATCATGCCCATGCGCGGATTACCCTCAAAATCAGCCCGGTGTCGGTCGATGAAATGCCAGTACAGTGAGTTGAACGGGCAGGCGTCCGGCTCCACCTTGAAGGGTGCGGGGGCAGGTGGCTTGCCGCTCCATTTACGCCGGTTGTCTGCATCAAAGTTCCAGCTGCCCTGTCGCGCTTGGGATCGGCGCCTTCCAGAGCGCTGATATCGGTTGTCAGTTGATCACCAAGAATCAGAATCAGATTTGTCATAAGAGGAGGCGCTCCGGCGTCTGGCGGATTTTTGTTCTGAGGGGCATTACCCAAAGTAGGTAGTCAGAATACGCCTTGTGCGCAAGGGTAGTTCAGGCCCCAAGCTGATAAAATTCGGGTAGTTGTCAACAGGTGGTCGTCAAGATGACTCGCATCAAGATGCGCGCAGCCGGCCTGGCATATAATGTCCCGCTCCTCGGCTGACCTTTCACATCACACGCTCAGAGTTTTTATTATGGCTTCCAATCCCGCACCGCAGACTGCTGAATCCACCCTCCCGGAATTCATGTGGGATGATGCGCTGATCAAGCGCTACGATCTCAGCGGGCCGCGCTATACATCGTATCCAACGGCTGTGGAGTTTAACCAGAGCTACCCGGTGGAGCAGATGGTAGAGGCTGCAGCGCGGAGCAAAGCCAGCAACCGGCCGCTTTCTCTGTATACCCACCTGCCGTTTTGCGCGCACCTTTGTTACTACTGTGCCTGCAACAAGGTAATCACCAAGAAGCGCGACAAGGCTATGCCTTATGTAGAGCGTGTTCTGAAAGAAGCGGCCATGCAATCCAAACTTTTTGGCTCGGATCGCCCGGTAAAACAGCTGCATTGGGGCGGCGGCACACCAACGTTCCTGCCGAAAGATGTAATGCAGGAGCTAATGGCCGGCTACGCAGAGCTGTTCAACCTGCAAAGCGGTGATGAGCGTGATTACAGCGTGGAGATTGATCCCCGTGAAGTGGATCAGGACACCCTGCCGACACTCTGGCAGTTGGGTTTTAACCGCATCAGCCTGGGTGTGCAGGATGTGAACCCGGAAGTTCAGAAAGCGGTTAATCGCATCCAGCCACGGGAAATGACGGAAGCCGTACTGAGCGAGGCCCGGCAGCTCGGGTTCCGCTCCATCAATCTTGACCTGATCTACGGCTTGCCGCACCAGACGCCGGAAAGCTTTGCAGAGACCCTGGAAGCGGTGCTCGAAATGTCGCCAGACAGACTGTCTGTGTTCAGTTATGCGCACCTGCCAGACCGTTTTTATCCGCAAACCCGAATCAAGAACGACACGCTGCCTTCGCCGCAGCAAAAGCTGACCATTTTGCACAACACCATCAACCGCCTGCTTGAGGCGGGTTACGAATACATCGGCATGGACCATTTTGCCAAGCCGGATGACAGCCTGGCCGTGGCCCAGCGTGCCGGACGGCTGCACAGGAACTTCCAGGGTTACACTACCCACTCGGACTGCGACCTGGTTTCTCTGGGTGTCTCGGCGATCGGTCAGACCGACGATGCCTACTTCCAGAATAACCACGATCTGCCTGCCTGGGAGGCATCCATAGACGCCGGCCAGTTGGCGATTACCAAAGGCGTAAACCTGACGCGGGATGATCGCATTCGCCGCTGGGTGATTGGCCGGCTCATTTGCCAGTTCCGCCTGGATCGTCAGCAGTTTGCTGCTGAGTGGCAGGAAGATTTTGATGGTTACTTTGCGGACGAACTTGCCCGCCTAAGGCCAATGATTGCCGATGAGCTGATTGGTGATAATGGTCAGGTGCTGCAAGTAGAGCCCGCCGGCCGGCTGTTGATTCGTGCCATCTGCCAGATCTTCGACTTCTACCGCAAAGAAGGCGCCAGCCAGCGGTTTTCCCGCATCATCTGACTTCCTTCCAACCAAGTCTCCAACCGAGTTTCAATCCGGGGCGTTCCGTGCCCCGGATACTTCTCTCCCGCCACAGTCTGCTCAGGCTGCTGAAACCTTGAACTCATTGGCCAGATCCTGGAGCTGGCGGGCCAGTCTTGCCTGTTCTCCCGTAACATGGGAGATTTCCTCTGAGCCCGTCAGTGTGAGGATGGCCACTTCACTGACGGCTTCCATGTTTCCTGCCAGCTCCCGGGTTACGGCAACTTGCTGCTCGGACGCCGCCGCAATCTGGGTGGCCATGTCAGAGATGCTGCTTACGTCTCCAAGAATGGCGGCAAATGTTTGCTCAAGTTCAGAGGACTGTTCGCTGGCTTCGTTGGCCAATTCGTGGCTGGCAATGATCGAGCGGCTGGCATTTTCAGTGATCACCTGAAAGCCATCGATAATGTCTTCAATCTGAGTAGTGGATTCGTGTGTCTGGCGAGCCAGGGTGCGAACCTCGTCAGCAACGACGGCAAACCCCCTGCCATGTTCACCAGCCCGAGCGGCTTCAATGGCTGCGTTCAAGGCCAGAAGATTGGTCTGGTCAGCAACCTTGCGGATCACATCCATAACTTCCACGATACTGCCGCTACGTTTCTCCAGTTCTTCAATAACGTCATTTACATCTTTCACAGAACTGGCCAGGGAGCGTATGCGGCGCACACTGCCTTGCAGGACTTCTTCACCCGCGCGGCTTCTCTCCATGACGGTATTGGCTGCATCCGCCACTTGCTGGGTATTCCGGGAAATCTGCTCTGAAGTGGCTGACATCTCCTCGGTCGCGGCAGCGACCTGCTCTATCTGCTGCTGCTGGCTTTTGGTTTGAGTGGCATTCTGGCTAGCGACAGAGCTGGTCTCTTCGGTGGCCGTTGCAAGTTGCACGCTGGCGTTGTCGATGTGTTTTAGAGCGCTGCCAAACCGACCAAACAGTTCGTTGATCGCGCGTCCGATGGTGCCGACTTCGTCTTTGCTGGAGATGTGAATCTGTTGTGTAAGATCCTTGTTGTCCATGGCGAACCGCACACCATCGAGCAGGCTGTTGATCTGTCGGCTGATGGCGCTGACCATGATTAGCATCAGTGCAAAAACAGCGATGACTGCGGCCCCGGCGATCCCTGATGCTGCAAGCACATCCTGGCGGGCGTCCGCGAGGCTCTGGTCTGCAGCAGCGGATGTACTGTCCAGCAGCGCTTTGCGCAGACTGTTGAGGTTACCCAGCCGCTGGGTGGTGATATCAAACCATTCCGCCGAGTTCAGAGCGTACATGCCTGAGGGGCTGCTGAATAAGGTGTCGCGCTTTTCCTGCAGGTTACGGTTTTCAATTGTGTCTGGCAGATCCCTCAGCACCGCAAGCAGCTTGGAATCCGGGGGTAGCATTGCGCTAGCTTGCCTGATTAAGGCTTGCTGGTGACCTTCGAACCCGGCAATTTTCTGGATAGAAGGCAGGTCGAAATCTCCGCTGCTGATCAGGGCGGCTCCCGCAGCCCGTTCTTTACCGGCCGACTCAGCGGCTTCCGCCAACGCGTAGTAGGCGTTGATGTGGCGGGTCAGTTCCGGGTCGGTAGAGCGTGAAATGACCAGAGGGATCCGGTCGAGCAACCCGGTGATCAATTGGGTATAAAGGGCGCCGGACTCACGACCATTGATTGCGCGGTTGTCGACGTTGCTGCGGAGTTGGTCGAGAATGGCCAGGTCCCGCTCCATAGCTTGAATGCTGTTGCTGACGGCAGGGCTGAACCTGGCCTCTTGTGTGAGGTTGGTTATACGGGTGTGGTACTCAGCGAGCCGTGTATCGGTTTGTCGGCGCTGGCTGGTCAGTGCCTGCTCGGCTTGGCGCGCCGCGTCGCGATCTGAGCCGCTGGAAAGCACCACGGCAGATCGCCCGCGTTCTTTCTGCAACGTCTCGATCAGAGGGTCGCCGACATCGGCCAACTGAACCAGTGAACGTAACTGGCGCATGTCGCCCAGTTGCTCTGTACTTTGCGCAATGCTTTCAACCATAAAGTAGATGATCACCAGCAAAGCTGGAACCACAAGCGTGATGAGTTTTCCCCGCATGGAGAGGTTGTTGATAGAGTTTTTCATCGGGTGGCCTCAGGTTCGTGAATGGCCTCTATTTTGGCCAAAGTCGGTGGCTCGCACCATTCACAGTGCGAGGTATCTGTGGTGGTAGGTATATGTCGGTAACACATTGTTGTTCTATGTTAATTTTATGATTTTAAAGGGAAATGTGCAGATATACGTAATGGTGCGTAGAGTATTCCTTAATGGGTAGAGAGGGGGATTATACCGGAAACCAGTGGCTCTGCTGACAAAGATCAATGCCCCGGAAGAGCTCTCGGCGTATGGTCTGCAGAACTCTGACTTGGAGACAGCCCATGGAACTTGTTTGCCCGGCCGGTAGTCTGCCGGCACTGAAAACGGCGGTGGATAACGGTGCAGATGCCGTGTATCTGGGGTTTAAAGACAGCACGAATGCCCGCCAGTTCGCCGGACTTAACTTTAACGACAAACGTGCAGGCGAGGGCGTCGAGTACGCGCACAGCAAGGGCGCCCGGGTATTCTGTGCCATCAATACCTACCCACAGCCGGATGGCTGGCAAACCTGGAAATCCGCCGTCGATCGCGCCGCTGCTCTAGGCGTGGATGCGATTATTCTGGCAGACATGGGGCTATTGGAATACGCGGCTAACAGGCACCCACAGGTTCACCGGCACCTTTCGGTTCAGGGTTCTGCGACTAGCTACGAAGCGCTGCGTTTTTACAAAGACAACTTCGATATCCGCCGTGCCGTCTTGCCCCGGGTGTTATCGATAGATCAGGTGCGCGGTGTCGCAAAACACAGCCCGGTGGAGCTGGAGGTGTTCGCCTTTGGCAGTCTTTGCATTATGGCGGAGGGGCGGTGTTATCTGTCTTCCTATCTGACTGACGAATCCCCGAATACCCGTGGCGCCTGCTCTCCAGCCAAAGCTGTGCGATGGCTGGAAACTCCGGATGGCCTGGAATCCCGCCTTAACGATGTGCTCATTGATCGCTACGGCAAAGGCGAATCCGCCGGCTATCCCACACTGTGCAAAGGCCGTTTCGAGGTGGAAGGTAGTGTTTATCACGCCATTGAAGAGCCGGTCAGCCTGAACACTCTGGATCTCTTGCCGGAACTGAAAGAGCTGGGCATCAGTGCTGTGAAGATTGAAGGCCGGCAACGCAGCCCGGCCTATATTGCAGATGTTGCCCGCACCTGGCGCCAGGCTCTGGACAGGCTGGATGCCGGCTCCGGTGACTTTCATGTTGACCCTGTCTGGAACAGCACGCTGGCGGGTTTATCTGAAGGTGGTCTGACCACCATCGGCGCCTATCACCGCAAATGGAAATGAGGCTGAACAACCCATGATGAAGCTCTCTCTGGGCCCGATTCTCTGGTTCTGGTCCAAACAAACTGTGTTTGATTTTTACGCCAACGCTGCCGAATGGCCGGTTGATACTGTGTACTTGGGAGAAACTGTCTGTTCCCGCCGTCGTGAACTGAAGCTGGCCGACTGGCTGGAGATTGCCAGTGTTCTCAAGGACTCCGGCAAACAGGTGGTGCTCTCCACGCAAACGCTGATCGAATCCGAGGCAGATTTGCGGGCGCTGCGCAAAATCTGTAGCCAGCAGGAGTATCTGGTTGAAGCTAATGACCAGAGCGCCTTGCAGCTGGCCACTCAGAACAAGCTGCCGTTTGTGACGGGCCCTGGTATGAACATCTACAACACCGCAACCTTGAAACTACTGGCAAAACAGGGGTTGAAGGGTTGGAGCCTGCCCGTTGAGTTGGGCCGCGATACATTGCGCCAGCTGATCAATGAGCTAAAAGATGAGGGGCTTGATCTGCCGGCCGAGGTGTTTGCCTGGGGCTTTTTGCCGCTGGCCTGGTCGTCACGTTGTTTTACCGCCCGACACTACAACCTGCCCAAAGACAACTGTGAGTTCCGCTGCCTGCAGCACCCGGATGGTATGGAACTGCGCTCCCGTGAATCCCGGGAGCTGTTTCGCCTTAACGGAACCTCAACGCTTTCCGGCGCCCGCTATGACTTGCTGCGGGAGTTGCCGGATATGGAGCAAATGGGAGTGTCTACCGTGCGTCTCAGTCCAGAGCATCAAGGCATGGATGAAGTGATTCACCGCTTTGACCAGACACGCCGTGGTGAAACGCCAGCTACCGACCCTCTGCAGTTGGTTGAAGCGCCGCCCTGCAACGGTTATTGGTACGGCAAGCCGGGTATGGATTTGGTAGCTTCCTGAAGACATGCTCAAAAGTCAATCTTGATAAGAATCATTATTGTTTGCATTGTTTTGATATAGGGTATGGGTGGTTCTTCAAGAGTCACCTTATGCACCCGATTCCCGTCACAGATATTACCGAAACCCCTCCTGCCAGCCGGTTTGTTGATGCGGCGGCGGGATCAGCTACCGCGCACCCGATTGTGGAGCGTGTTCTTGCACGACTTCGCCCTTGGTTGCCTTGGGTTCATGTATTCATGTTTCTGGTATTTCTGGCGGTGCTGGTGGTGCCGGTTTATCTCCCCGAGTCGTCTGAGCAGGCGACTTTTCTGGATGATGGGCGAGTACTGGCCAACTACCTGCTTTGGGGTGTCTGGTTTCCGCTGGTGTTTTTTTCCGTTGTGATTACTGGTAGAAGCTGGTGCGGCTTTCTGTGCCCTATGGGCGCTGCGTCGGAGCTGGCAAACCGCTATGGCCTCAAAATGCAGGCGCCAGCATGGATCCGCTGGCCGGGCACGCCCATTCTCAGTTTCATTATCATCACCCTGCTGGGCCAGACCACCGGTGTGCGCGACCACCCGGAGGCAGCTCTGGAAATATTTGGTGGCACCTTCGCACTGGCTGTCGTCGTAGGTTGGCTCTGGGGGCACAACAAGCGCGTCTGGTGCCGGCATCTGTGCCCGATCGGGTTGTTGCTGGGGGTATTTTCTCGCCTTGGTGCGGTACAGCTTTCTCCGCGGAAGTGGAAAACCGGGCCGGATGAGCTCACCGACAAAACCATTTGCCCTACCTATATCGATTTGCCCCGTAAGCGGGCCACTCGCCACTGTATCGAATGCCTGCGTTGCATTCTGCCCGGGCGTACGGCGGGCCTGGTCGTGTCATTCCGTCGGCCGGGTCAGGAGCTGGAATCCATTCGTGATCATGCGCCGGACGCCTGGGAAATCCTGTTTATATTTCTGGGTGCCGGTGTGGCTTTGGGTGGTTTCCTATGGTTGATGCTGCCGTTTTACAACGACTGGCGGCAGGTTATAGGCACCTGGTTTATTGAGCGAGGCCAGTACTGGATTGGTGAGCCGGGGCCGTCCTGGCTGATGAGTGTGCATCCGGATCGCCGGGAAGTATTCCGCTGGCTCGATTTCTTCTTGATCACCGGCACCATGATGACGGTCATGGCGTTGTCTGCTCTGGTGCTGAGTGTTGCATCTCTGGCGAGTGCCGGTCTGGCCCGGTTGCAGGGCAGTACCGCAAGCCTGTTTCAGGCATTCGTTCAGATTGGCTACAGCCAGGCCCCCGTGGCGCTGATGGCGCTGATGATTGGGCTTGCAACCGAGCTGTTCACTCCCTTTATTCGTCTGGGTATGACCACCGCCCAAGTGGACGATGTGAAAGTCGCGATGATTCTTTTCGGATGGCTCTGGAGTATTTGGCTGGCCTGGCGAATTCTCGAGGGGCTGGGTGTTGATCGTGACCGCTGGCTGGCCCTGATGCCGAGTGCGGCTGGCAGCAGCGCCATGGCCGCCGCCTGGTGGCTGGCGGTGCTCTGAGATTTGTTGTCAACTGAATAGCTGAAAATATAACGGAGTGGTGCTTGTCCGGAATGCACTGGTTGTATCTGGCGTCGCTGATGTTTATGTCCTGCCTGGGGCAAGCCTCAGATTGAAAAGGTATAAAACCGTCATAAAATGGAGACAGAGTATGAAGAAAAACACTCGCGCACTCGCTGCTACTGCCATGATGGCTGGCAGTATGGTACTTGCCGGCCATGCTGTTGCCGGTGAGGTGACGATTGGGGAGCCCTTAGAAAAGCACGGTATGAAAATCGGTGCGGTGTATCTGCAACCGGTCATGATGACACCGGAACTGCCAGGTATGGGCAACAAGGATATCCACCTTGAGGCCGATATCGCTGAGCTGCCCGGTAACGATAACGGTTTTGGTGCCGACGCTTGGGTTCCTTACCTGGGGATCGCCTTTGCTCTGACCAAAGAAGGTTCTGATTGGTCAAAAGTCGGTGCTTTTATGCCCATGATGGCCTCTGATGGCCCGCACTACGGTGCTAACATCAAGCTCGACGGCCCAGGTAAATACCATGTGGTTTATCACATTAACCCGCCTCCCTATCAGGGCTTTTATCGTCATCAGGATAAAGAAACTGGTGTAGGACAATGGTGGATTCCGTTTGATGTTGAGTGGGATTTTGCCTTTGCTGGTACCGGCAAGAAAGGCGGTTACTGATCCGACCATGGCCTCGATTGGTTCGGGAGGAGTTGGAATCGAATTTTAACGTTTTCGGGGTGCGGTTATAATCTTGCTGTCTAGTAGACATCAGATGTAAAGCTGCAATCTTATGTGTAGAGCATCGTTACATTTCCGTACACCTCTCGCCTTATAAGATGCATATAATATGAATCTAACTGGCTGATGGAGTTGCAGTATGTTTTTTTGGCGGTACAAACAACAGGTTGAAGTGCTTGAGCAAGAGTTGTCTGCGGCCAAGGAGGGTGCGGCAAAGCTCAGCGAAGACAGGCGCCTTATCGAGGCCCGGCTCGAAGCCGAAACCAGAGCGCTGCAAGAAGTGACGGCTCAGCAGGAACTTGGTCGACGATTGATGTCGGGGCTTGGCCAGTTTGGCAACTCCTTAAGTGAGCTCAAAGGGTCTTTTGGTGAGCTTTCGCTGCTTCTGGGCTCGCGCCGCAATGAAGCGCTGAGAACGTGGGATGAATCTGGACAAGTAAGGGACAGAATGGTGTCGCTCGTGCAAAGGCTGGGGGGCGCCCGGGAAAGTGCGGCCAGCTCGGCACAGGAAATGGAATCTCTGGAATCGGAAACCGGCAGCATAACGACGTTGGTAGACGTGATAAATGGCGTTTCGGATCAGACGTCGTTGTTGGCACTGAACGCCAGCATTGAGGCGGCGCGTGCCGGTGAACACGGTCGCGGTTTCAGTGTTGTGGCAACAGAGGTTCGAAGTCTCGCATTTCGCGCGGGGGAGGCCACCAAGGAAATTGAAGGCGCAATCGCTCGTATTCGGGCGCAAACAGAAACCGTTGCGGGGACCAGTCGTTGCAACAGCGAGGAAATGGAAAAGCTGGCCACAGAGGCAGAAGGGGCACGAGACCGGCTGCTTACACTGATTGATCTCGCCAGTACGTCCTCGGAAGCATTGGGCAACGCGGCTTTGCTGTCTGAAATCGAATTGGCCAATCTGGAAGAGCTGGAAATCAAGCTAACGGTGTACCAGATTCTGGCGGGACTTTCCGGTAGGACAGCAGATAGCCTGCCTGGCGAAGCAGAGTGCCGTTTGGGGCAATGGTATTATCAGGGTGACGGCAATCAACAGTATGCGGGCCAGATGAATTTTCGGGCTATTGAAGAGCCCCATCGACTGGTGCATGTTTATGCCAAAGATGCTGTGCGTGCTCACCATGAGGGTCGCTCAGACGATGCATTGAAAGCCCTGGAGTCAATGGAGACAAATAACCTGGACGTTATGGGTCGGTTGCGCCGGCTTGTTTCGGCGGGCCAAACATCGGATTCGGTAAATCCATAAGTCACCAGGTTTTCAGTGGATTTGATTTGGCGCCGGCAGCATAAGGCTTCAGAAGAAAAGCAATTGACGGATATTAAGGTCCCACTCCAGGCTGTCCAGAAGATTTTTCAAGGCAAGTCCCAGCTCGGTATCTCCTTCAATCATCAGGCGTCGCTGGAAAAAGAGCTGGTCGGGGTCTTGTTGGCGTGCGGAGAGGGTTTTGAAGGCAGATAAGGAACCTCGAATGGTGGCCTCGCCGGAGCCTTCCAGGACCCGGAGCCGGCCTGCCCAAAAACCGAAAGTGATGCCGGGATGACCACCGTTCACTTCCAGCCGGATACGGCGGCCCTCAAAATCGTCAAACTCGCCATCGGCAATGGCCTCAGCAAAGATCCGGTTGAGGGGCGCTTCTGCAACGAGCTGTTTTATCGGAATCGGAATGGAGCGGTCGATCACCCCGAGTAAAGGAAACGGCGAGGGCAAGTACTCAGAAAGCAGCGCAAGAGAATCAGTGATCAGGGGATTGGTGAGCAGTGGGAAAGTGGCAGGCAGGGGCAGGGCCATAATCAACTCCGGGCAGTGAATTCGGTCTGCCCAGAGTAATCAAAACCGGCGGTACTTGATTTGATATAGCTCAGCCCTTGTGCAGACCTTCTTCCACCGCCCACACGGCGACTTCTACACGGGAGCGCAGGCTGAGCTTTTTAAGCAGGTGTTTTACGTGCACTTTTACCGTGCCGTCGCTGATATCCAGCTTGCGACCGATCATTTTGTTGGAAAGGCCTTCTGCGATAAGCCGGAGGATGTCTTTTTCCCGCGGTGTCAGGCTGTCGAAATCCGGTCGTGATGTCTGCTGCGGCTTGTTGGAACGCAGCGCCTCTGCAAGTAACGTGGTCAGCCGTTCACTGATAACCATCTTGCCCACCGCTGCCTGGTGTAGCTGGGCGATCATGTCTTCCGGTTCCATATCTTTCAGCAGATAGCCGTCGGCGCCGGCGCGCAGAGCGGCGACTACGTCGTCTTCCTGGTCAGAAACAGTGAACATCACGATACGTGAGCTTACGTTCAGTTCCCGCAGTTTTTTCAGGGCATCAATGCCGCTGACTTCCGGCATATTGAGATCCATCAGGATGAGGTCTGGTTCAAGCTCTGTCGCCAGCTGAATTCCGTCTGTCGCGTTACTGGCTTCGCCAGCCACAACCATGTCACTCTCCATCTCGACGAGTTGTTTGATACCTTGACGCAGCAGAGGGTGGTCGTCGATCAGCAATATGCTTGCAGGTGTATCAGACGGTTTATCAGGCATGGTACTTCGCTTCCTTTGTCTACGTGCTCGATGTTTCGGTTGGAATCAGGTGCCGGCTCTTGGGGACGAACGTCAGAACAACTTCAACGCCGCCTTCCGCATGATTTTGTACGGTAAGCTGGCCGCCCAATGTGCGTGCGCGGTCTTGCATGATAATCAGCCCGTAATGATTGACCGGTTGGCCACCTTCGGGCAGGCCTTTGCCATTATCCCGTATTTTTGCCTTTACTTGGGGGGAGTCAAATACTATCTCTACAAAAATTTCGGTAGCATCGGCATGTTTGACTGCGTTGGCAAGGCCTTCCCTTATGATCTGAAGCGTGTGAATCTCCTCGTTGGGCGAGAGTGCCTGGGGCGGCATGTTGTACTTAAGCCCCACGGATTTACCCAGCCGTTCGGAAAATTCCTCGATGGTTTTGCGCAGCGCCGTAGCCAGGTCTGGCGTATCCAGTTTCAGCCTGAAAGTCGCCAGCAACTCCCGGAGTTGGCGGTAGGCGCTGTTCAATCCCGTGCTCAGTTCTTCCAGTATCGCGTCATAAGAAATTTTCTGATCACCCTCAATGTTCAGCCGACGCATACGGGCTACCTGCATTTTCAGGTAAGAAAGTGACTGGGCCAGGGAGTCGTGCAGTTCCCGGGCGATCACCGTGCGCTCTTCGGCCAGCGTAAGCTGTTGCTGTTCGGTAATCTGCCGTTCGAGGAAAATAGCAGTAGCCAATTGGTCGCTGAGCGTCTCCAGCAGACGGCGAGCTGTTTTTGAAAGTCCTTTGTCGGCAGGGTACCACACCTCAAGAGTGCCAAGGAGCCCGCTTGGGGTCCGAATGGGCAGCAGTAGCCTTCGCCCGTCGTGCTCTTCTATGGGCAACTCGTCGTAGACTTCAGGTGTTACCAGGCAAGCGTTGCAGTGGTGGTCACGGCAGTAGAAGGGACGCTCTGTCGAGGCCGTTGTAACCGCCTGCACGGGTTCTGCTGATTCTTTATCGTGAAGGTAAAGCCGAATTGGTCCAATGCCCAGGAGCTGTTCCAGCTCCTGCAACATTGGGACTGCACCATCACACAAGTCATGATTGGCAAACAGGTTGCGGCTGGAAGCGTGGAGCAATTGAAGGGCCGCGTGGCTCTCTTCCAACTCCTCGGTTTTGCTGCGAGCGCGCTCTTCAAGCTCGTTGTAGGTGAGTGCCAGTTCGCTGCTCATCTGGTCAAACGCGCTGCCCAGCTGT
This sequence comes from Marinobacter sp., assembly GCA_018066865.1. Classification (GTDB taxonomy): domain Bacteria; phylum Pseudomonadota; class Gammaproteobacteria; order Pseudomonadales; family Oleiphilaceae; genus Marinobacter. The sequence continues at coordinate 3,140 of JAGPVT010000174.1, read as the reverse complement.
GCCAGTTCGTCACTTCCCTGCAGGTTCGCCTTACGTGAAAAATCCTGTTCGCCAACGGCTATGGCAATACTGACCAGTTTACGCAGCGGCTTGAGGACCCGGTTTCTCAGATCAACGAACAGGGCAATGATGATCAGTATGGAGAAAGCCAGGCTGATGATCTGGATAAGGTGCAGCAGGCCGATTCGTGCTTCAGTTCGCCGTTCGAGCATGCTGACGAGCTGGTTTACCGAGTTTACGTAGTTTTCTGTGGCCGCAAGCATGTTGGCGCTGACGGGCGCACCCTGTGGATGATTCTCCAGGCCGGGGCGCAGGGTCTGCTCCCAATAGGCTGTGATGGCGCGGTACTGGTTTGCCAGCGCGTGATCGGCTGAACCGGGAATTGCCCGGGTAATCAAGCTGTCCGTCAGGCTGGCTTCATAGTCGTCTGCCAGGCTGCTGGTATTGCCCCCTGGAGTATTGTTGTCCCTCGGGCCTGCAGCATGAGCCAGCAATCGGAACGCGCCCATACGCAGGGCGCCCGCCAGATTAATGGCAGTGGCGTTCCCTTCAATGCTTTTCGAAACCGCAAGGGTCGTAGCCATGCTGACAAGGGATGTCAGCACAACGGCACAAACTACGATAGCAATCCTGTTAACAAGGGGGCTTCTGGATTTCATTGCATCTCGTCTTTGCAGTCGCCGGATTCGAATACCTCCTTGAGGATAGTCAATTACCCCAATGGTTGGTATCCCATCATAGTCTTTGACCTGCGACAGGGCAAAAGCTGACACTGAAAATTGGTGTTAAAACGGACCACAAAGGCATTAACGGATGAAGTCAGAAGCGGATCAGGAGGATGAGCGACTGGCATCGCTTGCTGTGGTTCTGCCGCTTGCTGTAACAGGATTTATTATCGCAGCCGGCAGCTGGACGCTTTTTGCTGTGGCCGGAATACACCTTCGCACCGAGCTCAGTCTCAGCAATCTGCAGTTCGGTTTGCTGCTCGCCATGCCCATGGCTGTCAGCGCCCTGTTGGCCGTGCCAGCCGGGCTCGCCGCCCGGAAATTTGGTGCCCGGCGCATTATGCTTGTTTGCCTTGCCGGACTTGCCGTCTGCATGGTGATTTTGCTGACGACAGATACTTTCACCGGCTATCTTCTGGCGGCAGGTGGCCTCGGGTTAGCCGGTGGGTTTTACAGCGCTGGAATGCAGTTTGTGACCAGTAACTGCCAGCACCAGCGGCTTGGTCTTGTGCTTGGTGTGTTTGGCGCAGGCGTTACTGGCGCCGGGTTTACCTACTATCTTGTTCCGCTGTTTCATGAAGCCTTCTCCTGGCAAGGCGTTCCGCTTGCCTACCTGATTGTGCTCCTGCTTGTGCTTGCACTTCTGTTGCTACTCACGGATCCGGAAGATGCCATTGCGGATCCCGAAACCGAAACCGAAACCGAAACCTCAGTCAAAGTAATGTTTGCGGGTTTCAGGCGTCAGGGCATATGGCAACTGGGTGCCTACTTCGGTGTGATTGCAGGAAGTTTTTTTGCCCTCGCGCTGTGGCTTCCGGATTATCTTTCCTCGCAGTTCGAACTGCAGGTGCAATCCGGCGCCAGGCTTGCGCAGTGGTTCATTATCCCTGGCGCTTTGGCGCAGATTCTGGGAGGGGGTTTATCTGATCGTTATGGCAGCCCCAGGGTCATCGGCCGGTCGCTCTCTGTCGGCCTGGTGGCCCTGGTGGTGCTGTCGTACCCGCCCATGACGTTGTTTATTCGAGGCGTGGAAACAACCATCAAGGTCGAATTCGCGTTGCCTATGAACGTTGAAAGTATCTTCGTGGTGGTACTCGGAATGGCGCTTGGGTGTGCCATGGGTAGCCTGCAGAGAATGGTGATTATTGAGAGCCGCCAGAATGCGGCGTTTGTTGCCGGGCTGCTGCTGGTCAGCGCCTGTTCTGTGGCTTTCCTGTTGCCGGTTATCTTCGGCGCTGTGAATCACTGGCTGGGTGTCCGCAGTGCTGTGTTCATGATTCTGTTTCTTCTGCTTTGTATCTGCCAGTTCATGTTTGGCCGCTTCAGCCGCAGCCACGAGCGCCAGACTCTTCTCCAGCCGGGGATATAGGCTCTCTACCCCCTCGGTGGTAGAAGCCGGTTATGTGGTAGTAACCACGCAGATTTCAGGGTTGTTCTCCCACACAATGGTCTCAATTCGGGAAAAGCGATCCTGCAGACGGGTTGATGGAGAGAGAGACCATGAGTCATTTGATCGACAAGCTGAGCTACTTCAGCAAAAAGCGCGAATCGTTCGCGAACGGCCACGGCGAAACCCACGATGTGAATCGTGACTGGGAAGACAGCTACCGCCAGCGTTGGCAGCACGATAAAATCGTGCGTTCCACCCACGGCGTGAACTGCACAGGTTCCTGCAGCTGGAAGATCTACGTCAAGAATGGCCTGGTCACCTGGGAAACCCAGCAAACCGACTACCCCCGTACTCGCCCGGATCTGCCTAACCATGAACCCCGTGGCTGCCCTCGAGGCGCCAGCTATTCCTGGTACATGTACAGCGCCAACCGCCTGAAATACCCGCTAATGCGTAAGCATCTCATGCAGCTTTGGCGCGCCGCCCGCATTCAGTTCAATGATCCGGTAGATGCCTGGGCTTCCATTGTGGAAGACCCGAAGAAAACTGCAGAGTACAAACCCCGCCGTGGTATGGGCGGTTTTGTGCGTTCAGACTGGAACGAAGTCAACGAGCTGATTGGTGCGGCTAACGTTTATACCGCCAAAAAGCACGGCCCGGATCGCATCATTGGTTTCTCGCCAATCCCTGCAATGTCCATGATTTCTTACGCCTCTGGCAGCCGCTATCTCTCACTGATCGGCGGCGTTTGCCTGAGTTTTTACGATTGGTATTGCGATTTGCCGCCGGCGTCACCGCAAGTCTGGGGTGAGCAAACCGACGTTCCTGAATCTGCGGATTGGTACAACTCGGGCTATATCATTGCCTGGGGCTCCAACGTTCCACAAACCCGTACTCCGGACGCCCACTTCTTTACCGAAGTGCGCTATAAAGGCACCAAGACCGTTGCTATTACTCCGGATTACGCCGAAGTTTCCAAACTGTCAGACGAATGGCTGAACCCCAAGCAGGGTACGGATGCGGCT
>JAGPVT010000173.1 GCA_018066865.1 Marinobacter sp. | reverse complement strand
AGGTGGATACGGAGAGTTCATCGATAGCAGTTCCCTGGAGCCAGTTCAAATTGGTAAACATCGCAGCGGACATTGAGCTGGACATCAGCCCTGAAGTGTTAAGAGTGTGCGCTAAAGGGCCCGAGGGTACTAATTGACCAGGGTAGTGAGCGTGGACGTTTAAACAGCCCGTTCAAACGTTTCGTAGGGCAGGACTGTAAATTCACCGTTGCGCATCATACCTGCGGAATTAATCGCCAAATCCGGTGGGCTCATGTCGCTGGCGGCCTTTTCCATCGCAGCTTCTACGGCGACCGGGTCAGTAACATCGGCCGCGTAGAACTCAATTTTCTGGCTCGGCCTCGCATTGTTCTGCAGCTCGGCGACTACAGAGTCGTCCACGCGCAGATCAAAAACCGCAACGCTCGTGCCTTCGCTGATCAATGATTTCACGAGGCACAGTCCAATACCGCTACCACCGCCGCTGATGAAGGCAGCTCGAGGAGCGCCATGTTTCCACGATGTCATGATTTCACGCTCTTTTTCGATGGCCGGGATGACCGTTCGAACTCGTCCGCCAGTTCCTGCATGGCCTGTTCAAAACTGAACACGGGTTTATAGCCCAGCAACCTTTCGCATTTTTCTGTCGAGAACTCATTGGGGCCACCCATGAGCCGGTATGACTGCCGGGTTATTGATGGACGTTCTTTTTGCTTACGGGCGTGGCCAACCCATTCCAGTACTGGCGCCACTGCCTTCGCGGCGATGTTTGGTACGCTTTTGGGCGGCGGTGCTCCGGTAACTTCTGCCAGCAGTTGCTCTACCAGGTGTCGGCCAATGAAGCCCCCGGCACCTGTGATAAACGCAGTTTTCATGTCGCGCACGGTCATCTCCTGATTACTCACCGAAAACGATGACGTTGTCCGGATACTCACTGACGTTCAAATCCCACATAGGCGCCGCTGGAATGCAGATGATAATAATGCGTCAGCTCCTGCAGGGATTCCCCAACCGTGCGCGCATTTTGAATGAGATAGAGAAGAGGGCCAAAAAATAGCGACGCCCTGATACAGGCCATACTCAAGGGCAAACAGCGGGTTTCCGGATTTTCGGCGCACAATTCCAGCAGGTTGAGAAACCGCGAATACGGAATCAGGCTTTCGGGGTTCGCCAATGTATCTGCCGGCAGCTTGGCGGCTTTGAGCATGGTGGCGGAATCCAGCCCGGTTTGCAGGCAATACTCGTTAAACAGAGCGAGTGAGGAGGCTCGGGAAAAGTCCGTCATTGTCCGTGTTCCATGAAATATGTTCTTTCTTTTCTCATAAAGAACATAACGTAAATCAATCCTCATGCAGAGGCGGTAGACCAAAGGCTAGTCCGGGCTGATGGATGCAGATACTGTAACTGTTTCAGTTATATCAACCAATGTACGGTAGAACTCACTTAACACCGGTAACGGGTCAGGAGATAGCCCGCAATGCGCATTGCATGGAAACCACTTGGATGGGGCCTGTTTACGGTATTGGTGCTCTCCATACTGTTCGGCATTCTGGCGGTCCGCTCTTTCTGGAGCGAAGCGCTGCAACAGAACGGAATTGAGACGCTGGAGTGGCAGGGGCTCAAACTATCGTTCAGTGGTGTATCTGTGCGTGAACTAAGGCTTACCCAGTCACTGCCGACGAGAGAAATTGCGTTGCAGGGCAAGGAGCTGGGCTTGGGGTGGCGGAGCCCTGAATGGGGGGAAGGATGGCTGCCGAAGCTAACGGCACTGACGGCTGCATACCTGGAGCTGGACTGGTACTCAATACCCGGAGCACAGTTAGCAGGGGAGCAGAAATCACTGAAACAGTGGCCGCCTGAAGTACCTGCCTGGCTGCCTTCAGAAATGACTGTTCAGCAGTTCAAGGTCACTCTGCCGTGTGAGACAGGGCGCTGCCCTCTGGCAGGAAGCCTGTCGATTGCCAGCTCGGAATCTGATCCGGTTTTGGAATCCGGTTCTGCTTCTTCGTCGCTCGCGGTTGCAAATGCCCGCCTTCCCATCAATGCCAATGTGCAGCTTGATCATGAAGACCATCAGATAGGTGTGTTGGCTAACCTTGATGGGGCCTGGGACGGCGATCTGGATTTCTCCGCAGAGCTGGCGATTGATGGTACGCGGTACTTGTCTGTGGAGTCGGGCTACAGCAAACACAATGCGAATAGCCTGGTGTCTTGGCGCGGCTCAGTGAATATGCCCGATTTGCCCCGGACAGACTGGTTACTGGCCTGGCTGCAAACATGGCAGAGCATTCCCTCAGAGCAGTGGCCGGGGCAGCTGGAGACGGGCTCTGTGGAAGCCAGCTGGCAGTTACAGGGCCCCGGAAATGAAAATTTTCTGGCGCAGGTAGCGGGGAATGTGAAGGTTCAGGCACGAGTGCCTCAGCCCTGGCCTGCGCCCGGGCTGGGAACGATCAGCGGCAATGTGGAGGTCGCTCTGCAAGCCGATCAGGGCCAGTGGCAACCCGAAACCCTGCAGGCCGATCTGGAGTTGAGCCATCCGGCGGCGTGGATCAGGAAGGTGCCGGAGCTGATGCGGCCAAGTTCGCTTATGCTGTCTGTCCGGCCTGCTCAAGCCTTGGCGCCTCTTTTCGCCAATTCTCCTGCCGTTCAAACAGGCTCCGGGGACGCCCTGATGCCGCTCAACGTGGAATTGAGCAGTCGCGGCGGCGCAAATGTTTCCATGCGCTCACATCTCGCGGTAACCACCAAAGCGCCGTGGATGGTGCAGCTGGGGAAAACCCAATTAACCGCAGCCCTGCCCAAACTGGAGGCGGCCGGCTGGCGACTGACCAAGCCTCGGGTACAGATTGCGCTGACGGGTTGGTTGAACACCACCACTGCGGCACTGAAATTTGGTGAGCCCACGTTTCTTGAGGTTGAAAGGTTAGAGCCGCTTTCTGGGATGACAGCCGGAACGGCAACGGCGAACGAAACGCTGCTCAAAGGCCTGCATGCAGATCTCGGAAAAACGACGTTGAACGCAAACTACAGGGTGGAACAGGGCGAACTCGATAAGTTAAGCCTTGAAGGGCCGGTTAGCGTGAAAGCAAAACAGGTCAGGCACCCGCAGTTGTTGCCGCAACCCTGGCAGTTCAGCGGCAGGGTGAACAGCGACCTGGCTCACGCAGATGTTGCAGGTGTGCTCAGGGCCAACGCCGGAACAACGATGAAACTGGATTTGACGTTTCCATACCAGGGGCTTTTGACGCTTGAGGGGAAGATGCGGGTGAGTGGAGAGCGGGAAGCCGAGGCGCTCTCTCGTATTTTCTCAGCCTGGCCACCACTGCTCACAGTATCCGGCGGCACCGTCAGTGCTAACGCTACCTATAAACAACCGCAAAATGGGGCGATGGCAGCGGCCGGCAAGCTGGTGTTCGCCGACTGGAGTGGCACCTACGATCGCACCGCATGGAGCGAGATGAACGGCTCCGCTGAGTTCCGACTGGAAAACGATCGCATCAGACTATCCACGCCGGAGCTGACCGTGGAGGAAGTGAACCCCGGGCTACCTGTCGGGCCTGTGCTCCTGGCCGGAACTTACGAAGCGCCTCTGGCGCAATTGGCCGCCGGGAAGCTGACTCTGGAGCACGCCAACTCCGATGCTCTGGGTGGCGAAATACACATCCGACGAGGAAGCTGGGATCTGGCACAGGCGCCAGTGACGATTCCTGTTGAGCTCAGGCAGCTCAGTCTTGCGTACCTTTTACAGTTATACCCAACAGAGGGGCTTGCGGGCACCGGTATTCTCAGCGGCACTGTGCCTGTGTTGTTCGACCCGGCTACCGGTATAAGAGTGGAGCGTGGGCGTATTGATGCACTTGAGCCCGGGGGGGGATTGCAACTGACGGCCGAACGGTTGAAGGCACTCGCCAGCCAGAGCGAGTCCATGAAGCTGGTGGCACAAGCGCTCGAGGATTTCCGTTACTCGGTTCTGGGTAGCGGTATTGACTATGATGAGAACGGCACTCTGGTGTTGACGCTTCACCTTAAAGGCAGCAGCCCAAAAGTCGGCAAAGGCCAGCCGGTGGTGTTGAACATCAATTTGGAGGAGAACATCCCGGCGTTGCTCAGGAGCCTGCAACTGAGCGGCAGAGTGAGCGATGCCGTGACGGAGAGAGTAAAAAAGCTGTTCAAGAAGCGCGAACGGAATCCTGACGATGAGTCAGGCGACCTGTTAGAGTGAAGTGTAACAAAGGAGTACACCGATATGACGCAATTTGGTTCCAGGTTTTCCCGGCGTGTGTCCGCCCTGTTTGCGGGCCTGGTTATGGGTGGCTTGCTTGTAGCTTGTACCCCGACCGTTCAGGTGGCTGCGCCCAAGGAGCCGATTACCGTGAACCTGAACGTGAAAATTCAGCATGAAATTTACGTGAAGGTTGATAAAGACGTGGACGAACTGTTCAGCGAAAAGGGCCTGTTCTGATTGCCTTGGTGTTTTGTAAATAGCGAATTATTAAGGAGTTGACCATGACATTATTTGCGCGATTCAGTGCCCTGATTTTAGCGTTCTGCCTGGCTCTGCCGGCAATGGCCATGAGCCTGGATGAAGCGAAGAATGCCCTCGAATCTGCCAAAAGTCAGGGCCTGGTGGGTGAGACACCCACGGGTTATCTGGCGCCCGTAAGCTCCGACCAGAGAGCTCAGGAGATTGTGGATGCCATCAACGATGCACGCCGTGAAGCTTACAAAGCCATCGCTGAAAAGCATGGCATTGCAGTGACCAAGGTAGAGACAGTAGCGGGCCAGAAAGCGGTTGAGAAAACGCCGTCTGGACAGTACATCCAGGTGGATGAGCACTGGATTAAAAAGTAGGTCGAATCGGCAGCTGTTTGATAGGTTTATAACCAATCAATCTTAATGCCGGGTCACAACCTGCCGATAGCCATTCCATATAAGCCCTTGCCGGAGGAGAAAGTTATGGTAGCGCCAATCATTGGTCGCGGGCCGGATGTGACAGCTCGAGTGAATACGGGCCCGGCTGAAGCAAGGCCAACTGGCCGGATAACTGCTGAAGCGCGTGTTGACAAACAGGCTCCTATCCGCACACCAGCGGACGCTATCAATGCCATGCGCGCGCGCATGGAGCAACGGCTGCAGGAAGCCATGGGCGGCCAGAGCAAAACTGTATCGGGCGCCGATAAATACACTGCACAGGCTCAGCCACCTACCGCTTCTGATGTTGCCAGCGTGATTCTCGGATTTGTGCAGAACCGCTTACAAACAGAAACCGACGCCGGTGCAGATATGGAGAAGCTGGCGGATTTGATGTCTCAGGCCCGAGCCGGTATCGAAAAAGGTTATGCAGAAGCACGGGACCAGATTGTGGCTTTGAGCATGATGAACGAGACACTTTCTGGCGAAATTGACGAGGGCTTCAATCTTATCCAGGACGGTCTTCTGAATTT
>JAGPVT010000158.1 GCA_018066865.1 Marinobacter sp. | reverse complement strand
CAGTGATGATCGCAAACCAGATCAAGTCTATCGAAATTACGTTAAGAGATCTTGAGGCGCTCCATCAGGATAGTTACAAAAAGCATGGCCACCTCAACAGCACAGAATTTTTCGAGAAGCGCCGGGGACTTTTCAAAAGACTGAATTTCTCATTGGGCAAAATCGCTCGCAAAAGCATGTCACTGGGTGACAACCCGAAACTTAAAATCGCTCTTGGACTCTCATCTAAAAGTATCGTGCACAATTGGAAACAATCCGGTGTCGGCAATATCCCCGGCTATGCAACCCACTACGACAAGCTAGCCACAGGCGCGAAATATGCCAAGTTTGGCGGTTACCTTGCTATTGGACTTGATATCGCAGTGACCGAAATGCGAATCAAGGAGGCCTGCACAACCGGCACGGATCAAGAATGCACAAAAGTAAAGTATAGCCAGCGTGGCCGGGTAATCGGTAGCACAGCAGGAGGCACGTTAGGTGCGGCAGCCGGCCTTGCTGGCTGTGCAGTCGTTGGTTTGACAACCGCTGGCATCGGCGGGGTCGCCTGCGCAATAATCGTCGGGGCCGCAGGATCAGTAGCGGGAGGCATCGGTGGTGGTAGCGCTGGAGAGAGTGGAGGAGAAATTATTTACGAAGGTGTTTATCGTGACTGATCAAGTGGAGTTTATTTTTGCCTGCGCGATGTTCGTCGCGTTCGGGCTCATCCTTCTTTGTACGTTAATCATTATGACTGTGGCGTTTCCGAAGATTAGAGAAATTGAAAAAATTATATCAGCGGCCACCCTAAACCCATCAACTGGACGTAATTTATGGGGCGGTGATCCGTTCGGTAGACTCGTTCGGACCACCCAGGTTTTTTCGTTTTTAGCAATGCGCAACCTGCCTGGTCATTTTCGTCGCGCAGCTAGCAAAATAGGAAACGTCAACGCCGAAGTTTCTCGCTATTTATTTCTTTGGGCGTTCATACCGACTTTGGGGCTTTTTTCATTTGGAGGAATTGCCGTAAGCGTCAGTCTTATTATCAGTTGATAAACCCACTGCATGGCGCTGATCCTCACATTCTGATAAGCGGCAACTCGTCATCATCACTGCCCAATCTGCGGGCTTCACGCAGTAACTCATCCCCATCCGCAAGCCCTAACTGCAACACGTTGCGGAAGCTTTGTGTTATGCGGACGGAATACCCAAGATCGTGCATGAGTGAACTGGCCTACAGGTTATTGAGCTGGCCATTGCGCGCATCGCTGAAGATTCGGTGCCGAAAACCGGAATCAAATTTAGCCGCTTCGCTATCCACCCAGTCCAGACGGTTGCGCCATACATCATCCGGGACATTCAGGCTGCCGACTTCACGCACTTGCCTCAATACCCAAAGTAGATGCCGGCGCAGCTCCATACTAGTGCTCATGGGCGAGTGACCGCTCATCCCGCAGAAAACGCCCCAGATTTTTCTGCAGCGCTTTTGCATCTTTTACGGCATCCACCAGCTGCAGGGCCGCCATCTGGCGAGTCATCCAGAATTGTTGGTGGTCCTCATCTTTGGTGGTATCCAGCCGACTCATAAATCCCAGCAGGTCGGAATAAACCACTTTGATGTGGCGGCGGGGATAAACCGGACGGATAAACCGGGACAGATTTATTTCTGACCCTCAATTCGCGCACGATTCCTGCTCTTGAGACGCCTTAAATAAATCTGTCCCGGTTTTGCGGGAACGAAGTGAAGGTTTTGACATCCGATGCACGGCTTGGTTATGAGGATCTATAATTGTCTGACCAGCCGAACGATGCTAATCGCCTTTGATACCGCCCTGCACAATTGAACGAATGACTAATCTGAGAATCATCCACCATCCGTAAATTGTAGACAAAGAGGAGGGGTTCTACCCCGTTACCACAGTCACTTGTTAGAAAATGACTGCAAGAAGCCACGCATCCCGCCCCTTCCAAATCACGCTTTGACATGATTCCGGAGGATGCTCTTAAGCACCTGATACTTATCCCCCGAAGCACGAAACGACAAAAGATCAGGGCGACTCTGAGACAGATGGCCGTGAAACGCCAAGATGTCCTTCTCGCCGCGCTGATCTGCGGGCCGCTTCAACCATTCCTTTACGATAAGCGGTTCGAGCTCTTCTCGTTTCATGCCTTCCTCCCGTAATTTCTAACAGCTAATTCAGCGACAAATGACATCTATCCCGCCAGCGCCTAATTCCGCAACAGCTTTCATCATCCTTTCGCTTTAAGTTTTATAAATCATTGTTCTACAGGATAGACCAAGGGAGCACCCCGTGGAAATAGGCGTCATTTGTCTTTTATTCGCAAGGCTTCTGTGTCTTCTAATTACGAAACTCTCACTAATTTATTTCTATAAATCAATTGGTTGAAATTTTTCTCCGAAGTTTTGCGTCATTTGTCGCTGAACTCCGGTGCAAATCTTCACCTCTCCAACCGTGCTCCGGTCTGGTACTCAATCAACTGCGTCTCGAAGATGTTCTTCTCCATTGCGCTGGGGGTTTAAGCAAGGCGGGAAAACAAAAAAGCCCCCGAAGGGGCCAAACAGGTTACAGATTAAGCGCCGGTCAATCAGTGGTTGATCATCCAGGGCCGCATGGAGGGGAACATCTTCTTCCCGTCGGCGGTGTAGAACAACATCGACTTGCCAGGTTTGGGCGAGCCACAGCCACAACTGCGACTGTGCTCTTTGTCGTTCGCCCGGCGGTCGGCGGTTGAAAACACAGGCTCATGGCGGGAACGTTCATTCCTGTCCCGGGCCTTACGTGTTGCCGGGTCCATGGCTGCAATTTCCGGTGGTAGCACAATCACTCTGGCTGACAGCGCCTTGCAGGTGGGACATTCCGCCGGCTTGGCGCTGTCGGCCATGGTGGCCAATGTGTTGAACAGACCATGCTCGCGACACTTGTAGTCATACACAGGCATGGCTGTTACTCCTTATCTTTCGACAGCGGTACATCCATTCCCCCGGCGACCATCTTCTTCGGGCCGTCAGCGCACGGATTGATGTCGAAATCGAAGATGCCCGTTGGCAGCCAGAGCGTGGCACAGGCGTTCGGGATATCCACCACGCCGCTTATGTGGCCTTCCACCGGCGCACAGCCCAGAATCGCGTAGGCCTGGGCCTTGGTGTAACCGAACTTGGTCATGTATTCGATGGCGTTCAGGCAGGCCTGACGATAGGCCACGTGCACGTCCAGGTAATGCTGGCCGCCGTCTTCGTCTACGGAGATACCTTCAAAGATCACGTAATCGTCGTAACGGGGCTTGATCGGGCTGGGCTTGAATACCGGGTTCTTGATGCCGTACTTCTTGATGCCGTCTTTGATCAGGTTAACCCGCAGGTGAATCCAGCCTGCCATTTCGATGGCACCACAGAAGGTGATCTCGCCGTCACCCTGGCTGAAGTGAAGGTCGCCTACCGACAGGCCGGCACCGTCTACGTACACCGGGAAATAGATCTTGGAGCCACGGGAAAGGTCTTTGATGTCGCAGTTACCGCCATGTTCACGGGGCGGCACAGTGCGGGCGCCTTCAGCACCTGCGGCTTTGGCGGCATCGCCTTTCAACTGGCCCATGTGGGCGGTATCGCCATTCGGCAGGGCCGCCAGTTCCGGCACGCGCTCCGGATCCGTCGCAACCAGTCCGGCCTCGCGCTTGTTCCAGGTGTCCAGCAGCTCTCTGGACGGCAAGCAGCCGATCAGGCCCGGGTGAATCAGGCCGGCAAATTCCACGTTGGGAATGTGGCGGGATTTGGTAAACATGCCATTGAAGTCCCAGATGCTTTTCTGTGCATCCGGAAAATGCTCGGTCAGGAAGCCACCACCGTTCTGCTTGGAGAAGAAGCCGTTAAATCCCCACTGGCTTTCTTTAAAGGTGCCGATATCGAGAATATCCACTTCCAACAGGTCACCAGGCTCCGCGCCTTCCACTCCAATAGGGCCAGACAGGAAGTGCACCTGGCTGAGATCCACGTCGCGCACATCGTCGGCGTTGTCGTCGTTCTTGATCTGCCCACCGGTCCAGTCGTAGCACTCGACGATGAAGTCATCACCGGGCTTAACAGTAGCCACCAGCGGAATATCCGGGTGCCAGCGGTTGTGGATTTTGTCGTTCTCATAGGCCGACTTGTTCAGATCGATCTTGATAATGGTTTCAGCCATAGCGGAGGCTCCTTGGAGTGATTGGCTTACACGTTCAGGTAACAGCTTCACTATCCGAAATCTGGCCCCGGCGAGGTATTCGCGAAATACCCCCGGTGCCTACGTCATTCGACGTATTGGTGCACGGTGACCACCCTTCCCTGCACATCGGCTTCAAACCGGTTACAGCCGGGATACTGCAGCAGTGCTCTGGCCACCGCCGGTTCCAAACGCTGGCGGAAGGCACGCAACATCTCCCGGGCACCATAACGGGCATCGTAGCCACGGCACAGTTCGCCCCTAAGCTTAGTCGACAGGGACAGCTCTGCGTGTTTTTTACCCAACCGGCGATTAAGACCCGCCAGCTCGATATCCAGCAGAGCTTCAAGCCAGTTATCAGTAAGACTGTTGAAGGTAAGAATCTGATCAATACGGTTCAAAAATTCAGGGTCGAAGTGTCGACGCAGGGCGACATCCCGCACGGACTCACCCTCACCTGGCGACAACCCGAGCCAGCGGCGCCAACCTTTCTGATAGCGCTGTTCGTGTGCCTCGGCATCCAGTGCCCCTGCGTTGCTGGTCATGAAGATCAGAGTGTTGCGGAAATCGATCTCCCGATTACCGGAGGGGAGTACCAACCGGCCGGTGTCCAGAACGTTCAACAGGGTTCGCACCACCTCCTTGCTGGCTTTCTCGATTTCATCGAACAGCACGATACCGGGTTTGCTGAATGAGCCTTGCACCTTATCCAGATCAAACAGACTGTGGCCTTCCTTGCTGCCCACATAGCCCGGCGGTGCACCGGTGAGTGCAGCAGCGTAATGCTCCTGGGCCAGGGTGTTCATATCGATGCGGCACAGACCATCCCGGTTGCCATGTATGGCTTCGGCAATCAGCCGTACGGTTTCGGTTTTACCGACCCCTGTGGGGCCAAGGAACAAATGTACCGCCAGCGGCCGGTTTTCCTCGCCGATGTCGGCTTTCACCCGCACCAGCATGGATTCCATGGCAGCCAGCGCATCATCCTGGCCAACGATGTTTTCCCGCAGGCGGGACATAACGACATCTGGCTCAAAGCAGAACCGGGAAGCACGAACCGGGCCTGAGGCGGCCCGGTTCTTGTCAATGGATTCCCGGTTGGCTTCCAGCCGTTCGTTGATAAACGGCATCAGCGCCTCCCGGCTTTAAGCTCCTGCAGATTTTTCCTTGCCATCGAACGGCAAGGTTCCCACCGGGCATTCGGCGGTGCCGATGGTCTTACGTGTCATCGCCTCTACGTTCTCCTGGGCCTTCTGGGCATCCATCACCCAGGTGCGGTAGAACTCGAACGGGCAGTCGGCCACGCCCTTGTCACCGTCGCCAGAGTTGTGAACACCGGTATAGCCCCGGTGCAATAGTTTGAACAGGTGGTTCTGGGACTGGTCATTTTCCCGGGCATCGCGAATCTGGCTGATAGAAAGCTGGGCATACTGGATACCCATGTCTTCCTCACCACACTCACCCAGCGTGCGGCCATCAAAGCCAATGATGGCGGAGTGGCCGAAGTAGGAGTACACCCCGTCAAAGCCGGATGCATTAGCCACAGCCACGTAGCAGTTGTTCGCCCAGGCCATGCTCTTGGACATCATCACCTGCTGCTCCTTGGCCGGGTACATATAGCCCTGGCAGCGAACGATCAACTCGGCACCCTTCATGGCACAATCCCGCCAGATCTCCGGGTAGTTGCCGTCATCGCAGATGATCAGGCTGATCTTCATGCCCTTCGGGCCTTCGCTGACGTAGGTGGTATCACCCGGATACCAGCCTTCGATCGGACACCAGGGAATGCACTTGCGGTACTTCTGAACGATCTCGCCTTGATCATTGATGAGAATCAGCGTGTTGTAGGGCGCCTTGTTCGGGTGCTCCTCGTGACGCTCGCCGGTCAGTGAGAAAATGCCCCAGGTATTGGCCTCACGGCAGGCAGCGGAGAAAATGGCCGTTTCGTCACCGGGAATGGTGGCGGCGGTTTCCATCATCTCGTCGTTGTCGTACATGATGCCCATGGTGCTGTATTCCGGGAACACCACCAGGTCCATCCCCGGCAGGCCCTTCTTCATACCCTTGATCATGTCCGCAATCTTGCGGGCGTTGTCCAATACCTCGGCTTTGGTGTGCAACCGGGGCATCTTGTAGTTCACCACTGCCACACCAACGGTGTCGTTACTGCTGGAAATATCACCGTGTCTCATAGATTACTCTCCCGAAAATCTTACTCAGAATTTTGGGCCGATGGGGCGGGGCACTTCTTCCGAAACCGTATGCGGCAGGGATGCCGCATCCGAGACTACATGGATGTATTCACGGCGTGTTTCGGAAGAAGTGCCCCGCCGCAGCGGCTTGCACCAAACTAAACGGCCAGATAACTGGCAATCTTCTCCTGATCCGCCTCGGCCCGGTTCTCTTCGTGGACGATGGCGCCCTTCTCGATCACCAGAATCCGGTCCGCAGCATCCATCACAAAACTCAATACCTGCTCTGACACCAAAATCGACAGCCCTCGCTCATCGCGGATGCGCCGCAGAGTCTGCGCGATTTCCTTGATGATGTTGGGCTGAATACCTTCAGTAGGCTCATCGAGCAGCAGCACCTTGGGCCGAGTGGCCAATGCCCGGGCAATGGCTAATTGTTGCTGCTGGCCACCGGAAAGGTTACCTCCGCGCCGGTTCTGCATTTCCTTCAGTACCGGAAACATCTCATACAGATCCTCGGGCACCTTCTTCTCACCCACCGCGGCGAGCCCGGTTTCAATGTTTTCCCTCACCGTGAGGGTCGGGAAGATCATCCGCCCCTGAGGTACAAAGCCGAGACCGGCGCGCACACGCTGAAAGCTCTTGAGGCGAGTCAAATCAGTACCGTCCAGGCTGACTTCGCCACCTTTGGTTGGGGTCATACCAACAAGGGATTTCATCAGCGTGGTCTTGCCCATGCCATTGCGGCCAACCACAGCCACAATTTCGTTCTTTTTCACATCCAGGTTCAGGTCCTGGATGATGGTGCTTTGGCCATAGGCCACCAAATGATGTTTGATGCTTAGCATGATCAGTGCCCCAGGTAGACTTCGATAACTTTTGGATCCGATTTCACGTGCTCAATGGATCCTTCCGAGAGAACCTTGCCCTGGTGCATGACCGTGACCCGATCGGCGATATCGCCGACAAACTGCATGTCATGCTCAATCACCAGAACCGTGTGGTCCTTGGTGATCACCCGGAGCAGTTCCGCCGTTTTCTTCCGTTCTGCCACAGACATGCCCGCTACCGGCTCATCCAGCATCAGCAAATCCGGTTTCTGAATCAGCAACATGCCAATCTCCAACCACTGTTTCTGGCCGTGGCTGAGCAGCGCGGCAGGCTCGTTCAGGGCCTCCGTGAGGAAGATGGTTTTCGCCACGCCTTCCACCGCCTCAATAACCGCCGCATCCCGCTTGAAAGCCAGTGCGCCTATCACGCTGTGGCCTTGTGGATAGGAAACCTCGAGGTTCTCAAATACAGTCAGGTCCTCAAACACAGACGGGGTCTGGAATTTCCGGCCCACGCCCGAATGGACAATCTGGTGCTCTTTGAGTTTGGTTAGTTCCTTGCCCGCAAATTTGATGGAACCGGACGTGGCCTTGGTCTTGCCACAGATCAGATCCAGCACCGTCGTCTTACCCGCGCCGTTGGGGCCGATGATGACCCGGATTTCCTTGGGGTCGAGATAGAAGGAAAGGTCGTCCACTGCCTTGAAACCATCGAAGGAGACGGTCAGGCCCTCAACCGCCAGCAGAAAATCCCCGCTGTTGCTCTTGGCTGTGCTCATCACGATTTCTCCGGGCTGTAGGTGTCCATCATCGGACTATAGTCATCGGCCTTTTCAGCGGCCTGCCTGGTCACCACAGGTACGGTTTTCCTCTTGTTGCGCTTGAAGACCTTATTTTCCAGGGGCATAACGTAGCTCTTGTAGAGCCCCGCAAGGCCATCCGGGAATGCCAACACCACACCGATGAACAGGGCACCCATGGCAAAAGGCCAAAGCTCAGGGAAGGACTCGGAGAAACCACTCTTGGCGGCATTCACCAGCAGCGCGCCATAGACCGCACCGAGGATGGACAACCGGCCACCCAAGGCACAGAAGATGACCATTTCGATGGAGGCAACGATGCCGATGAACGACGGTGACATGAAGCCCACCAGAAGGGTGAACAGAGCGCCGCCGATGCCGGCGAAAGCTGCTGCCAGGCAGAATACGAAGATCTTGAAAGCTGCCACGTCATAGCCGGAGAAGCGCACCCGCATTTCCTGAGCGTTCATGGCCACGAGGATACGGCCCAGTTTCCGGTTCTGAACAAGGCGCGCTACGAACAGGCAAAGGAAGAGCATGCCGACGCAGATGAAATACAGGATATTCCTGGCCTCATCGGTGCGGATGTCCCAGCCCATCAGAGTCTGCAGGTCGGTAATGCCGTTCACGCCACCGGTATAACCCTGTTGCCCGATAATCAGGATGGTCAGGACCGCAGCAATGGCCTGGGTGATGATGGCGAAATACACGCCGCCGACCCGCCGGGTGAACATGGCAATGCCGATAACGAACGCCAGCAGAACCGGCACACCAATAACCGCCAACAAGGTGAACGAGAAGCTGTGGAACGGCTCCCAGAACCAGGGCAGCTCGGTGAGCTGGTTCCAGTCCATGAAGTCCGGAATACCGGGCGTGGACTGAATAGCCGTGGCCTCCGGCGTGGAGGCCTCCAACTTCAGGAACATGGCCATGCTGTATCCGCCCAGACCAAAGAACACACCCTGGCCCAGACTGAGAATACCGGCCTTGCCCCAGCACATGACCAGGCCAATCGCAACGAATGCGTATGTCAGATACTTGCCCACCATGTTCAGGCGGAACGGATCCAGGGCAAGCGGCAAAAGAACCACCAGCAGGAAGGCCAGTGCGAGGTAATACAGCCCTTCTCGGGAGACAAACCACTTCATAAGGGATGAATGCTTCATGACAATCTCCTAGCGACGGACCTTGAGGGCCATGAGTCCTTCCGGACGTATCATCAGAATTCCGATCACAACCAGCAGGGTCAGTACCTTGGCCATGGAACCACTGAGAAAGAATTCCATGGTGGACTGGGCCTGAGAGATACCGAAGGCAGATACAATCGTGCCGATCAGGCTTTGGGCTCCGCCAAACACCACCACGAGGAAGGTATCAACGATGTAAGCCTGGCCTGATGAAGGGCCTGTTGACCCGATCATGGTGAATGCAGCACCGGCAATACCGGCAATGCCGCAGCCAAGGGCGAAGGTAGCCCGGTCTATGCCAGCACTGTTGATGCCCACGCCTTCTGCCATCGGGCGATTCTGAACCACAGCACGAACCTTCTTGCCGTAGCCGGAGCGATACATAAGCAGGTACACACCCACAGCGACCGAAAGTGCAATGATCATGACGAACAGTCCGTTAATTGGCAGGTCGACCATGTCGGTCACCTGAATAGCACCCATCATCCACTCAGGCAGATCAACGCCCACTTCCCGGGCACCAAAGATGGAACGATACGCCTGCTGCATAATCAGGCTCAGGCCCCATGTGGCCAAAAGGGTATCGAGTGGTCGGTGATAGAGATGCCGTATCATGAGCCACTCAACGAGTGCTCCCAATGCGGCACAAATCAGGAAGGCCAGAACCATAGCAATAAAGAAGTACCCGCCAAAAAGCCCTGGCAGATAGGATTGGAAAAATCCGGATGTCAGATAGGTTGTGTAGGCACCGAGGATCATGAACTCCCCGTGGGCCATGTTGATCACACCCATCTGACCAAAGATGATCGCAAGGCCCAAAGCCATCAGCACGAAGACTGAAAACAGGGAGAGCCCGGCAAACCCCTGCATGGCAAATATCGACATCAATTCAGTGCTGGTGTAGCCATCGAACATGACTCTTACTCCCCGATCAAACCAATATGCTCAGCGTTTTGAAGGCAATGGATGCCGGCGCCTGGGGGCGCCGGCTATCCAGACTTACTGGTAACCTTCAGGGAACGGGTCTGGTTCCATCAGTTCTTCTGTCTCGTAAACCACTTTGTACTGGCCATCAAGCTGAGCCTGACCGATACGGGTTTTGGACCAAAGGTGATGGTTCTCGTGGATGCGGACATAGCCCTCAGGCGCCTTGTCGAACTCGATGCCAGCGAACTCTTCGCGGATCTTGTCGATATCGAAGGAACCTGCCTTCTCAACCGCTGCTTTCCACAACCAGGGGCCGAGGTAGGCTGCCTGGGTAACGTCGCCGATAACCATGTCATCGCCGTAGGCTTCTTTGAAGGCCGCAACGAACTCCTTGTTGTTGGCGTTGTCCAGGCTCTGGAAGTACTTCATGGAGGCGTAGATGCCTTCCACGTTTTCACCACCGATGCCGCGGATTTCGTCCTCGGTCACAGAGATGGTCAGCAGCAGAGGCTTCTCGTCGGTGAAATCAACACCAGCAGCTTTCATTTGCTTGTAGAAGGCAACGTTGGAACCGCCCACGACCGACGCAAAGATCACGTCCGGCTTCTTGAGCTTGATCTTGTTGATGACTGAGTTGAACTGGGTGTGGCCCAGCGGGTAGTACTCTTCGCCCACCACTTTCAGGCCCAGCTTGTCGATGTGCTTGCGGGCAATCTTGTTAGAGGTACGTGGCCAGATATAATCCGAACCCAGCAGGTAGAATGTCTTGGCCCCTTTGGTTTCAACCGCCCAGTCGATGCTTGCAAGAATCTGCTGAGTAGCTTCCTGTCCCGTGTAGACAACGTTGGGGGACTGTTCCAGTCCCTCATAGAAGGTCGGGTAATACAGCATGCCATTGAACTGCTGGATCACCGGCAGGATGGCTTTACGAGATGCCGAGGTCCAGGCACCGAAAATAGCCGCAACATTGTCCTGACGCAGCAACTTACGGGTTTTTTCCGCGAAAGTAGGCCAGTCACTGGCCCCGTCTTCCTGAACAAATTCAATCTGGCGGCCGAGTATTCCGCCGGAGGCGTTAATCTGATCAATGGCGAGCTTTTCCGCCTGCACCGAACCGATCTCACTAATCGCCATTGTGCCGGTGATCGAGTGCAGAATGCCGACCGTGACGGTGTCATCGGTAACCGCCAGCCCTGTGGTGTTGACCGCGGCTGTGCTCGGCGTCGCCGCTTGCACAGATGTAGCCAGCATGACGGACGCCGCCAGTGTCATCAGGCTCTTCCGAAACCCTGACCCCTTGCCATCTGACCGCCCGGTGGCGGTTGTATCTGTCGTACCCATGGTGAATCCTCACAGTGTTTGGAAAGCCGGTGCTGCGCATCCTTACGAAAGCACAGCGCCCACCCCAAACATTCTGCTCGGCCCCTTCATAGGCGCCCATTCGGTAATCGCCCCAGCGGACTACGTCATTTGACGCATTCCTGCGCTCCTCCTCCGCAGGCTAACGCCTTAGCCGCACGAAATAATCGCGTCCGTTTATTCCGGCCAGGCAGACTTTGGCACAAAAGTTGTACAGATTTCTTTGTCCGGCACATAGAAGCCCCAAACCGCACCAAAACCATGCATTTCCCGGATTTCAGAGACAAGATAGCAATGGCGGCACGACAGAATATTTTCCGGGTTAGGCGCCGATACAACCAATGGGTCGCCAACCAGACGCTCGAGGACTACGCTCTGCGCTTTACCGCCAAGAGTGCCCGGCGCTGGTCTGCAGCACGGGTCTCCAATACCGCTCTGGGCGCAATTTCATTCCTGGCCATGGAAGCCATTGGCGGCTCCATCACCTTGTACTACGGCTTTGATAATGCGGTGGCTGCCATTCTTGCGGTCAGTCTGGTGATCTTTCTGACTGCCATCCCCATCAGCTACTACGCGGCCCGCTACGGGGTGGATATAGACCTGCTCACTCGGGGCGCCGGCTTTGGTTATATCGGCTCAACCATCACATCACTCATTTATGCCAGCTTCACGTTCATCTTCTTCGCCATAGAGGCCGCCATCATGGCCATGGCTCTGGAAATGCTGTTCGATATTCCCCTGGTGATCGGCTATCTGGTCAGCGCAGTGGCCATCATTCCCCTGGTGATACACGGTATTACCGCGATCAGCCGGTTTCAGGTCTGGACCCAGCCCATATGGATCCTGTTACAACTGGCTCCGTTCGTATTCATCATCTATGCAGACGCCTCCTCCGTCGGCGACTGGACCCGGTTTGAGGGGCTGAGCACGGTCGCCGGACAAGGGCTCAATGTTATGGCGTTCGGTGCCGCCGCTGCGGTTGTCTTTTCGCTGATCGCCCAGATTGGCGAACAAGTGGACTTTCTCCGCTTCATTCCGGAACCACAGAACCGCAAGGAGAAGCGACGCTGGTGGTTAGCCGTCATGGCCGGTGGACCAGGCTGGATTGTAATCGGGATGATCAAGATTCTGGCCGGTTCATTTTTGGCTGTATTGGCACTAAATCAGGGCGTTTCCGCAACAGAGGCGGCCGACCCGACCCAGATGTACCTGGTGGCGTTCAACTACGTCACGCAATCCCCAGAAGTTGCCCTGGCCATGGCGGGCATTTTCGTAATTTTATGCCAAATAAAAATCAACGTAACGAACGCATATGCCGGCTCCATTGCCTGGTCGAACTTCTTCTCCCGCCTGACCCACAGCCACCCCGGACGTGTGGTTTGGTTATTTTTCAACGTGGCAATTGCGTTGCTGGTTATGGAACTGGGCGTATACCGGGCACTCGAGGAAACGTTGGGGTTCTACGGCATTATTGCCATCGCCTGGGTCGGCGCATTAGTGGCCGACCTTGTCATCAACAAGCCGCTCGGCCTCAGCCCCAGACATATTGAATTCAAGCGAGCTCACCTTTACGACATCAACCCTGTCGGTGTTGGGGCTATGTTCACCGCCTCCGTGGTTGGTATCACCTTCCATAACGGCGTTCTTGGTGACTACGGCCAGGCCCTGTCTCACTTCATTGCTCTGGGCGCAGCCCTTATAACCGCGCCGCTAATCGCCTGGAAGACAGAGGGCCGATTTTATACTGCCCGACCCTTCGTGCCCCTCGCTACAGATCACCAATTGGTGCAGTGCACCATTTGTGAGCACAAATTCGAACCAGAGGACCTTACCAGTTGCCCAGCTTATGATGGCATCATCTGCTCATTGTGTTGCTCGCTGGATGCCCGCTGCGGTGACGCCTGCAAGCCCGGAGCCGGTTATCAGGAGCAGCTCCAGCAGTTTTTGGGCAAGTTGATCCCCCAATCCGTATTGAGCCACCTGCACTCGCGGCTTGGCCACTTTCTGACGCTCCTGTTCCTGATCAATGGTTTATCCGGCCTGTTGCTGTCACTGATCCACTTCAAGACCCCCGTCGCCTCGACACCCGAGGCCCTGTTGTTGTCAGCTACCTTGTGGAAAGTCTTTTTTATTCTTTTGATTGTCACCGGGGTGATTTGCTGGCTGTTTGTACTGGCCCATGAAAGCCGAGTGGTGGCTGAGGAAGAATCCAGACGGCAAACCCGCCTGTTGATGGAAGAAATCGCTGCGCACAAACGGACGGATCAGGCTTTGCAACAGGCCAAAGAGCACGCTGAAGCAGCTAATGGGGCGAAAAGTCGCTACCTGACCGGAATCAGCCACGAACTCCGGTCACCGCTCAATTCGATTCTGGGCTATGCCCAGCTAATGGAAAACGATGAGGCAATACCCGCTCACCGCAAAGAAGCCGTTGGAGTGATCCGCCATAGCGGCGAATATCTGGCCGACCTGATTGAGGGGCTGCTGGACATTTCCAAGATCGAAGCGGGGCGGCTCGATCTTCATCGGGATCAGGTGCGCATCGGGTTACTGATGGAACAACTGGTCACCATGTTCCGGTTGCAGGCTGAGGAGAAAGGATTGGCTTTTGACTACCATTGCCCGAACCCACTGCCGGAGGTGGTGACCACGGATGAGAAGCGCCTGCGCCAGATCCTGATCAACCTGCTGTCCAACGCCATTAAGTACACGGATCGCGGAAGCGTTTCTCTGACATTGCGCTACCGCAGTCAGGTAGCTGAATTTACTGTTCAGGATTCAGGTGAGGGAATTGCAGAGGAAAACATCGAACGTATTTTCCGCCCCTTCGAGCGCATCCGCCTCCCCGGGGAGAGTCGCATTGGCACCGGCCTGGGACTCACTATTACTCGCCTGCTCACAGACATCATGGGGGGCGATATCAGCGTGGATAGCAAGCTCGGCCATGGCAGCACATTCAAAGTCAGCCTTATGCTGTCCAGTGTTCACAGTTCCACCCCACGCTCCACCTCCGCTCCAGCCCGTCGGATTTATGGCTATCAGGGAGTCAGGCGCAAAGTCCTGCTGGTCGACGATGACCCCTCACACCGTCAGGTGATCCGTGCCATGTTATCGCCACTTGGCTTCGAGATCATTGACATCGGCAATGCCCTCAAGATTCTGACTACCGTTGAAACAGAACGACCGGATCTTGTACTTCTGGACGTCTCCATGCCTGGTCAAACGGGGTGGGAGGCTCTGGAGCAGTTGCGTGCAGACAAGCATACGATACCAGTGGTAATGGTGTCCGCCGATGCCAACGAGGGTCATCACTCGGTGGAGTCCACCCCCCTGCACGATGGCTACATCATCAAACCCGTGCGTCTTAACCTGCTACTGGACACCATCGCTCGCGTACTGGGGCTGGAATGGCGGTTCGAAAAAAGTGCCGAACCGCTGGCCCCCCTACCCGAGCCCGGTGTTCTGCCGCTTCCAGACATAGCGCACCGACTGACACTCGCGAGCCTGGCTCGAATAGGCCATCGCAAGGGGCTTCTGGAATCCCTGCACAGGCTCAAACACGGCGGTGAGGCTGATGAGCGCTTTACTCTTGAGCTGACCGGGCTCACCAATGACTTCCAGTTCGAGAAAATTCTTGAACTCCTTAAGGTAGCCGAACATGAAGCCTCATGATGACCGGAAAACCGTGGTAATGGTCGTGGATGACGCGATCGACTCAATCCGAATGATCAGCGATGCGCTGGAGGGAGCGGGTATGACCGTGCTGGTCGCGCTGGAAGGCAACCAGGCCCTGACCATCAGCCAGAACATCACTCCGGATGTCGTGCTCATGGATGCACTCATGCCGCACATGGATGGCTTCGAAACCTGCAGGCGACTGAAGGAAAATCCGGCCTTCACTGATATTCCCATCATTTTCATGACAGGCCTGAGTGATACCGAACATGTGGTGATGGGTCTGAAAGCTGGCGGGGTCGACTACGCTACCAAGCCCATCAACACCACTGAGCTGCTGGCACGCATGGATGTGCATCTGGCCAACGCCCGGATGACACGAAGCGCCCGGAGTGCTCTGGATACGGCCGGCCAGAACCTGTTCGCAGTGGATCGGGAGGGCAATTTGCTTTGGGGTACGCCTCAGGTGTGTCGGTGTCTTCCGGACATTGGCCACCCGGACTTTCAGGTGATCCGCACCAAACTCGCGGAATGGCTCAGCCACAACCTGGAGCCAGGGCACCAGATGCCTATATATGCTCTGGACGTCCAACACTCGGTAGAATACCTGGCATTGGTGGATGGTCGGGAGTACCTGCTTCGGCTGAAAACACCGCAGAACCAATCCAGCGCCACCGCAGCCCTGAGAGAGCGGTTCCAGCTGACACTGCGAGAGTCCGACGTGCTGTTGTGGATAGCCAATGGCAAGACCAACCGGGAAATAGCGCAAATTCTGGGCATGAGCCCGCGCACAGTGAACAAGCATCTGGAGCAGGTATTCCGGAAACTGGGCGTCGAAAACCGGACATCTGCTGCAGCCATCGCGATTCGCTTGCTGGCCACACAATAACTGTACCCACGCATTCCTGTAATCACTACACCCGGATCAGCGGCAAATCATCGTCACTACCCAACCGGCGTACTTCGCGCAGCAGCTCTTCCCCATCCGCAAGCCCCAGCTGCAGCAC
>JAGPVT010000157.1 GCA_018066865.1 Marinobacter sp. | reverse complement strand
TCGGCCAGCCATTAACCAATATCCGGCCAGCTTTCGTTTCCAGTATAGGGAGCAGTGATTGCGCAGCCCCCAGGTCTTCGTCATCCATTTGCAGGGTTGCAGTGAGCTGCCCTTCGATGCTGTCAGCAACGCGCCGCATTTCCTCCAGTCCCTCACACTCGATAATCAGCGATACGGCGCCAAAAACTTCCTGCTGCAATACCTCGTCTGTGAGAAAATCGCTGGCACGGGCGGAAAACAACTGGGGTTGGCAGGTGTTCGAGGCTACGCCTTGCTGCCCACTCGCTAGACACTTAACGGCGACATGGTCGGACAACCGCTCGATGCCCTGCATATAGGCTGCGCGTATATCCGGTGTCAGCATGGTCTGAGCATCCAGTTGCGTCACGGCGTCCGTGGCAGCTTGTTGGAAAGCGTCAAGGGCTTTGCCGCGACAGCCAATTATCAGCCCCGGGTTGGTGCAGAACTGACCCGCGCCCATATTAAGGGATGCGGCAAAATCCTTAGCAATGCTGCTAGCACGGGCCTCAACAGCTTCAGGCAGCATGAATACGGGGTTAATACTGCTCATTTCAGCGAAGACCGGAATCGGTACGCTGCGATGCTGCGCAATCGTTGTCAGGGCTAACCCGCCGCGCCGCGAGCCAGTGAAGCCAACCGCCTGGATGCAGGAGTTCGCCACCAGGGCCTGGCCGATCTCGTTGCCGACACCGAACAACAGTGAAAATACGCCATTCGGCATCTGACAGAGCTTGGCCGCTTGTTGGATTGCCCGGCCGACCAACTCCGATGTGCCAGGGTGGCCAGGGTGGCCCTTGACCACCACTGGGCAGCCTGCTGCCAACGCGGATGCAGTATCGCCGCCTGCGACCGAGAACGCTAGCGGGAAATTACTAGCCCCGAAAACCGCAACTGGTCCGACAGCGATGTGCCGCTGGCGCAGATCAAGCCGGGGCATCGGCTGGCGCTCAGGCAGCGCCGGGTCCACTCTGACGTCCAGCCACTCACCGTCACGCACTACCGAGGCAAACAACCGGAGCTGACCACAGGTACGGCCGCGCTCACCTTCAATCCGGCCCTTCGGTAGTCCAGTTTCAGCCATCGCTCGCTCAATCAGTCCGGGGCCGAGAGCCTCGATTTCCGTGGCAATAGTTTCGAGAAAACTGGCTCGCGCTTCCAGAGA
Source organism: Marinobacter sp. (assembly GCA_018066865.1). GTDB lineage: Bacteria > Pseudomonadota > Gammaproteobacteria > Pseudomonadales > Oleiphilaceae > Marinobacter. The sequence continues at coordinate 29,297 of JAGPVT010000157.1, read as the reverse complement.
AGTTTCGCGATACTCACCAAAGGCCTCCAGGGCCAAACTGCAGGCTTGTTCGATATCCTTGCTACTGGCACCGGGGAATTCTGGCTCCAGGCGCTTTCCGGTGGCAGGGTCAACCGGTTCAAGGGCAGCTTGATCCCCCCGGCAGCTGGTCTGACCAATCAATTGGTGTCCTGATACAGTCATGATGATCTCCTTCGTATGTCCGGTGGTCGAATTATTTTCAAAGTTTAGCCTCGGCCATTTAGCCCAGCAGTACTTCTGGCAACCAGGTCGCTAGCTCCGGGAATACCAGCACCACCGCCAAGGTAATGATCTGGAGGAAGATGAACGGAATAACACCGCTGTACATATGCCTTAGGGTAATCTCCGGCGGCGCCACCGCTCGAAGATAAAATATCGACGGTGCCATGGGTGGAGTCAGATAGCTGGTTTGCAATACCACCAGGAAGGCAATACAGAACCAAATAGGATCAAAGCCAAGGTTCAGCACCAGAGGCATGGCAATCGGAATGACGATCAGCACCACCGAAATCAAGTCAAGGACAAAGCCAGCTACAAATGTCAGAAGCAGAATCAGCGCAATCACACCCCAGGCTGGGATACCCAGGTCGTTTAGCAGCGTCTGGATTGCCAACATCCCACCTGATGCAAAGAACACCCCCGCAAACATACTGCCGCCCAAAACGATGAGCAGGATCATTGTAGTTATTAGCAGGGTTTTCATGAGGGCGTTGCCAAACAAGGACCAAGTAAACGTGCGATAGATAGCCGATAAACCAACCGCTCCCAGCGCACCCCATGCAGCTGCCTCCGTGGGTGTAGCAACACCCATAAGGATGCTGCCGAGCACGGCGAAGATAAGTATTGAGGGCGGAATTAGCGCTACTGCAGTTATTCGCAGTTTCTGTCCAAGGCTGTACTTGGGGCCATCCTCCATAGTGCGGGGAGCCATGGCCGGTTTGGCAACAGCAACACCGACCACGTAAAGACCAAACAGCACAGCCATGATCAGGCCAGGCAACAGCAGACCGGCAAACAGCTCACCCACCGAAACATTGGCAACCGGACCCAGCACAATCACTGTGATGGAAGGCGGAATTACCGTGCCCAGCGACCCACTGGCGCACACGGTGCCGGAAATCAGCCGTTTGTCGTAGGCGTGTTTCAGCATAACCGGGACGGTTAGCAATCCAATCACGGCCTCTGTGGCGCCTACCACTCCGCTGATGGCAGCAAAGATGGCACCCATGATAATGGTGCTAAGAGCCATGCCGCCGGGAAGTCGCCATGTCCAGATATGGATAGCCTCAAGCAACTTGGATGCAATACCGCTTTTCTCCAGGAAAGCTCCCATGAAGACAAACAGGGGCACTGCGGCCAGTACCGAGTTACCCGCCACGCTGTCAATCTGGGAAATCAGCTGGAATGACGCGGCATCGCCGAACTGAATAACACCAAAGATAAACGCTGTGCAGATCATCGACAACGCAATGGGAAAACCACCCAGAAGGAAAATCAGGAGAACCGGGAACATCCAGAATCCGATGTATTCACTCATGCCACACCCCCGGCTCTTTGTCGCCCTTAATTAGAATGGCAATGGAGCGTACCAATTCGACTGCGGTTTGCGCGGTTAGTATACCGAACCCGACAACCCAGACGGTTCGGAACGGCCAGATCACGGGATTCCAGCCTGAAGCTCCGGAGGTTTCTTGGTACTCGTAGGCCTCCAACGCATACAGAAATAGCGCGTCAACGATCCAGACCAGCGCCACTAACAAGATGGCCAGGCCGATCATGTCCATGGTCGCTTTGCCTCGCGGCGGCATGGCGCCATAAAAGATATCCACGTTGACGTGTTGGCGAACCTTCAGCGCGTACGCCATGCCCAATAGAAAAATTGAGCCCATGAACATGTAGCTCATTTCGTAGGCCCAAGCTGTTGGCGTATTCAGGATGTAGCGGCTGACGACCTCATACGTCAGCGAGCCAATCAGCGGCACAATCAGTAATGCACCGATCAGCGCAGCCGCTTTCGAGAACGCATCCACGGTTTTTCCGAGGTAGCTGAAAACTCCCATTATGCATACCCTACTGGTGCCGATGCTCCCGGCCCGGGCACAATTTGGATTGGGCCGAGGGCATCGTGTTTCTTACAGTGCCGGGCCTCGTGCATAGAGACAAAGGCCCGGGAACTTCCTATTGTTACTGCTTACCGCCGATCGGAAAGCGATACTCGGGCCAGACTGCCAACTGCTCCTCGAAGTCCCTCAGGGAATTAAGCACCCTGGCAAACCACTTATTCTCCTCAGCCTGTTCGTCTTCCCACTTGTTCGTAGCTTCTTCAATTGTCGCCATGAAGTCCGGATCAAGGTGCACAATTTCATTGTCACCGTCGGTCATCTCCTTGAATGCGGAGAGATCAGCATTGGCACCGGCACTCCAGCTTTCATACATGGAGAGCCTTGCCGCCGTGGCGATCGCCCGCTGGTCTTCCTCGGACAGGCCAGTCCAGACGTCCTTGTTGATTTCGCACTCAAGGACGCCTCCGGGCTGGTGCATGCCGGGTACGACCACATACTTAGCTATATCGGTGAAACCGGTCGGCTTGTTGATTTCCGGGCTACCCCATTCAGTGGCGTCGATAACCCCTCGGTCAAGCGACGTATATACCTCGGCTCCAGGCATCACAATGGTGGAAGCACCAAGGTTTGACGCAATCTCGGCCCAGGCGCCGGAGGTGCGAAGCTTCAGACCCTTGAAGTCTTCGTGGGTCTGAACTTTCTTATTTGAGTGCAGAAAAATTTCCGTGCCAATAATCGCGCAGGGGAAGGACACTACATTGAACTCTTTATCACGGTACTCTTGCCAAAGTTCGAGGCCACCACCCTCATAAAGCCACATCAGATAGCCTTCCGGGGTAGGAGAACCCGCGTAGCCAGCAAACAGGGCAGTGGTTCGGTCCCTGCCCCAGTCATAGGCCATCCAGTTGTGGCCAATCTCAACAACACCGCGGTTGACAGCCTCGGTGACTTTCAGGGCGTTGGAAAGCGTACCGCCCGGAAAGACATTGATTTTTATGCGTCCACCGGTAAGGTCCTCCACATTCTTGGCAAAGCCTTTAGCATCCCTTTCCAGCCAGGGACCGCCGCCCCAGGGCGTGGCCATTTTCCAGGTTACTTCCTCGGCCATGGCATTACCGGCAGCAAGGGTTAGGCTGGCGGCAATAATAGCCACCTTGATAGGGTTTTTAAGCGTTTTCATTATTGAACTCCTCTCAGTCTTGCGTAATTGGCCGGTTCACCCTGACGGTGATCCGTCCAGTTCTTGTTGTTATGGGCTGTTGTGACGGCTTGGCTCTGCAGCCTCAGGGTTGACTGGGTTTAACCGGTGGCCACTCCAGTCCTGTCACGTTCGAGGTTTCAGGAACAGCTTTGTTGATCTTCGCTTCTGACAGACCTAACGCTCGGAGGAGCGCATACGAATCGTCCGTGCCATCAGTAACACCCGGCATGGTCGGGGTTCGGGAATAGTGGGGAATAGCCGGAGTAGCGTAGCTGTCGCTGCCAGGGAATCGAGCCTGCACATGCGGGTGTTCGAACACCTCATCTGGCGCTAACACCGGTGAAACGCAGGCATCCCGGCCCTCGAAGTGCTTCACCCAGGCGTCCCGGGACCGGCTGGCGAATAGTCGCTCGAACTGCTCAGTCATGGCGGGCCAAGTATCCGGGCGCATGTGATCTGGCATTGGTTGCTCAAGGTTCAGCCCCCGCCACAGATTTGTAAAAAATGCGCCTTCCAAAGCCCCGACCGCTAGGTATTTGCCGTCGTTGCAGACGTAGCACCGGTAGAAAGGAGCCTCTCCGGTCAGCAGTCCTTTGCCACGAGAAGGCAGCACTGGTTTACCCCAGTCCGGATAGTGCATTGTCATCAGGGAAAGACAGCCATCTACCATGGCGACATCCAGGAACTGGCCTAGTCCCGAGCGCTCCCGCTCCAGCAGGGCTCCGAGAATAGAATAGGCAGCGTAAAGCCCGCCCGCGGCAAAGTCCGCAATAATATTCAGCGGCAGTGCTGGTGGCCCATCGAGCGGGCCCATGGCGCCAAGGGCGCCAGAAAGACCAACATAGTTGATGTCGTGGCCTGCCTCCTGAGCGAGTGGACCATCTTGGCCGTAGCCGGTCACCGAGCAGTACACCAGTTTGGGGTTGTCTTGCTTAAGGGCTTCATAGCCGAGGCCAAGGCGGTGCATAACACCAGGACGAAAGCCTTCCATCAAGACATCCGCATCTGCAGCCAACAGGCGGAATGCATCCAAACCTTCTTCGCTTTTCAGGTCAAGGTTCACGAAACGCTTGCCGCGTCGGTAGCAATCAATCGGCAAGCCGGAGCGGCCGCCGCCAACAACAATAACCTCTGCCCCCATATCCGCCAGCAACATTGAGCCGTACGGACCTGGTGCAAGACGAGTCAAGTCCAGCACACGGGTGCCTTTCAAGATTGAATTCTGGCCAGTCATATCAAACTCCTCACGGTCACAACCTCAGCCCATGGTTTCTTTCAGCATGGCGAGGAAGTCCTCAGCCGACGCTGGACGCGGATTGGTGGCGGTGGAGTGGTCTTCTTCGGAAAACTGGGCCATATCCTCGAGCACCTCGTCCAGCACACCCATTTCACGAAGATTCTTCGGCATGCCAAGCTCGGCATTCAGACGCTCGAATTCTGCTGGCAAATCGGCATCGGCCGCTAGGCCCATGGCGGCCTTGAGGTGGTCAAATTTGTCACCGCAATGACTCTGGTTAAACCGCAGTACCGGGGGCAACAGCACCGCGTTCAGCGTGCCATGGTGGAGCTTAAGCTCCTTCAAGCCACCAAGGGCGTGGGACATGGAGTGAACCCCCCCCAAGCCCTTTTGGAATGCCAGCGCGCCTTCAAGGGCCGCAATCATCATTTCGCTGCGTGCTTCCATATCGGTTCCGTCGTTGACAGCACGAATCAGATACTTCGAAGCTCGGCGCAGACCGTCCAGTGCAATGGCATCGGCCGGCGGGTTGATCTTGGGGCTCAGGTAAGTTTCAACGCAATGGGCAATAGCATCCATCCCGGTTGCGGCGGTTAGGTTGGCCGGAAGTGAGCGTGTCAGTTCCGGGTCGCAAATGGCCAAGTCCGGGATCAGGTAAGGAGAAAGAAATCCTAGCTTGCGGCCGTCCCGCAGCGTTATCAGGGATGCCCGGCCTACTTCGCTGCCGGTACCTGCGGTGGTGGGTACTGCCACCAAGGGGACAGTTGGGCCGATTTTGGCAACGCCACCATCGATAGCCGCATATTGGCGCAGTGGCGGCTTATGGGTTGCGAGCAAAGCTACAGCCTTGGCAAGATCAATACTGGAGCCTCCTCCGATGGCAACAATACTGTCGCAATTGTTGGAACGATAAGCTTCCAGGGCCTCTTCCACCGCCACTTCAGTTGGGTTGGCAGGTGTGCCATCGTAAATAGCAACATTGTCGGGGAGCTTGGCAGTTGCCTTTGCCTTATCAAGCAGGCCGGTTGATGACATGCCGGCATCGGTGATGATCAGCGGCTTGCTTACTTTCAGGTTTGCTAGCTCATCATTCAGTGAAGCCATTGCGCCTGTGCCTAAGCGGATATTGGTCAGGTAGTTAATCTGGGCAATCATGGTTTTCGCCTTAATCTGAAAGCATGGCTTTAGCGACGATCAATTTCTGGATCTCGCTGGTTCCTTCGTATATCTGAGTAATTTTCGCATCACGCATCATGCGCTCGACGGGGAAATCGGTCAGATAACCTGCACCGCCATGGAGCTGTACGGACTCGGTGGCCACTTTCATGGCAACATTGCTGCAAAATAGCTTGGCCATAGAGGCTAGGGTGCGGGCCTCAGGCTCTTTGTTTTCAACTGCTTCACAGGAGCGATAAAGTAGTTGGCGGGAGGCTTCGATTTCGGTTGCCAGGTCGCCAATGGTGCCGCGGATCATTTGAAAGCGTGCCACTTGCTGGCCAAAAACCTCCCGCTCCTTAACGTACTTGATGGCAGCATCAAGTGCCCCTTGGGCAATACCGAGCGCCTGAGCCCCAATTAACGGCCGGGTATAGGCCAGTGAATCAGTGATGTACTGGCGGCCTTCTTTCGAGTCACCGAGGAGCCGGTAATCGTCAACCCGGCACTCTTCAAAAATTACATCGGCAGTGGGGCTGCCCCGCACACCCATCTTCGATTCCAGCTTGCCGAAGGAGAGACCGGGGTCAGATTTATGCACAGCGAACACACCAAAGCTGTTTTCACCGGTACGTGCCAGGACCGAGTACCAGTCGGAGCGGCTGGCATTGGTGATGTAGCGCTTCTGGCCATTGATCACCCACTGGCCATCCTTGTACTGGGCGCGAGTGCGAGCACCCCAGACATCAGAGCCGCCGTGAATTTCAGTCAGACAGATGGAGGCCACAGTGTCTCCATTAATGGCCGGTTTCATCACCTCTTCGACCAACTGCGGCGAACCAAATGAGGCTATCGGACCAAGCCCGGCCCAGATCACCATCAGCGTTAATGATGAGGTGGCACAGACACGGGCGATTTCCTCCAAACAAATGCATTGGGCCAATACATCCCCAGACTGGCCACCGATGCTTTCATCAAAAGGCAGCGCAATCAGTTGTAATTCCTTGAATGCGTCAAGTGCCTCTTCCGGAAATCGCTTCTTTTCGTCAACGTCCGCAGCATGAGGCTGAATTTTGGTTTCGGCCAGACGCCTCACCGCCTTGCGAAACTCTTCGTAATCCTGTCGTTCAAGCATCGTTCTTTCTCCCACGTTTTTTGTTGGTAGTGAGTGCGTATTTTGACCAATAAAACACATACTATCCGGATGGTCAATAAAAATAGATGAATAAATTGACCGCAAAATCATGAATTTTGATGGGCCAAGCACTTGTACTAAAGACAGCCCTCACACGCACATACTTCAGATTTCCATCCGGCTGCATATGTTGGGGCCTGATGTGAGCGCTGCGGGAAGAAGGGCATAGTTCTGACCATTTTCACTCATAGATGAAATGATATGCACTTCAGGTTACCGTCCTCCGGAAAATGTGCGGAGTAGCCTGCGATCCTAATGACCGCCTGCAGTGACACACAGCCCTTTGCCTTCAGTAATCAACTTGCAAAATCGGCCTTTTCAAGCGCCCATCTGGATGCCGGAGGTATTCGAACCAGAGTTCACCCTCTGGATTGAGCATAAAACAACCAAAAGGTAGCCAGGTTGTGCCACTTTTCTCGAGGCCAAAGAAGTTAGGCTAGCTTCTTCAAAACTCTCCTCAAATTCAGACCCCCGCCACACAATACGGCGTGAACCTGGTTCCCGGGGAAACCACCGTGATAGCATCGCGTCATCAACCCATCACTTTTCAAGTGGCCAATGATTGGTTCAATGCTGTTGCGACAGTGCTGGTTGGTGGTCTAAGGCTGGTCGCCGAGGACAATAAGTGCAAGAGACCTTCTTTCGCAATACTGAGGAAGGTCGGGGCATTTGTCAGCGCCACGCCAAAATTCGCGAGACTTGTCTGGTCGACTCCCTCGCGTCACTCGGCATTGCCCGCGAAGACATACATCGGATCGCTCGCGCTCTATGTGCCGTGCCCGGGCTTTGCGATCAGGCGTCGAGAACCGCAGCGTCACTGTAAAGCGACCGGTAGCGGCGAGCGCACCCAACTCATCAGCGAATGAACTGATCGATGAAATCGCCGCCCAGTCCAATTTCCTCGTAGTGCGCGCGGCACTTGGCGATGCGAGTGAAAACGTCATCATAACCGACGTTAGCGCCGTCTGGATCGACGTAGATCATCGCACCGTTAACCTGGAACAATGTGATCATCTCACTCACATGCGGCTCAACGACAAGGGTATGGGTTTCACCCGGAGCCTCGTAAACATAACCGCCCTCGGTGGCTATCCAGTCGTGCTCAAGATAGCGCCACTCACCCTTGAGGACGAAGCCGTGAACAGCCTGCGGGTGACGGTGTCGTGACAACACGCCGGATTTACGCACGCGTAAGAGATTCACCCAATAGCCGCTAGAGGCTGAAAGACACAGTGGGCGGAACCAGACATTCTCCTCCACGGGCACCCAGATTCGCTCGTCGTCGGGAATCGCGCTGGGGATGACCAACTCCATCGCCGCCTCGGCCGGCTGCGGATGTCTATAGGGTTGCGACTTATCGTTCATCGGGGTCTGTTCTAGATTACTCATAATAGGAACCTTCTCTGTTTATACGATGGAATAGCCGCCATCTACGGGCAGTATTGCTCCGGTGACGAAGCGCGCTTGGTTCGATAGGAGAAACAGGACGACGTCTCCGATCTCATCGGGCTCACCCCAACGGCCCATAGGCGTACGAGAGAGGATCGCCACTGAACGTTCGTCACTCTCCATCAATGGTCGAGTGAGTTCAGTGGCGACCCATCCAGGTGCTACCGCATTGACGCGGACGCCCTCCATTGCCCAGGCCGCTGCCAGACTCTTCGTCAATTGCGCCACTCCACCCTTGGATGCCGCATACCCGGGTGCGGAAGCCGAGCCAAAAAAAGAGAGCATCGAGGCAGTGTTGACAATGGATCCGCCGCTCTCGATAAGCTTGGCTCTTCCCGCATGGCAGGTGCGCAGTGTGCCGGTGAGATTTACCTCCAGAGTTTGCGCAAAATAGTCTGGCTCGAATTCCCGGCCGTCGCGCTGAATAATCCCGGCGCAATTGACTATGGCGTCCAATTGTTCAAAAGAAGCGATCATCGCGTCTACCTGTTCCTGGGACGTCACGTCTAATTTCCGTGCTACGACGCCCTCAAGCGACTCGAAGTCGTTGACCTCCTGATCGCTAACCCCCGTGGCGACCACCCGGTAGCCAGCTCTTGCCAGCGACCTTGATACGCCTGAACCAATGCCACGGGTACCGCCAGTGACTAGCGCATATTTCATTTAATCGTTCTCCTGAGATTGCAGTGGGCGAATCGTGTTCGAAAGAGTCGGTTTTACCGCAGCTATCACTTCGAAGTGACAGCGGCTGGTATTAACGAAAAGGGACCAAATGCTGGACCATTGCCGGCCACGGTGGTGCGGCGAAATGCGCGTCGATATTTGGCCATGTCATAGTGCGTGGCGCGATGGAGGAGGACGCGGTTGTCCCACATGACAAGATCGTTTTCGCACCAGCGATGGCTGTACATGAATTCGGGCTTGGACGCGTACTCGTCCAGCCACCTATGCAGTCCCTGGCCCTCCTCCAGGCTCATCCCGCTAATCTCATTCCCGGCATTCACCGTGAAAAACAGCGAGCGTTGGTTATCCCGGTCGGGGTGAACACGAACCAGAGGGTGGGACACCGGCGGCACGGCGTCGCGCTCGAATGGCGTGATCGGCGGCAGGGCGGGATACAATCGACGGCCAAACTCGTAATAGTGAACCATGTGCAGCGGCTCAAACCGGCGTTTGTCGGCATCAGACAGAGCGTCGTAGGCGGCCAGCATGTTTGAGAATTCAGTCTCGCCGCCGCGGGCTTCGTCCGGCAGAATTTCAGTGCTGTACATCACTGACGCGAAGGAAGGGACGTATCGGTAGGAGCTATCGGTATGCCAGCGCGCATTAACCTTTTGAAACAGCACCCTGGGATCGTCTTCCGAGAGATGCTCGCCCTCTCGCGAGGTATTGGCGACGTTGTAAAATGTGTTCGCGGTAGTAGTCTTGTCCTCTTCCGGAAAAACCTCCAACTCGCCCCAGCGTAGAGTAAAGTCCAGATGCGCCTTTTCATCCATCACCTGGTCGCGAAAGCAGATCACATGGTATTTTTGAAAGGCCTCCTGGATCGCCGCGAAGGTCGCGTCCGAGATCGGCTTTGCGAGATCGAGGCCAAGTATTTCAGCACCGAATGACTCGGTCAGTGGATTGATTCTGAATTGCTGAGCGTTCTGCGCGTGTGTCATCACGACTCTCCTTCTCTAGAGGGAGATCTAACCGGTCAGACCTGCGTGTTGAGGTCCAGAGATCAGATCAATTATTTTTTATCATAATGTGGATCATTATCCACATTATGGCTAAACGGTATCGTTAGCCTTCAAGCCTGTCAAGCGGGCTTTTACGGTTTAATTCAGCATTTCTTCGAGTCTGGGTGGGCCTTACTCTGCTGAATGTGGTGCGCCACCCTGAGCACTTCGCGGGGCGCAATTAGCTCAGCCCCGTCAGTTCATCGGGACTCTTTTTTCAACTCTCTACCAACTCGGACCGCTCATCTGTTCCGGCAGCCATAGCACCAGCCCTGGGAATAGAATGACAAGGACCAGAGTGACCAATTGCATTCCGATGAAAGGAAGCACGCCCCGGTACATGTGTCTGAGCGTGATCTCCGGTGGGGTAATCGCACGGAGGTAAAAGATTGATGGAGCCATGGGCGGGGTCAGATAGCTGGTCTGGAGCACAACCAGGAAGGTTACCGCGAACCACACCGGATCCACGCCATACCCGGTAACGATAGGCATGGCGAGGGGGATCAGGATTAGCACCACCGAGATCAGGTCCAAAACGAAACCGGCGAGAAACGCCAGAACCAGGATAGCAGTCACGGCCCCGGCACCCGAGAGGCCCAGAGTCGACAGCAGCGATTGAACGCTATCCATGCCGCCGGAAGCAAAGAATACCCCAGCGAACATGTTGCCACCGAGCACGATTAGCAGAATCATCGCAGTGATCGAGGCCGTGCGTCGCAGGGCATTCCAGAGGATTCCCCAGGTGAATGTGCGGTAGGCCAGAGAAAGAATCAGCGTTCCTGCCGCGCCACACGCAGCCGCCTCCGTCGGCGTTGCTATGCCTAGCAGGATCGTACCGAGCACGGTGAATATCAACGCCATGGTGGGAACCAGCGCGAAAACCGTCATCCGAATTTTCTGCGAAATAGAAAGTACGGGGGTTTCTTCCTCGCGAGGTGCGAACGCGGGCTTTAGCATCGCGATGCCGACCACGTAGGCGATGAACAGCGCGGCCATGACCAGTCCGGGAAAAAGTAACCCTGCGAAGAGGTCACCAACCGAGACGTTGGCTACCGGAGCCAGGACGATCACGGTGATTGACGGAGGAATCACTGTTCCCAGCGAACCGCTGGCACAGATCGTCCCGGAAATCAGGCTCTTGTCATAAGCATGCTTAAGCATGATCGGTACCGCGAGCATACCGATTACGGTTTCTGTGGCCCCCACCACACCACTCGCGGCTGCGAAAATAGTGCCCAACAGCACGGCGCTGACCCCCAGACTGCCCGGTACGCGTCGAGTCCACACATGTACCGCATCGAAAAGCCGTTCAGCAATACCAGAACGTTCGAGCATGGCACCGATGAAGATAAACAGCGGCACTGCGGCGAGCACCGAGTTAGTGGCCACATCGTCCATTTTGGAAAGTAACTGAAAGATGACACCGTCGCCGAACTGAAGATAGCCTGCCACCAGCGCCACAGAAATCATTGAGAAGGCGATGGGAAACCCCGCCAGAATCAATATCAACAGTGCGGGAAACATCAGGAATGCGACGTAGCTGGTCATGCGTTCCCCTCCCATGCCTTACCGCTAATCAGCGTTGCGGTAGCCTTGATGAGCTCGGCTATCACCTGGACCCCGAGCATAAAAAATCCCAAGAACCAGGTGGTGTAAACTGGCCAGACAACGGGACTCCAGGCCGACTTACCCGTGACCTCCCCGTTTTGGTAGGCATTGATAACGCTGGCGAATAGCTCGATGGTCATCCACCAGACCGCGAATCCGAACGCGCAGTAGCCGATAACGTCGACCACGGCCTTACTCCGCGCCGAGAGCCTTGCATAAATGAGGTCGACACTGACGTGTTGCTTAATCTTCAACGCATACCCCATTGCCAGCGCAAAAATCGATCCCATCAACATGTAGCTGACTTCATAGACCCAGTAAGTTGGGCTGCCTAGGACATAACGGCTGAAGACTTCGTACACCAACGACGCAATCAATGGGATGGTTAGCAAGGCCGCGATCACGCCAGCGATATCGGACATCCGCTCCGCCATTTTCAATATAAACATGTTTATATTCCAGACTGTTAGTTCTTCGCCGGCGTTTGCCATCCGCCAGCATTAAAAACCTGCCGCCCCCTCGATTTGTTAGGGAGCGGCACAATTTTTCGACTAATCCGCCAGACTTCCGATAGGCAAACGGTACTCGCTCCATGTCTTGAGCTTGTTCTTGAAATCTGTCTGGGATTCCAGAACTTCCTTGAACCAGGGATCTGCGGTCGCCTGTTCCTCTGCCCATTCCCGAGTCACTCGCGCCGCCTCATCGATGAAGGACTGCTCCAGTTCTACAATCTCGTTCGGCCCCTCCTGCAATTCGCGGAAAGCATCCAAGTCAGCCGCGGAACTATCCAGCCAGCTCTCAAACACGCTCAGTTTTCCGGCCAGCTTCAACATTTTCTGATCGTGTTCGGAGAGTTCGCTCCAGGCTTCTTTGTTCACCTGACATTCCAGCAAACCACCTGGGTTCTGAATGCCCGGAACAATCACGTACTGGGCAATATCCTGAAGGCCAGTGGGGAGGTTGATTTCCGGTGTCCCCAACTCGGCAGCCTGGATTATGCCGCGCTCCAGCGCACTGTATACTTCTCCACCCGACATCACGACCGTAGAAGCACCCAGGCGAGACGCAATATCGGCCCAAGCACCGGCGGTGCGCAGTTTAAGGCCTTGGAAGTCTTCCAGCGTTTGGATTCTTTTGGTGGAGTGCAAAAAAATGTCGGTACCTAAAATCGCGCAAGGATAAGAGATCACGTCGAACTCTTCTTGACGCCATTGCTGCCAAAGTTCGAGGCCACCACCCTTGTACATCCACAGCATATAACCTTCGGGTGTCAGGCCTCCGGCGTAGCCGGCGAAGAGCACGCCGGTCTTGTCGATGCCCCAGTCATAGCCCATCCAGTTATTTCCTATCTCCGCAACACCTTTTTGGACCCCTTCTGTTACCTTCAAAGGGCTATAGAGAGTCCCTCCAGGATAAACCGTGATGTCGACCCGTCCTTCGGTAAGATCAGCTACCCGTTTGGCATAGCCCTTGACGTCTCGTTCAAGCCAGGGGCCTCCACTCCAAGGCGTGGCCATTTTCCAATTCACGTCAGCCGCGATGGCACTAGTGGGGGTAGCCACAAAGACTGCGACCAATGAAGTAATAACACATGACATACCGAATTTAAGCATTCTCATGTTCTTTCCCTTCTCTGCTAAATTTATCTTTGTTGTTTAAAAAGGTGGCGGTATAGGTATCTTAATTGAACATTTTATCCATATTGTGGATTTAGATCCACAATATGGATGAATCTATCACTTGCTTTTCAGGGTGTCAATACGGCCCGAACCTCTAAGCCCCCTCCATAGGTATATGATTAATGCATGCGTTCCAGGCGACGCATAGCGTCGATAAGATCATCTTCAGTTAGAGGACGCTCGAAATTGCGTGTATGCGGCGCCGCATGAGTATGCTTTGCGATCGTGCGCAGCTCATCGGTGTCGGGCTGGCTCAGGCCCAGCTCAGCGAGACTGGCCGGCAATCCAACCGCTGCATAGAAGGCGAATTGGTCGCCCATGAAGGAGTGCGATCGATTTTCCAAAACGAATTGAACCAGCAGAGCATAGGCTACCTGTCGGCCGTGCAACGCTTCCGCCGTCGCCGGCACGGCACTCAACCCGCGTGTCATGGCATGGGCGATGGAAAGACCGCTGCCTTCGAATCCCAGCCCGGCGAGTAAGATGCAAGCTTCGATGACTTTCTCAAAGGCCTCGTCTGGCTCGCCGCTGCCAGCAACGGCCAAGGCATTAACGGCATGCTCCCGTAGCACTTGCTCGCAGACATTGGCCAAGCTAACGGACGCAACGGTGGCGCGGCCACCAAACATGTTAAGACCGCCAGCGCCAACACACTGTGCCGCCTCGTACCGCTTGACCAAGGCATCGCCAATACCTGAAACGAGTAAGTGGCGCGGTGCACCTGCAAGGATTTGAGTGTCCACGATCACCGCGTCGGGATTGCGTGGAATGCGCTCGGCGGACAGCAGCTTGTGATTATCGTCATAAAAAATGAAGACCCGGCTTGTAGGGCCATCGTTCGAGGCCGCGGTCGGTAGCGTTACCAACCGCGCCCCCAACTCACGACTTACCGCCTTCCCGGCATCCACGCCCTTTCCACCCCCCGCCGCGATAACCACATCCGCACGGTGTTCAACCGCCAGCTTCGCAATGTTGCCCGGTGTGACCTCTCCAGCGAGCGCTGCGGAACTGAACGCCACGCCCACAGCTGCCAGTTGCTCGGCAAGCCGCGGCGCAACCATTCGCTCGACATGGGTATCGGCGATCAGCAGCGCTCGCGTGCCTAGGCTTGCGACAATATCACCGATACGCCCGATGGCGCCGGGGCCCTGTACATACAGGCCGGGAGCCCCTAGTATTTTCATAGTTTCAGACACAGCTTACTCCATTGGGGCTTGACGCCCGCCTCATCAATATCACGCCACGGGGCCACAACTGATCGAGCCCATTGGCGTAAAGTGTTGTGCCGCGCCATTCTGGCGCAGTAAAGTTGCCTCGCGTCTAACGCTGCGCCTCGGCTACCTCTACCGAATTGGCGACGTCGGAAACCGTGGCCCGTTTCAGGTCGCGTCTCCAGCGCAGATCATCGAAGTCCTTGCCCCGGTGCATGGTGCAGCGGTTATCCCACATCACCAGGTCGTGTTGGCGCCAACGGTGGGTATAGACAAACTGTCGCTGGGTGGCGTGCTCGGTCAGCTCATCCAGGAGGGACTGGCTCTCCGCATCGGATATCTCGACAATTCGTGTTATATGAGCCGCGAGATAGAGCGACCTGCGATGACTCTCAGGAATTGTGCGAACCAGGACATGCAAGGCCGGCGGTAAGGCTCGACGTTCCTCCTCGGGGAAATCGGTGTACCCGATCTTGGCCCTGGAGTGGAATATCGAATGCTCGGCAATGAGGCCCTCGATACGCCGTTTCATTGCCTCCGGTAACGCATCGTAAGCTGCGCGCTCATCGGCAAACTCGGTATGCCCGCCAATCGGTGCGATCTCGCGGGCATACAATAGCGAGGCCCGCGCAGGCACGTGATGGAAGGAGCTATCGGTGTGCCATAATTGATTACCTAGGTGGAACATTCGTGCGCGACTGCCGCTGGTCCACACTTCGTTTTTGGGATTGAGATTGGACACATCTGCTAGTTCGGAGCTATGGGATTTCGTCGTCACGTCGCGATTGCGATATGACGCGATCGTTGGATTTTCACCCTCTAACGGTCCGAATTCCTTGGCAAAAGCGATATGCTGCTCAGGGGTCAGACTTTGCCCTGGAAAAACCAGTACAGCGTATCTCCAGAATGCCTCTTTGATTGCCTCGCTATCATCCGCAGAAAGAGGCTTTGACAGGTCCACGTCACCCACCTCGGCTGCGAAGTTTTGGGTAATTGGATAGATGCTTATAGCCATCGGGTTCTCCATCGTATAAAAGAGTCTCAGGTCCGCGACAACATCACTCGATTCACAGAAAAGCGAGTGGTCTGGATTAATCCACAATGTGGTCTTTGATCCACTTTGTGGACGTGCTAGTATAAAGCATTCTTCCGATTCCGAGTCAACACAGCAAGGTTGGTATTTGATGCACATGCTGGCAAGCCAAGCAGAGAGTAGTTACCGAAGCTCTGGGGGGCGGGGCAATTGCAGTAGCGTATCTATCCAATGATGTGCTGATTGGCGGGTGATGCTGCGTTCCAGTCAGTCCCGCCCAATCGCAGACGGATAACCTAGGAGATGAAATGTCAGAAGTTAGCAAGCAATCTAAGCCCCAAGTCCAGGGGACAGCGTCATTTTCCAAGTTCATGAACGTGTTGCAGGCGATCGCCGACTCGCCGAATATCGATATAACCGGATTAATGAATGTAGTGCCGTACCCGCGACCAACACTCTATCGCCTCCTTTCAGCGCTAATTAACGAAGAGCTGGTAATGGAAAACGGGGACCGCGGCACGTTCAAATTGGGTACGCGATTGATCAGCTTGGCCGCCCGCGCCCGGGATGAACACGATCTGCGAAGCATAGCGCATCGGCACGTCGCTGCGCTTCGCGATACCACCGGCGAGACCGTGCACCTCGCGGTTCCCAGCGGATTGGAAATGGTCTACGTCGATAAACTTGAGAGCCCGCAGAATGTACGCATGATTTCGCGCATCGGTACGCGAGTGAACCTGCACTCGACCTCCGTTGGCAAGGCCTATCTTGCGGCCCTCGATTCCGCGGTACGGGAAAATATTCTCGCGCAACTACAACTGACCCCGCGCACGGAACATACCATTACCAATCTCGATCAGCTCCGGGACGAACTCGCTCAGACCCAACAGCGAGGTTTTTCGCTCGACTGGGAAGAGAACGAACTGGACATTCGGTGCTTCGGAGCCGCGATTCTTGATTGCGAGGGCCAACCAATCGGGTGTGTCAGTGTCAGCGTGCCCAAGTATCGCTATGATTCCATCGATACCAAGCTCTTCCAAACCGCGATCCGCGCAACCGTCGATACCATCTCGAAAAGCCTATAGTGGCGATACCGATCAGATGCGATAAAGCGTATCCCGCGGCGAACACCAGCGAGGTAACCTTTTGCAGCTCCTTCTGGCACTGCTCCGCCAGCATGTAGTTGTGTACCGCTGGCGGTAGCGCCGGTAAATCGACCCACTTGCCTCAGGGGTATTGAGCCACTTTTTTGAAGCGGGCAAATCCACGTGCAAGGACAACAGTGCTTCCAGTTTCTCGTAAACGAGCGACTGTTGTTTGCAGTAAGCTGTGCAGGATAAGCCAGAAACGCGTCAGTCAGACAGCGCCTTCTGCCAGAACTGGTGCAGGTCGGGGTTGTCTTTCCATGGGATTCCTCCTGGGATGAAAAGGCAGGAATCAGTGTGGCGAACTCTGGTGGTTGGAAACAGGTGCGGAGTTAGTGGCACTTACAAGACTGGAAAAATCGGCTGGTCTGAGCTTGTTCTCGGAAGACCCCATACTGTTTCTCTATGCCTGAGTGCTTCAATGGTAGAAGCCATACCTTTCAAGGAAGATAGCCTAAATCCTGCGCTCTAGACAGATGAGCAATGGATGAGGGGCTTCCATGCACTGTTTGAAATCCGCATGCCGGAGATCGGTCTTGCAACCTTGCATATTCCGGCCCATCGTGACCGCCCATTCCATTTGAAGGTGACCGCCTGTTCCGGGCGATCGTGACCGCTCATTCCGTTTTATCGTGACCGATCTCGGGTGTTTTTCCGGAGTCTCTGGTCACGATGCCGGAATCCCCGGTCACGTTCCTCCGGAATCACTGCCAACACGCTGGAATTCTTCAACTTTATCCGGCATACCCGTTTCTTTTTCATCACGAGGAAGGGCGGATGCCGGCAGCGAGGATTTCCATGCGACAGATCAACGAGGTCTTGCGCCTCAAGTACGAAGCGGGCCTGAGTCATGAGCGCATTGCCCTTGCCTGCGGACGCTCCAAGGGGGTGGTTGGCAAGTACGTCAGCTTGGCCACCGCTCAGGGCAGCACCTGGCCGTTACCGGAAGGCACGGACGAAGCTCGGCTGGAAGCCCAGCTGTTTCCGGCCAAGACACCCCCATCTCGCTTTGCTGAGCCCGACTACTTCCAGGTCCACCAGGAACTCAAGACCAAGGGCGTGACCCCGCAGCTGCTGTGGGTCGAGTACGTGGAACGCCACGGCGACATGACTCGCCGGTACAGCCAGTTCTGCCATCACTACCGGCTCTGGCGCGGCCGGCAGCGGCGCAGCATGCGCTAGGTCCACCGTGCCGGTGGTGGGGATCGCAGCACCGGCGAGATGCGTAAGGCCCAGGTCTTTGTGGCCGTGCTGGGGGCGTCCAGTTATACCTTCGCCGAAGCTACCTGGAGCCAGAGCCTGCCGGACTGGATCGCTTCCCACCAGCGGATGCTGGCGTTCTACGGCGGGGTGCCGGAACTGCTGGTGTTCGATTATCTCAAGGCGGCGGCCACCAAGGCAGATCGATACACGCCCCGGATCAACGAGACCTACGCGGAACTGGCGGCCCATTACCAGACGGCTGTGTTGCCGGCACGCCCCTACAAGCCCAAGGACAAGGCGAAGGCCGAAGCCGCCGTGCTGCTGGTTGAACGCTGGATCCTGGCCCGGTGGCGACACCGGACGTTCTTCTCCTTGGCCGAGCTAAACGCAGCCATCGCCGGGCTGTTGCCGGCTCTGAACCAGCGGCCATTCCAGGGGCGCTCCGAGAGCCGTCAGAGCCTGTTCGAAGCGCTGGATCGACCCGCGCTGAAGCCACTGCCAGCAACGCCCTATGTCTACGCCGAGTGGCGCAAAGCACGACCGGGCATCGACCGACAAACGGCTGTACAGCGTGCCTAACGCCCTGGTGGGCGTGAAGCTGGATGTGCGCATCACTGATACGTCCGTGGAGGTCATGCACAAAGGCCAGCGGGTGTCCCTACATCCCCGCCACGGCAAGGGTCGCTTCGTTACTCTGACTGAGCACACGCCCAAAGCGCACCAGGCCCACCAGAACTGGTCACCGGGACGGTTCCTGAACTGGGCCACGGACATCGGCCCCGCCACGCTTGACGTGGTACAGCGGCAGCTCAAGGATCGCCCCCATCCCGAACATGGCTACCGGGCCTGCCTGGGGCTGTTGAACCTGCGCCGACGTTACAGCCGTGACCGGCTGGAACAGGCCTGTGCCCGGGCCCTGTCCATCAACTCGGCCAGCTACCAGAGCATCACCTCGATCCTGAAGCAGGGGCTGGATCAGCTGCCCCTGCCACCGGCCGAGGAAGAGCCGGAACTGACCGATCTGCCAGTACACACTAACGTTCGTGGCCCCCGCTACTACCACTGATCCCGGAGAAACGTATGCTGACTCAAAACACTCTCGAAACCCTGCGCCAACTCAAGCTGACGGGCATGTGCGATGCCCTGGAACAACAACGTGCCCAACCGGAAGCCCATGACCTGGCGTACGAGGAGCGCCTGGCGTTACTGGTCGACCGGGAGGTGCTGCACCGGGAAAGCCGCCGGCTGGACCGCCTGCTCAAGGCAGCCCGGTTGCGGGTGTCGGCCTGCATTGAAGATATCGACTACCGCCACCCGCGAGGACTGGAGCGCTCCCGCATGGCGGGCCTGGCCAGCTGTGACTGGATCCGCCAGTCCCTGAACCTGTGCATCACCGGCCCAATCGGTTGCGGCAAGACCTGGCTGGCGTGCGCCCTGGGCAACCAGGCCTGCCGGCAGGGGCTCTCGGTGCGCTACCTGCGTGTGCCTCGGCTGTTCGAGCAGGTGCGCATCGCCCACGGGGATGGCAGCTACGCTCGCTTGATGAACCAGTTGCTGAAGACCGACCTGCTGATCCTGGATGACTGGGGCATGCAGAAGGTGACAGCGCAACAACGGCAAGACCTGATGGAGGTGATCGAAGACCGGCACGGGAGAGGCTCAACGCTCATCGCCAGCCAGTTACCAACCGAACACTGGCAGATTACATCGGCTCCGCCACGCTCGCCGACGCCATCCTGGACAGGCTCCTGCACGGCGCTCACCGACTCAATCTGAAGGGGAATCACTGCGAAAAGCGAAAGCACAAAACACGGAAACGGTTGACCCATCGTGACCGCTCAGAGTACAAAACGGACTCCAGCGTGATGGCCGTGTGCAAATCGGTCACGATCCCCGGAATGACCGGTCACGTTCGCCGGAATACGCAAACCTCATAGGTAAGAGGTGATCTCAATGACCACACCCCTCGCTTTCAAGGTCTGGTAGCCTTCTTCCGGATCATCATCCCTCATCAAACGCAGATCATCCTCCAGATAGACCGGGGCTAGTTTCTCCTTTGTCCGAGAACGAACCTTCGGTGGTGGTGCGGCCGGCTCTCTCTCTCCCAGGAGTTTTATGTGAGCCACCAGCTCAAATAAATCATCATTCGGGCGCTCAGTCAGAGCCTGCTCTGCAACAGTGGGAGCAATGTCCGCTCCTATTCCCATCTGGACCAATATTGTCACGAGGCTATCGCGCTTGGAGTCTTTAGCTGCGGTCGGTTTTTCTTGGTCAAATGACTGAAGATGAGCTGCAGACTGCAACGAGCTTTGAGCCCGGATAGACTCCCTTGGCACATCCAGATCATCGTATTGGAGAATCGTTGCCTCACGCCCGGTTCGCAACGCGGCAATCATTGGATGAATCATGGCAAGTTCTTCTTGATAGACCTTGGTTACAAGACTCCGATCAATCACTTCCCTGCTAGCAGCGATAGCCCGCGCCTGGCTAAGGTAAAAAAGGGCAACGGCAATGTGCGCGATTCCCTGAGTATACTCCCAGAACAGATCCATCATTTCTTGACTGATGGGAGTTGCGTGCTCAAACCATTGCAGTTTCCATAGCCGTTTGAAAAATCGCTCCCACTCTCCATCAGCGCCCTCATTCTCAGCCCGTGAAAATCGTCCCCAATCCAAACTACCGAATTGCGCCGCTCGCCTCGCCGACCGCATGGTTGGCTGGAAAAGCTCCAATGCCTTGGGCGTTCCAATGAAAAGCACCGGGACCTTGATGACGTTAGTCAGCGTCACGAAGAAGTTAAGCATCTTGGCAACCCCGCCTGACCGCGATTTTTCCAAATGCTGAATCTCGTCAATAACAAGGACACCCACTGAATGTAAGGCTGAAACGCGGGCGATATCTCCAAGCATGGACTCCGCTGAGGATCGGCTTTTTACGTAGAGCGCTTGGTAATCCGTACCCAGCGCATCATCGACGGCTCGAAAAAAGTTGGTGCACAGATTCTTTACCGAACCATCATGAGGGCACTCCACTTTCAGCCAGACCAATTGGGCATGCTGGTATTCTGGATGATAAATCGCTTGCGGGTAGGTTTTCAGGATTGCCTCTACCGCCGTGGATTTGCCGGTGCCGGAACACCCGATTATGGAACTCACGAGGGCTTCATTTCCGGCATTTCGAACGATCGCATTAAAATCGGTATGGGCAACGGCATCCAAGGTGCGGTGATAGTCCGGCTCAGCAATATTTCGGCTCAGGTAGCCGCGACGGATCATGCCGGAAATCATTTGCTCCAATTGGAGATGGGATTTTGTTGGGTACAGGAACTGATCCAGAATTCTCATCATGGCATGGCGACGAATATGGGCCGGCAATACCTTTTCAGCTTCGTCGACTTTTGGGAAACGAGCCAGCATCCTCGCTGTATCCTGCGGCGAACTAATGGGTGGCAGGGCATTAATTAGAGGCTGTCCTTCGTATTCCCGAATTTCTGCTTCCCGATATTCTGCCAGTGGCAGTTTAATCATCGTCGTCCTCCAGGAAGGCATCCATATCCGGGTAATCGAGACCGTCGTTTGATAAAGTCTTATTAGAGCGGAACTGTACTACATCCGCTGGACGGTCACGCTTCGATTGTTTTTTGGATTTAATTCCGCTGCGATTTCGCTCAATTTCTTTTTCTGTGGCGCGGTTCCGCCGTATGCCCCGAAGTCGCTCAGAGTCAGTAAGGGATGGTTTGCTGGCTTTCTGCCGCTTCTTCGCGTTAGAAACAATCTCTTCAACCGCGGATAGGGCATCCGGCTTCTGATAATCCTCCTCTTGTTTGGCAGTGGCTTTGGTACGATTCATCTCTTTCACTATTCCAGCGGCCTCCACGAAGCACATGCCTTTAAATCGCCGGCTTCGGTCCGAAAGCTCACATACCCAGTAGTTTTCGAATGTAGAGTCAGGTCTCAGGTAAACAGTGTCAGTCCGTCGCGGGTCAAAAGCGATTTCAACTCTTGAAGGGCGGTTCGGGCGGATGCGATCAAACCAGCCTTGCGCCAGCGCCTCCTGACAGGTGTACACAAGTCCTTTGAAGGTGATGCCAACCTGTGACACCGTTCCACTCTCATAGGGCAGGAGATTAATGCGGGCCAAGTCTTCGTCACAGGAGCGAAGCTGGCCGGTGCGGTTTTGAATTCCCCAGTTCCAGAGTTCCCGGGGCACTGCGGGCAAGTCAGTAGGCATATCAGGCGCAAAATCATAACCTTCAACAACATGCTGGGTGTTGTAGATGATGACCAGATTAATCAGCATTTGCGTGAAGTCAGAGAGGTTCAGTTCCGCATCCAGCTCGTAGCGCTTTCCGGCACGCTTTTTCCCATTTACAGGTTCAACTACCCCGCCAACATAGGGCCGAAACTTACTTTGAATGGTGTTGAAGAATCGCTCACAGATTGCTTTGTCATCACCGCGATAGGCACGTGAATTGCTCAATTGAATGTTGAATCTATTAACCAAGACATCCGCTTGTTTGTAAAGAAGCTCACCGCGGTCGGCCATGATGGACGCGGGAAGGCCGAAACTTGGCCAGTCTTCTTTACTGATAGCTATTCCATAACCCTGACAATACGTTGTTTTATCGCTGAAGGCGTTGCTGAGCGCCACCATCGCAGCAACCCAGGAGGGATTTTCGAGGCCCACATACATACCCACAACCATCCGGCTAAATACATCTTTGACAAAGTACAAAACCGGACGGCCAATGATGAGAGCAGGATCGTCCTCTGCCACCAAGTAGAGATCCGCTATGGTCGCGTCTATTTCATACCGGGCCCCCGGGCCGAAATTGAGATTGCCTGAGGTGCTGGTCAACGCCCGTTTATCTTTTTGATAGATGCGGCTTGGAGTCCGGGTCCTTACCACGTCAGACTTCCGGTAATTCGTTTCATAGAAGTACCGGAATTGCCTCATCGTGGGCATACTTTTCTCTGTTTCGGAGGGGTAGCGCGCTTTGAAAAGCCCGACAGCCTTGTCTTTTGCGGCAGTCAGAGGAACCTTCTCGCTGGTTAGATAAAAACCATCAAGTGCCATCTGAAACAGTTCCGCAACTTCCTCTGTTACTGGCACTCCCACCCCGGGAGTAACTGAACGTTTTGGACCAACCTTTTGCTCCACCTCACGTCTGGGACGCCCTTTGGCCCCGCATTTGTGATAATCCGGTGCCAGGGCATTCGGAGCCATTCCCCTTTGCCAGTATCGACGAAGCTGTCGGGTGATATATAACCTTGGCTTATTGGTGGATTTAAGGAGTTCCTTTATCAGCCGATTGCGTTCGTTTTTAACCAAAAGTGATTGATAGTGTTCCAACAATGGACTGATCGTGGCCCAGGCTTCATCACGCCTTTTGGCGCCAATGCTGTCATCCTCGACACTCGGTATTGGGTATTGGGTAGGGGTCCGAAATCGAGTCATACCCAACCGAACGGAATTCTTCTTCTGACATTGGGAAAGGCCAGGCTTTGTCACTGTCGACGTCGATCAACATCAAATCTGAGAGGTGCTCCAGGACCACACGATATCGCTTGCCTGTCGAGGGATCCTGGAATACACGATTAAGAAGCATTGTTCACCTCGGTGGCGAACTCTGGCTCTCTGAGGGCCAGGTCTCCAAATTTCCAGCTGTGAAATGCGTTGTTCAGAGGTGCCTTTATGAAACGGTGGGCCAAAGCGTATCGAAGGATACTCAGGTGAAATCCACGATCGACGTTATATTGGTCATCAAGCTTCGCACAAAGCCGTGTGATCTTGGTTCGCGGATGCGACTGAAGCCGATGGAAGAGGTCCTGCACATCTGAATAATCCACCTCTTGATGTGCCGCCATATCCGGGGATAGATAGGGCTGGATCCACAAAAGATTTTCCCGCATCCCATCTGTGACTTCCCTCTCTGTGAAAATCTTCCATTCCACATCACGAGTTTCCCAGTAGGTTTTTTCAATCTGGAGCTTCTCCATCACTCTCAGCTTCGATAGCTCCGACGACGATTTCACTGCAATCGCCAACCGACTGCCTGACGAAAAGTCGACTAATAGGTCCGTTGAAACCACCATTAAACCGCCATGCATCTGGGGATGCCGGATTCCCAGTCGAGCACAGATGTCGAGGGTGTCGTCTATTGGCAGGGGGTATTGTTCGCGGATATCAGTCGTTTGCTCGAACTGATCGAAAACCAGGAACGCCAGCAGTTCTATACCGGACAACAGATGATGAATCCGGCCCACCGAGGCACTGCGGATTCGAACGCTCTCACCTGAGCTGCTGAGCTCATGAACCTTGATGAAAGGTTCATAGTCTTTGCCTGATCCCAGACCACGAGTTTTCAACAGTTTCTCGTGTTTTGGATCAAGCGGTTTGTTGGCATCTGTCATGAAAAAAGCCCCCTGCTGTGTTGAGAATAGCAGGGGGCTTTTTTTGATCAAACTTTAATGTAAATTATCAAACATTAAAGTTATTTATCAAACTTTAATGTCCTCTGACAGCGAAATATCGCTCTGCAACTGGCGCTATTCAACCGTTACGCTTTTCGCCAGATTTCTGGGCTGGTCCACATCCGTGCCCTTGAGCACAGCAACATGGTAAGACAGCAGCTGCAACGGAACGGTATAGACAATGGGAGCTGTGATTTCGTGTACTTCCGGAAGCTGCAGCACGTGGATGTTTTCTTCCGGTTTTATATTCGCTGCGCGATCCGCAAATACGAACAGCTCACCGCCGCGGGCGCGGACTTCTTCCAGGTTCGATTTCAGTTTTTCGGCCATGCTGTTATTCGGCGCAACCGTGATCACGGGCATTTCGCTGTCAACCAACGCCAACGGGCCATGCTTCAGTTCGCCGGCCGGATAGGCTTCAGCGTGGATGTAAGAAATTTCTTTCAGCTTCAGCGCACCTTCCATCGCTACCGGGAACTGAGAGCCGCGGCCCAGGAACAGGGCATGGTTTTTGTCCCTAAACCGCTTGGACATCTCTGCGATCTCACCGTCCAGCGCCAGTACATCGTTGACCTGACCGGGCACCCGATGCAGAGCTTTAACTATTTCCGCTTCCCGCTCTTCGCTGAGGCCGTTTTTACGAGCCAGTGCCAAGGTGAAAATCAGCAGGGCCACCAGCTGGGTGGTGAACGCTTTCGTGGAGGCAACGCCGATTTCCGGCCCGGCCTGAGTCATGATAACCAGATCCGATTCACGAACCAGAGAGCTGCCCGGAACGTTGCAAATCGCCAGCGCGGCACGGAAACCCGCTTTCTTCGCCTGCCGCAGTGCAGCCAGAGTATCGGCCGTCTCACCGGACTGGGAAATGCACAGGAACAGCGTGTCTTTCTGGATCACGTGCTTGCGATAGCGGAACTCGGAAGCCACCTCTACTGAGCAAGGCACGCTTGCCAGATCCTCAATCCAGTAGCGGGCAACCATTCCGGCGTGGTAACTGGTGCCACAGGCAATGATCTGCACGTGGCGGATATCTTTTAACAGATCCCCAGCCGCAGTACCAAGAGCCTGCTCCAGTACCCGTGACTCAGTCACGCGGCCTTCCATGGTGGCCTTGATAACCCTTGGCTGCTCGTTGATTTCTTTGAGCATGAAGTGCCGGTACTCGCCTTTGTCTGCTGAGTCCGCACTGTGCTCAAACCGGCTGATGCTGCGTTCAACCGGCGTACCTTCACGATCATGAATCTCAATGCTGTCGCGCCGGATATCTGCAAGATCGCCCTCTTCCAGAAACATGAATCGGTCGGTCACGGGCAGCAGTGCCAGCTGATCTGAGGCGATAAAGTTCTCACCGATACCCACGCCCACGACCAGAGGGCTGCCTTCCCGGCAAACCACCATGTGGTCGGGCTCGTCGGCATGCACCACGGCGAGCGCATAGGCACCGCGCAGGCGGGTGATTGAGGACTTCACAGCATCGTAAAGCTTGCCAAGTTCGCGGTAGTTCTTTTCAATCAGATGCACAACCACTTCGGTATCGGTCTGGGAGGTAAACTCAAAGCCGTCGGCCCTCAGTTCTTCCCGCAGCTCCTGATAGTTCTCGATGATTCCGTTATGAACAATGGCCAGGCGATCGCCGGACATATGCGGGTGGGCGTTGAGCTGTGACGGCTCTCCGTGGGTTGCCCAGCGGGTATGGGCAATGCCCAGATAGCCTGAAAGCGGATTGGTTTCGATAGCAGCAGCCAGCGACGCTACCTTGCCGACTTCCCGAGCGCGCTGAACAACGCTTTTACCGTCAAGAACTGCCATACCGGCAGAATCGTATCCCCGGTATTCGAGGCGGCGCAGGCCTTCAAGAAGAATGCCCTGAACGTCCCGTTCCGAAACCGCACCTACAATGCCACACATGCTGCTTTCACCTGTTCATATAAGGGTTTAATCAGATTTTTTTGGCCGTTCCCAGCCCTCGATATTGCGTTGGCGTGCACGGGCCACCGCTAATTCATTATCTTCGACGTTCCGGGTAATGGTGGATCCCGCCCCAACGGTCACTCCGGCACCGATGCGGACCGGCGCTACCAGCGAGGTATTGGAACCCACAAAAACCCCATCGCCAATCACCGTCCGGAATTTATTTACCCCATCATAGTTACAGGTAATGGTTCCTGCACCTACATTCACGTTACGGCCAAGAGAGGTGTCACCCACATAGCTCAGATGATTGATCTTGCTGCCTTCTCCCACCACGGCTTTTTTGGTTTCGACGAAGTTGCCTATCTTGGTATTCGCGGCCAGTTCCGTGCCTGGGCGTATCCGGGCAAAAGGGCCGATTTGGGCATTGGCGCCAATTACGGCGCCCTCGATTACGCTGTGGGCGTTGATCTGCGCGCCATCTGCTATCACTGCATCCCGAATAACGCAGCCCGGGCCAACAGACACATTGTTGCCAAGACTTACCTTGCCTTCGAAGACCACATTCACATCAATCAGAATGTCATTGCCGATGGTCAGCTCGCCGCGTACATCGATACGGGCCGGATCCGCCAGGGTGGCACCCTCTGTCATCAGGCGTTCGGCTTCGCGTTTCTGGAACCACCGTTCAAGTTCCGCCAGTTGCAGGCGGTTGTTGACACCCTGAACCTCAAATGGGTCTTCCGGCTGGGATACCGAGATCCCCAGATTATGTTCGACCGCCATGGCAATAATATCTGTGAGGTAGTATTCGCCCTGGGCATTGGCGTTGGAAAGCGCCGGCAGCCAAGCCTTCAGGTGCTTCGCCGCTACGGCAAGAATGCCCGTGTTCACTTCGCAGATCGCCAGTTGCTCTGCACTGGCGTCTTTTTGTTCGACAATGGACGTTACCTTGCCATCGGAATTGCGCACAATCCGACCGTAGCCCTGCGGGTTATCAAGGGTGACGGTCAACAGACCGAGGGCATTGACATCCAGTGCCTCCACCATGGCGTTCAGGGTATCTGTGCGAGTCAAAGGCACATCACCGTATAGAACCAGAACGCGGGCGTCATCGGGAAGGTGAGGCAGCGCCTGAGCGACGGCATGGCCGGTGCCCAGTTGCTGCTCCTGCACCACCCAGTTCACCAGACTCTCGGTGATTGTCTCACGAACCTTGTCGCCGCCGTGGCCGATAACCGTATGAATTTTTTCAGCACCCAGCTGCCTGGCGGTTCCGATAACATGATGTAGCATCGGTCGGCCAGCCACACAATGCAGAACTTTCGGCAGGGCGGATTTCATTCTTGACCCTTGACCGGCGGCCAAAATCACAACGTGTAACGGGCTCATGGCTACGTCAGGCTCCCGGATAATTAGCAGTAAAAAGGATTCGATAAAAAAAGCCGCAGCCTTTGCAGCCGGAAGAACAGACGCTTGGCGTCAGTCTTCCCACTGTTCAGGATGCGGCTTCGGTGTTCGGCAAGCCCGAAACAACAATGCCTAGCGCATTTTGTTACGCAACTGCTGAATCGTACGAAGCTGAGCAACAGCCTCAGCCAACTCTGCGGCGGCGCGGACATACTCGAATTCACCGGTCTTGTTGGCAAGTGCTTTCTCGGCTTCTTTCTGAGCCTCGATTGCAGCGGCTTCGTCCACATCCTTTGCACGTACCGCCGTATCGGCCAACAAAGTCACCAGATTGGGCTGAACTTCCAGATAGCCACCGGACACGTAAAGAATTTCTTCCTCACCACCCTGCTTGATGATCCGAATAGGCCCAGGCTTAAGCTCGGTCAGCAGCGGCGCGTGACCCGGTGCAATACCCAGGTCACCTTCAGAGCCGGCTGCGATCAGCATTTCCACCAATCCGGAATAGATCTTCGTTTCGGCACTTACCACATCACAATGCACGGTCATACCCATGTCAGTTGCCTCTTTGATCGATCCGGAAACAAACGCAATGGCTTAGAATCAACTCTTTGCCTTGCTCTTCATTCCCTTCGCTTTCTCAACCGCTTCCTCAATGCCACCGACCATATAGAATGCCTGCTCAGGCATATCATCGTAGTCGCCGTTAAGGATGCCCTTGAAGCTGCTGATGGTTTCCTTCAGGGAAACGTACTTACCGGGTGAGCCGGTGAATACTTCAGCAACATGGAACGGCTGGGACAGAAAACGCTCAATCTTACGGGCACGGGCTACCGTCAGTTTATCTTCTTCTGACAGTTCGTCCATACCCAGGATGGCGATGATATCTTTCAGTTCCTTGTAACGTTGCAGATTGGTCTGCACGCCACGGGCTACTTCGTAATGCTCATCACCGATGACCAGCGGATCCAGCTGACGCGAGGTGGAATCCAGCGGATCGATCGCCGGATAGATACCCTTGGAAGCGATATCACGGCTCAGTACCACGGTTGCATCCAGGTGCGAGAAGGTGGTGGCGGGTGACGGGTCAGTCAAGTCATCCGCCGGCACGTATACCGCCTGGATAGACGTGATGGAGCCAGTCTTGGTGGAGGTAATACGCTCCTGCAGCTCACCCATCTCCTGGGCCAGCGTCGGTTGATAACCTACCGCTGAAGGCATACGGCCCAGCAGTGCAGATACCTCAGTACCCGCGAGGGTGTAACGGTAAATATTGTCAACGAACAACAGTACGTCACGACCTTCGTCACGGAACTTCTCAGCCATGGTGAGGCCGGTCAGGGCGACACGTAGACGGTTTCCAGGGGGCTCGTTCATCTGGCCATAGACCATCGCTACTTTATCAAGAACGTTGGAGTCCTTCATTTCGTAGTAGAAGTCGTTGCCTTCACGGCTACGCTCGCCGACGCCGGCAAACACCGAGAAGCCGGAGTGCTCGACCGCGATATTACGAATCAGTTCCATCAAGGTCACTGTCTTGCCGACACCGGCACCGCCGAAGAGGCCGACTTTACCACCC
>JAGPVT010000133.1 GCA_018066865.1 Marinobacter sp. | reverse complement strand
CGCCGCTCGGAGTGCGATGGACAGGTATGGACTTCCACAGTCACATGCACGAGTGATGAGTTGTCTGTTTGGATACGGTCGCGGTAATGACCGGGCGGCTGAGGATCATGGGTAACGACCGCGACAATCGCAGCATATAAGTTAGGCCCTATCGACCAGACATGAAGATCACTCACGCGCGTATCGCCGCATTCTACGACACGCTTGACGTCCTGTTGGATACCGGTCTGCTGTTGATCGAGTAATATGCCCGACGTGGCTTTCAATAATCCCCAAGACCAGCGGGTAATAAGAATGGCACCGACGATACCCATCGCCGGGTCCATCCAGTTCCACCCGGCGTATTTACCAGCAAGCAAGGCCACGATGGCCAATAGAGAGGTGAGCGCATCGGCCAACACGTGGAAATAGGCCGCACGGCGGTTGTGGTCGTGATGGTCATGAGAGTGGTGTGAATCGTCTTCATGATGGGCATGACTGTGGTCATGGTCGTCTCCAAGAATCCATGCCGACACGCCGTTGACGATCAGTCCGATGATCGCTACGAAAATAGCGCCGTCGAACGAAATCGTGACCGGATGGATAAAGCGATCAATGCTCTCAACCACCATGAAGAGTGCGAATCCGGCCAAGAGTACGGCGCCCGTAAATCCTCCTAATGCATTCACTTTTCCGGTACCAAAGCTGAAGCGCGAGCTCGCGGCGTTTTTCCTGGCATACGCGTATGCAAAAGCAGCAATGCCCAGCGCCGTCGCATGCGATCCCATGTGTAGTCCGTCTGCAAGCAGCGCCATGGAACCATAAATCAGACCTGCCGCAATTTCCCAGACCATCATTACGAGTGTCAGCCCGACCACAATCAGTGTGCGCTTTTCGCCAGACTGTTTCTGGTCTTGCCCAAAGGTGTGACCGTGATGCCATCTCGCCATTTGTTCTTCATGCATGCGTCAGTGCTCCTGACCGAATAAGTTTTAGCCGACCCTACTTGAGGTAAGTGCGAATGACCTCGATCAGTTCATCGGCACCCTTGCTACGCTCGGCATCGCTCTCGATGTCAGGATTGGCGACGTGCATCTGAATATGGTCTTCCATAACTTCCGCCATGAGGCCATTCATGGCACCGCGGACGGCGGCGATCTGGTGTAGCACTTCGGAACAGCCCTTGTCTGCGTCGAGAGCACGCTCCAGCGCTTCAACCTGACCGCGCATACGGCGAACGCGGCTCAGCAATTTGGTTTTGTTTCGGGTGATATGGCTCATGGGTGACTCATAGATAGCAATCTGAATTATACAATAGGGGGCTAGGGTATATTAAGAGCCAGAAATAACCAACCATCTCTATTGTCTCCAACCTGGCCTCAGCCCCGTTCGCGGCCTTCCTGTAGCGAAAACATACTTTTGCAATGAATACAGTATTTGGATAGTCTTCAAACCTGATTTACGCAACTGATAAGTGAGCCTGTGTTTCTGAACCAAACCCAACCCGCCACTGGCAAAGCAATTTTGATAGTCACAGCGCTGTCATTGCTTATCCTTTTTCGCGGTGTGTGGGCCTCGGACCAGAACGTACACCAGGCGTCACAGAGCCTTTCTCTGATCGAATTTGCTGAAGATCACGGACATTTTCACGACTCGTCTCTTGATCACCTCCATCTGTACTCCGTCGAGATGACTGACTGGGATCATCAACTGCTTCATTTGCTGGGTGCGTTTGAAAACCATGTGCCTTTGAATATTGCAGCTGTGCCAACTCCCCCTGGGCGGGATACGCCCGAATTACAACGGCCGCCCTCGCCATTGCCTGAGCAGACGTCCCTGCTGTATCGCCCCCCCCAAAGCCTGACCCCACTGGAAGTTTTGGCGTTATATCGCCGTTCACACGTTTTGTATCCATAATTCGGAGATAACCGAATGAGGTTTTTGCCGTTACTGCGTTTTTCAGGCGTAGACAGGTGTGCGCGTAGGCTTTTGCTTTTTGCTGTCGCCTGCCTGTTCGTTTCCCCTCTGCTCTTTGCTCATGGCGTTGAAGAAGGTGATGCAATGTTCATTGAGCAAGCCAGCGGGGCACAATTGCTGCCCTTTATCTATCTCGGTGCCAAACACATGGTGACCGGTTATGACCACCTGCTGTTTCTGGCCGGGGTCATTTTCTTTCTGTATCGCATGAAAGATGTGGGCATCTATGTGACGCTGTTCGCCGTGGGCCACAGCGTCACTCTCCTGTATGGCGTGCTCAGCGAAACCAACGTCAACGCCTATATGGTCGATGCCATTATCGGGTTTTCCGTGGTCTACAAGGCGATGGATAACCTGGGTGCTTTTCGGCGCTGGTTTGGGTTTCAACCCAACACCAAAGCGGCCGTTCTCATCTTCGGGTTCTTTCACGGCTTTGGTCTGGCCACCAAGCTCCAGGACTTCACGCTGTCTGACGATGGCCTGGTGGCAAACATCCTCGCGTTCAACGTCGGCGTCGAGATTGGCCAGCTAATGGCCTTGAGCGTCATTCTGATCGCCATGAATTTCTGGCGCAGATCTGACGTCTTTCCTCGTCAGTCGTTGGCCGCCAACGTTCTTCTTATGAGTGCCGGTTTCATGTTGATGGGGTATCAACTGACCGGTCTGTACACCGTTTCCTGAGGAGATAGATCATGCAAGATATTTCAAATATGGATCGCGAGGGACTTCCTTCCACCAAAAGCCTGTTCAAAGCAACCGGTGTAGCAGCTCTTATAGGCCTGCTGGTTCTGATCACAACGATTTTGCCTGCGGAATACGGTATTGACCCGACCGGGCTAGGCGAGACGATGGGGCTGACCATGCTCAGCCAGGCAAATGCTGCGGAGCCGACATCTTCGGAAGCTGGCTCATCGTCCGACAACCTGCTCGCGCTTCCCGCAGGCCCCGTGTGGAAGACGTCGGGCAAGCTGAGTTCCGACACCACGACGGTCACACTGAAACCGGACGAGGGCCTTGAAGTAAAGGCCACTATGAGCGCCGGTGACCGCATGGTCTTTAACTGGGCCTCAGAAGGCGGTCCAGTTAATTTCGACATGCACGGTGAGCGTTTTAATGACGGCGACAATTTCACCAGCTACTGGCAGGGAAGAAATGAACCCGCCGCAAACGGTGCTTTCGAGGCGCCATTTGACGGCACCCATGGCTGGTATTGGCGAAATCGCGGCGACGAGACGGTTACCATCGTCCTTCAGACCAGCGGTTTTTATAACGGCATCACCAAGAAGTAATCAATCTATCCTCATTAAGGAGTTATTCCATGAAAAACATCATTCTTTCGCTCACAGCCGCTGTTGTTTTTTCATTCGCCGGCCAGGCCTTTGCGGGTGCCGGTCATAGTCACGGCGTTTCGGAGCCTATTTCTAAAGAACAGGCAACACAGAAGGCAGCGACCGTAAAGCAGCAACTGATCAGTTCGAATCAGGTCTCTTCCGCGTGGAGCGATATCAAGGGCGGCGGTGCCCAGCAACGTTCGAGCTCGGCTGGTAACCTGTGGGTGGTGGAGTATGCCAACCCCAAGGCTGCAGATGAGAACAAGTCCAAGCTGTTCGTGTTCGTCGATGAGTTCGGCAACCCCGTTGGGGCGAACCACACCGGCGAGTTGTAAAACCAGCAAAGCACTGGGGCGCGCTATCCCTTGGGTAGCGCGCCCTTTTTATTTGGGCCAGTAGGTGTGGTGATCGTCGATCACAAAGTCGTGCTCATGGATATTGTGTAAATGTCTGTGGGTGTGGCGGTGAGGCTCCGGGCCCTCCCATCCTTCATGTTCGTGCTGATGATGTTCATCGTGATAGTGGTAATGATCGTGAGTTGTCGCACGATGGGTATGCTCCAGATAATCCGGGTCCTGGCCCGGCCAAAGCAGCACTGCAGTAACCACAGACAAGAGAGCCACCGAACCCAGAACAATAAAAGCCCCCATTAATCCAATCTGAACACCGAGCCATCCGGCAAGGGGGTAGGTGACCAGCCAGCTCGCATGAGACAACGAAAACTGAGCAGCGCTGGACGAGCATTCTCCGACTTGAGTTCGTCAACAACCGTCCAGCTGGCTGCGGCTGCAAAGACGATGGCCACCCATTTGCAACGCGACACCATTCATCAGGAACAGCACACCAAAGGTCATGATGGCAATGAGTGCAGCTGCAAGCATTGGGCTCAACAGGCTTTCCAGATCGAAGGCCAGGCGGGACAGTGACAGCGCCTTGGTGTGCTCGGTCTGATCGGTCTGATCGGTCACAATATCGGGGATCGTCGCCTCGAACACCGGTGGAAAATCTGCTGAAAACACGTTGAGAACAAACACCAGCAATAGATCTGCCAAACCTCAGTGACAAAGGGCAGAACCGCAACCACGCAGGCCCTCAGAATATCCAGTGTGACCAGCTGAGAACGGCGGGGGAAGTTTTTGGGCAACAGCCCCAAAAAGAGGTGCTATTAGGACGTAGGCGATCATTTTCAGTGCCCGCGCAATGCCGAGCATCTGCCTGGCGAGGGTAATCGCTGAGAATATCCGCCACGAGCAATGGAAGATGATCAAATATAACCACTTGGTGGCCAAGCTGGTCATTCTCTATATGTGGAGTCGATGACGTTAACCCTTAAAGATCTCAAGGAGCGCGGCCATCATATTGATCACGATATTCTCAAAGGGTTGGCCCCATATTCACGTTTTGGGGGATTTCGTCAGAATCGTTGCCGACCTTCAGTAACCAGACAGATAAGTATCACATTTAACATAATATACATTATGCGCAGTACAGTATGCGGTTTGGGGTTGGTTTTGGGGCTGTTCGGCCAACAAGGAACCCCCCGCTTGCGGGTGCCCCCCTTGTTCAGCGACTGGCTCAAAAGTAGTCCGCGCCATTGTAATCGGCCTGTATCCCTTGCCATTACTGGGTTTCAGGGGTTTTCGGGGCCTCTAATTGGGCTCAAATTCGAGGGGGGTTGGCCGGTTTTGGAGTTTGTACCCCCCCTATTAGAGCAAGGGGGGTTGGCCGACTTGTCAGGCGACCTGAAATTCGGTGTAAACTGCCAATGCAGTCATTTTGAGAACCTCAGATCCCGATAGGTGCGCCAACGCCGATAATTCGGGATTTCTTTTTTTAAAGCCTGCTTGGTATGCCCAGGCGGATTCTCCACCCGGGGGAATATCAAGCCCGACATGTCGGGCTGATTCCACTGTATGAGTGCCCAGGACGGCGATTAAACGCCGTTGCGGGATACCCACTGACGTTCGAGCCATGCCATCTCATTTCTCCATGACCAAAGATGAACAACTCACATTCCTGCGTTTGCCGGTCAAATTGCGGGGAACTTATGTCACTTGGCTGATGGGATACAACCCCTACTTCCTGATGTCCCGAGAAACCTACTACCGCCATAAAAGAGAGCTACTGTCGACTTTTGGGATCGATATTGCGCACAGGGTGTGACCCGAAAATCCCTTTAAAAACAGACTATTGAATATACATTATGCGCAGTATAGTATCCGTTAAACTAACATTATTACGGATTTATGGACGACCACAGAAAGTGCTAAAGAATCGCCACAACAAGTGCTAAATTTTCACAGAAAGTACTAAATTCGTCGCCCGCTTGCTTATCACTATGATTCTTGGCGCTTTTTGGTTATCAAGGAAAGATTGCCTATACGACGAGCGCGATCTTGCGCGGGAAAATA
Organism: Marinobacter sp.; assembly: GCA_018066865.1. Taxonomy (GTDB): domain Bacteria; phylum Pseudomonadota; class Gammaproteobacteria; order Pseudomonadales; family Oleiphilaceae; genus Marinobacter. Next base: position 1,829 of record JAGPVT010000133.1, on the reverse strand, counting down.
TAATTTCTGTGAAACTCCAGTCGCTTAATCCCTAGCCTTGAAGGAGGAATCAAGTGCTGAAAGCTCGGCTGGCTCCTTTATGTTGGCCCTTTCGAAAGAAAGTGCTAACGTCGGCGACGTGATGTCCTTTGAAATAACACATTGAATAACAGATTAGTTTTGCTGGCCACGGCGATGCACCTCGCGCTGCGCTGGCCCCCGTCAAGCAATTTCAAGGAACGGACGCCTTAATGTCAATTTCTCAGCTATTTACTGGCTTGCTCAATAATTTAAGGGTCGATAATTCGGAAAATATCAGCCTGAAGTACAACCAGATCACAAAAAGTCTGAATAAGAGATTTCGGGACACGGAGTCCGAAACGCAAAACTCTCTCCGCGTTGGCTCTTACGGGCGTTATACAGGTATTAAAGGTATCTCTGACCTGGATATGCTCTACGTAATGCCTCAAGGAAAGTGGAACGACTATAAAGATAATCAATATAAAGTATTGTCTGACACCAAGGACGCGATTAAAGCTAGGTATCCCGAAACTGATGTCCGGGTAGATCGACTTGTAGTCACAGTGAGCTACACAAACTTTCTTCTTGAGGTTCAGCCAGTTTTCGAGCGCAAAGACGACGCTGACATTCCTTACTACTTATTTCCTGACACTAAAGGTGATGGGCGATGGAGGCAAACCAAGCCTAGGCATGAGATGAATGCCATGAAGGAGTTTGACCAACAAAAGAATCGCAACCTGCGGCGTCTCTGCAAGATGATGCGTGCCTGGAAAGACAAACACGGAGTTGGAATGGGAGGTCTGCTTGTAGACACCCTCGCCCACAATTTCCTTCAGCAAAATACAGCCTACGACAATCAAAGTTATGGGTCTTACCACTTGCTCACCCGAGATTTTTTTGAATTTCTCGCTGACCAGCCGGACAAAAATCATTATAAGGCTCTTGGTAGTGGACAAAACGTGGAGGTTAAAACCAAATTTCAAAAGAAAGCGAGCGAAGCTTACGATCTGTGTAAAGCGGCAATAGCGGCGTCCGAAACGAAATCCGAGAACGAAAAATGGAGGAAGGTGTTCGGTCGAAAGTTCCCTGCTTACGAGGGAATCCCAGAAGGTCGCGTGTCTAAAGCGGTCAAAACTTGGCGAGATACTGAACAATTCATTGAACGCCTCCATCCAGTAAATATTCAATACAATATTGAGCTTGATTGCGATGTTTCTCAAAACGGATATCGAGAGAGTAATCTTTGGGTAATGCTGAATCGTGGTCTGCGCCTCCAACCACGAAAAACGCTTTGGTTTACCGTAAAATCATGCAATGTCCCTCAGCCATACTCCCTGAAATGGAAGGTGTTGAATCGAGGCGCGGAGGCAGAACAAAGAGATGAAGTCCGGGGCCAGATTTTCGATGATGAAGGTCGAAATCGCCGCAAAGAGGTAACTAAGTTTGCCGGAGAGCACCTAGTTGAGGTTTACGCTATTAAAGACAACATAGTCGTAGCTAAGGCTCGGATCGATGTACCTATTCGGTAGTTAAATTATGAAAAAAGATGACATCCTAAGGCATATTGCTGAAACAGCCTATAACGTTGGTTTCGGGGCAAAAAAGCATTTTTCGACTTACGACATCGTTTTAAAGGCTCCCGGCCTGATTAGCTTTGCCTCCCTTGCGTTTGGGATTTATTCACTGATTGCGTATTCCAGACCAAGGTTGCCACTGATTCCAGACGAAGCCTGCCACCCATTCCACGCGAAAGCTGCCACTGATTCCACGGCAAAGCTGCCACCCCGGCAGGCTGCCTGAAGCGCCATCAAAATCGTCCGGCGCGGGAT
>JAGPVT010000130.1 GCA_018066865.1 Marinobacter sp. | reverse complement strand
CGCCGCTGCCTACTTTGCCGACGATGAACAGGGCGCTCAGGCGTTGATTTGCTCAGAGATTGGCAGCGAAGGCCGCAACTTCCAGTTCGCTCACCATCTCGTGTTGTTTGATTTACCCGCAAACCCGGACTTGCTTGAGCAGCGCATAGGGCGACTTGATCGTATTGGGCAGACTGAAACCATTGATATCCATATTCCCTATCTTCGCAATACCGCGCAAGAGGTTCAGTACCGCTGGTTCCAGGAAGGGCTGAATGCATTTTCCGAAAGCTGTGCCGTTGGTGTGGCGGTACAGGAAAAGGTCAGCGAACAGTGGGAAAGCGCGCTGGCAGGCGATATCTCCGTGCTGGATGGCCTGGTTGAGACTTCTGCCACCGAGGCTGCCCGGCTGAGAACGCTCCTGCAAAATGGCCGGGATGCGCTGATTGAGCTCAATTCCTGCCGTCGCGATATAGCCGATACGCTGATTGCCGGTATTGAAGAGGAAGAGGGCTCCGTTCAGGTGCGCGATTACATGATGGAAGCTTTTGATATTCTCGGCGTGGAAGTGGAGGATCATTCGGAATACGCCGATATCCTGCGCCCCGGAGAGCAATACCAAGCCGGCCACGTAGCGGAGTTGCCGGAAGACGGGGTAACCGTCACCTGGGATCGTCAGCATGCGCTGGAGCGCGAAGACATTGCGTTCATGAGCTGGGAGCACCCCATGGTAACCGGGGTGATGGACTCGGTGACCAGCTCCGGGCTGGGCAAGGCGGCACTGGCCAGCTTGTCGGTCAAGGCCCTGCCGCCGGGCACTCTGCTGATGGAAGCCTTGTTCACAGTGCACTGCCCGGCACCCGAAGCCTTGCAGCTGACCCGCTATCTGCCAGTGTCGCCCTTGCGGCTGTTGGTGGATGTGAACGGCAAAGAGCTCTCTGCCGCATTGCCGCACGATCGCTTGAACGACCTTTGTTCAAATATCCGCCGGCGCACTGCGCAGGCGGTTGTACCGCAGATTCGGCCCCAGGTTGAAACCATGGTGGATCATGTGGAGCGTCTGTCTGCGCCGCATCTGGAGCCTATGAAGCAAAAGGCACTGGAGCAGCTAGAGGCAAACTTTGAGCCGGAAATTCGCAGGCTGGAGGCCCTGAAAAAAGTTAACCCGGCTATTCGCGAAGATGAAATTGACTACTTCCGAAACCAGCTTGATGCGGCCCGTGAGGCAATCGGACGAGCCAGTCTGGCACTGGAAGGTATCCGGGTTATTGTCACCGCCTGAGAATGTGCGTTTTGTGAAACGGTTAACCGCTGGGTGCTGCTGCGCCCGCTGGTCAGTGATCATCTGATGAGATACCGTAAACGTAAGTATTTGTAGTCTTAAGCCATGGATGATAGAGAGAACTTATGATGACTTTTATCCTGTTTCTGGTGGCGCTGACAGCCTTGTTGGTGGTCATGCGGCGTGAATCCGGTGCCAAGCCGGCTATTGGCGTAATGGTTGTGGTTGGCGTGCTGTCGATGATGTTTGCATCCGGATGGCTGGCTCTGGTTCTCTTTATCGGCGCCGCTGTAACTGCTGCGGCCGGGTTGCCGGGGCTGCGCCAGAGCTGGCTCACGCCTCGTGTTTTCGCCATGTTTAAAAAGGTTGCCCCGAAGGTCTCCGATACCGAGAAGGTAGCCCTTGAAGCGGGCACGGTAGGCTGGGACGGCGAGCTGTTTACCGGCCGGCCAGACTGGCACAACCTGCTGATCAACCGCCATACAGGTTTGAGTGAAGAAGAGCAGGCCTTTGTGGATAACCAGTGCGTTCAGGCCATATCCATGTGCAATGCCTGGGATATTGCTGTCGAGCGCGCCGATCTGCCGAAAGAGCTTTGGGATTTCCTCAAGAAAGAGAAGTTTTTCGGGATGATTATCCCCAAAGAGTACGGTGGGCTGGGTTTCTCCGCCAAGGCTCAGACGGCGGTACTGCAGAAAATTGCAGCTAATGAAATGCTCATGGTTTCAGTAGGCGTACCCAACTCCCTCGGCCCTGGTGAATTGCTGCTCAAGTACGGTACTGATGAACAGAAGAATCACTATTTGCCGCGCCTGGCCGATGGTCGCGAAATACCCTGTTTTGGTCTGACCGGCCCCCGTGCGGGCTCGGACGCCACTTCTTTGCCGGATGTCGGCATTGTGTGCAAGCGAAAGGTCGACGGCAAGGAAGTGGTTGGTATCAAGCTGGATTTCGAAAAGCGCTGGATTACGCTTGCGCCCATCGCAACTGTGGTTGGTTTGGCGTTCCGCATGTTCGACCCGGACGGCCTGCTCGGCGATACCGAAGACTATGGCATTACCTGTGCGCTGATACCCCGCGATACCAAGGGTATGGAAATTGGCCGCCGTCATTGTCCTATCGGTAACCCATTCCTGAATGGTCCGATCATTGGCAAGGATGTTTTTATCCCGCTGGATTACATTATCGGCGGTATGGAAATGGCCGGTCAGGGCTGGCGTATGCTGGTTGAGTGTCTCTCTGTCGGCCGTTGTATTACGTTGCCCTCTGGCGCGGCGGGTTCTGCCGCTTATGCCGTTGGCACCGCCGGTGGTTTCACCCGTATCCGTCGCCAGTTCAACACCCCTGTGGCAGATATGGAAGGTGTGCAGGAACCCTTGGCTCGCATCGCCGCAAAAACCTATATTGCCCAGTCGGCGGTTAACCACACTGCAAACATGATCGACAAGGGCGAAAAACCCGCTGTTCCATCAGCCATCCTCAAATATCACCTGACCGAAATGCAGCGTGAGATTCTCACCGATGCCATGGATGTTCACGGTGGTAAAACAGTAACTCTCGGCCCGCGTAACTATCTGGGTATTGGCTACAGCGGTGCAGCCGTGTCCATTACGGTGGAGGGTGCAAACATTATGACCCGCAGCCTGATGATATTCGGCCAGGGGGCTATCCGTTGTCATCCATACGTGCTGAAAGAACTGGCTGCAAAAGATAACGATGACATTCATGCGTTTGACGATGCCATCTTCGGCCATGCCGGCCTGATTTTCGGGAATGCTGCTCGTGCGTTCACTCAGGGGCTTGGTCTCGGTCGCGCAGAGGTACCGTTTGACAGCGCCAGCCGCAAGTACGCCCAGGCGGTTGCACGTTTCAGTGCTGCTTTTGGTCTTTGCTCGGATGCGGCCATGACCACGCTTGGCAGTGAGTTGAAAATGCGCGAGCTGATATCTGCCCGTCTCGGCGACATGCTGTCCAACCTGTATCTGGCGTCCATGGTTCTCAAGAATTGGCACGAAACCCAGCCGGTGGAAGGTGAAAAAGAAGTGATGCAGTACAGCCTTGGCCTGTTGTTGCATCGCACGGAAGAAGCTCTGGACGCATTTCTCCAGAATCTGCCTAACCGGGCGGTTGCTCTGGTTCTGCGTGCAGTTACCCTGCCTCTGGGCCGACGTTGGGGTAATCCCCATGATGATCAGGCGCGCAAGCTTGCCCGGTTTGTCTCGACAGATACGCCTATTCGTCACAAGCTGCTTGCCAGCACCTGGACCACAGAGGGTGAAGGCGCGGTGGAAAACCCGGTGGCCCGTTACAATGATCTGCTGAAAGACTACGACAAAGCCGAGCAGCTCTACCGTAAAGCGACCAAGGCCTACGCCAAAGGCGAGTTGCCAATGACCGCGCTGCATCCGGAAGAGCGCTTTGAAGCAGCGCTGGAAGCCGGTGTCTACACCAAGGAAGAAGCTGAATTCATGCTTGAGTATGAAGCTGTGGTTCTGGAAATGTTGACTGTGGACGACTTTCCGTTTGACGAGTTCGCCCGAAACAAGGAAACCGTGATTGACCACAATCCCGCGTAAGACGGCGACCGGCTGATATGTGGCTATCTTTCATTGCGGTCAGCATTGGCGCTGTTGTCGGCGCCAATCTGCGCTGGTTGTTAGGGTTATGGCTGAATGCAAGCTATCACGTGATTCCTTTCGGAACCCTCGTAGCCAACCTCAGCGGAGGTTGGCTGGTTGGGATACTGATTGGCTACTTCAGTCATGGCAGTACACTGGCACCTGAGTGGCGACTGTTTGCCATCACCGGTCTGTGTGGTGCGCTGACGACCTTTTCCACGTTTTCTCTGGAAATGTTTGCAGCCATTCAGGATGGTAAATGGGCAATGGCCATCACCGGGATCCTTGTCCACGTTGTTGGTTCCATTCTTATGACCGCATTAGGCATTTACACCTTTGGCCTGGTGAAGGGCTGATTGGTAACACTACGTACAGGATTTGTTTCAAATCTACTTGGCAAGCCGGTTATTCAGTAGTAGAGTGTTTTGGAAGGAAAGATTCAGCAAAGCATTTCATGAATAAGACGTACTCCGCAGTTAGTAGTGACCGTCCTGTTTTTGATCCCGCGAGTTCTGTATTTCCGTAAAACGCTGACCAGCCACATTCAGTGAATGGCAGCAGATAATATGATTGATTTCAGGAAGTTTAAGTATGTCTACTACTACCGGTACTGTTAAGTTCTTCAACGAAGCAAAAGGCTTTGGCTTTATCACTCGTGAAGGCGGCCCGGACGTTTTTGTTCACTACAGCGCTATTCAGGGCAGCGGTTTCAAGACTCTGGCAGAAGGCCAGCAAGTCGAGTTCACCGTTACCCAGGGCCAGAAAGGTCCTCAGGCGGAGAACGTTACTCCTCTCTAATCCCATTCGGATAGAGTAGTAACCGCCAAAAAAGGCAGCTTCGGCTGCCTTTTTTCGTTGGAAAGGACCTGTTTTTTGTTGGAAAGGACCTGTTAATTTTCCTGCGTCGGGGCTTTGATGTGCTACATTTCAGCCGGACACTGAGTATTACTGGGTTAGACAACCGGAGAGCTTATGAAGCTGATTGGATCGAGTACCTCGCCCTATGTTCGGCGCATCCGAATTTTGCTGGACGAAGAGCGTTACGACTTCGTTAATCTCGATATTTACGGCGCAGACCGGGACGAAATCAGACGGGCTAATCCAGCGCTTAAAATACCGGTGCTGGAAAACGATGGTCAGGAAATCTACGATTCCCGGATTATTTCCCGGTACATCAGCGCCAAGCAAGGCAGAGACCCGCTTACCTGGGATCAGCAGAACCAGCTCACCCTGATTGATGGCGCCAATGACTCCGCCGTCATTATGCTTCTGGCCAAACGCTCCGGGTTGGATGTCGATACCCCGGGCGTCTTGGTTTTTGATTTGCAGCGCGAGCGCATCATGACCACCATGCGCACGCTCGCCGCACAGGTGGAAGACGGTCAGTTTGAGCATTGGAACTACCCGGCAATGTGTCTCTATTGCCTGGTGGACTGGCTGGAGTTTCGCGATCTGGTTCACTTCGCTGGTATCGAAAGCCTGCTCGCCTTCCGTGATAGCCGGAAAACCAAACCCTGGGTTGCTGAAACAGATCCGCGTCAGTCGTAAATTCCAAACCGAAGCAGGCAACCGGCGTGTGGAGCCGGCCCCCGCCTGATCGTCAGCGCAGGCCGCGGGTGATCAGGGATGGGTCACCTCGGCCTTCCACGGCGGCCAGCTCGGCGCTGGACAGCCACTCTCCGGGCGGCTTGTCCAGAACACTGGCGCAGGCCGCCAGGGCGTGGGCCCAGGAGCAACGGTTGGTAAACAGCATGCCGGCCTCGCTTAATGTGCCGCCCCGGTTGATATAGCCCAGGACTCTGCTGCGGCCCGGATCCGGGAATAACGGGTGAAGGTGCCCGCGGAATACTTCAGGCCGCATATGAGTCAGCGCGACTCTCCGGTGCAGTCGACTCGGCAGCAGGCGTTCCCGCTCAAGCTCGGACATGCAGCTTTTCGCTTCCAGATTATCCCTGGGCTCCCGGAAACGCCCCGGTTCCTGCAAATAGACCAGGCGGAACGACGTGCCGGTCTCGCGCAGGCGCTCGCAGGCGCGAATGGCCTCGGATAACTGGTAGGCGCCGTTGGCGACCAGCAGTATCGGCTCTCCCCCGGACGTATCTTCATCAACAACCAGTGCGCCTTGCCGGGCAAGCGCTTCCGCTTCACGAGTGTCAAAAACGCAAGGCCGTTCCCTTTTGGGAATGACCATGCAGCTGATTTTTCCGCGCCCGGTGAAGACCGATGGGAGAACCGCCAAGGTGCTGTTGTAATCGGCGGGGAAGATGACCCGCGACACATCGCCCATTTCTCCCAGCAGGCTTTCACAGAAGGTAGTGTCCTGATGGGATTGTTCGTTTTTGCCGTTTTCCCAAGTATGGGATGTGGCAATAACCGGCAGTCCAAGCCAGCGCGCCGGGCGGCCAACCGCTTTTTGGTGGCGCGAAAAAATCAGTTCCTGTCGGATGGCGCCAAGCATTTTCACGCAGAAGGCTTCGTAGCTTGCCACCAGGTTGAGCCCGGCCTTGTTCGCCAGGCAGGCAGAAACGACCGCTTCTTCGTTGAGCACGGTGATGATTTTCCCATGCACAGATTCCGATGGGTTTTCAGGGTCGTTCACGCGATGCTTGAGATCTTCCAGAACGCCGGTCAGGCGATTGCTCGCACGCTCGTCAGGGTTGCCAACCCGGGCCCGGAGATCAGGGTTTTGCGCAACAAGAGCCCGGAAAAAGCTGTCCACTGCCAGCATCGGGGAAACCGGATCGTTACGTGCGGGTATGGCTGGAATAACAATGTCTGGCGGGTTGCGTTTTGCCAGTGGGTGGTCACGTTCCAGAGGGCGAACCTGTTGTTCATGTTCCTTCAGGTTCAGCACACTGTGTGCAAGCTCGTCCGGAGCGACCCAGAGGCGAGCCGCATGTTTCTGAAACAGCTCCCGGGAGCGCACATCTACGCGCGGGTTGCCCGGCAGTGGTAAGTTGTGGGCGAGGTTCAGGCCAGCGCCGTAAAAGCCGAAGCCTTTGACGGTTTCCGCAATGCCATAGGGAATGCGAATCGGGTAGTCCAGTTCGCCTTCCAGCGCACGGTCGCTCCGGAATTGCAGCGAAAGCTCCATTTCCGCCAGCGCGCACACAAACGCGGCCGGGTCGCGGCCATCAAACCGGAACGGATCAAAGCCCCGGGCTGCCAGATGCGCCTCGAAGCGTTCAAGCCCCTCGCGCTGTTCAATGCGGCGGCCGTTGGCAATCATGACGGGCGTTACAAGGCCGCAGTCATCCGCCCGCCACCAACGGGGTATCCAGTCACTGCCGCGCTGTTCTTCAGCAGCGCCGTCAGAAAGAAACGCTACCAGTGACTCACCGGGTAATGGCATATGAGCGTACTGCAGTTCTGCAAAGCCAAGATAGCCGCCTTCGATAATGCCGCCTGCTGTGTATGGGTTCACGTGACTGCCCAATGGCGTGGCCATACTGCCGTCCGGTTTTTGCTGGTAGCTGTAAAAATCCGCTACCATTCGTGACAGCCCGCCTGTTCCTGTATAACGTTCATGCTGTTCCGGGAGCAGGTTACCGGTCAGCACGTTCAGCGCATCGATGGCTGCCACGCAATGTCCCTGGCCCATCAGCCAACTCCGGGTTCGCCCGGTCAGGTTATTGAGAGCCATATAAGCCGCGTAAGCGGGCACCATATTCAGTGCTCCACCGGTATGGCCTTCAGGGTTGCTTTTGAAATCCCGTGCTGCCAGCGGGTCGCCAGAGCTGTCAACGCGGTTGGCATAGGTCATATGCACAACCAGCCAAAGGCCAGCGCTGGTCAGCCGATCAAGATCTGCAAGCTTGCGATAGACGGTTGCGATATCGGGTTGATGGCCAGCAGCAACAAGACGCGAAGCGAGAACTTGTACATGATTGCAAGTAGTTTCGGTATGCTGGATCACGCCATAACCCTGACGCCACAATTTATAATCGGGGCAAGCCTCTGATGGCGAAATGGGTGATGACATAGTGTGCCTCCACGGCCTAATTATTTCGAACGAGTGTAAGACACGCGAACATCATTCCGTTTGATGCAGGTCAGTCAGGCTGACTTCTGACAACAACTGTGGTTTGTGAACGCTTTTGATAAGGAGAGACCGATGACCGATGACAAACGCCGCCGCTATTCTGCTCCCGTGGTAGACGGTGTTGGCAAGTCCGCCAGCCGGGCCATGCTCCGGGCCGTCGGCTTTACCGATGACGATTTCCGCAAACCCCAGATAGGTATTGCTTCAACCTGGAGCAACCTTACGCCCTGCAATATGCACATCCATGAGCTGGCAGAAGCCTCCTCTGCCGGTGCCGATGCGGCCGGAGGCAAGTCGCTGATCTTCAATACCATTACGGTTTCCGACGGTATTGCCAATGGCACTCTCGGGATGAAGTATTCATTGGTTTCGCGGGAGGTCATCGCAGACTCCATAGAAACCGTGGCAGGTTGTGAGGGTTTTGACGGACTGGTTGCCATCGGCGGCTGTGACAAGAACATGCCGGGCTGCATGATGGGTCTGGCCCGCCTGAACCGGCCATCGGTGTTCGTGTATGGCGGTACCATCATGCCCGGTGAAAACCACACGGATATTGTTTCGGTTTTCGAGGCGGTGGGCGCACACGCCCGGGGCGATCTTGACCTGATCGAAGTAAAACAGATCGAGGAAACAGCCATTCCAGGCCCCGGTTCCTGCGGCGGCATGTACACCGCGAATACCATGGCATCCGCGATTGAGGCCATGGGTATGAGCCTGCCCGGTAGCTCAGCTCAGAATGCGGTATCCGACACCAAGACTGACGATTGCAGAGCCGCCGGTGCGGCGGTTCTGAACCTCCTGGACAAAGATATCAAGCCTTCGGATATCATGACACGTGAGGCATTTGAGAACGCGATTACGGTTGTGATCGCTCTGGGCGGCTCAACCAACGCGGTTCTCCACCTTCTGGCAATGGCCAGCACAGTTGATGTTGAGCTGAGCCTGGAGGATTTTGTCGAGATTGGAAAGCGCGTACCTGTGTTGGCGGATCTGCGCCCAAGCGGGCATTACATGATGTCGGAACTGGTGGCGATCGGTGGCATTCAGCCTCTGATGAAGATGCTGCTGGAGCGGGGCTTGCTGCACGGGGGCTGCCTGACAGTAACCGGGCAGACGATGGCGGAAAACCTGGAGCGTGTTGCACCTTACCCTGAGGCACAGGACATCATTCACGCCTTCGACAATCCTATCAAGGCCGACAGCCATTTACGTATTCTCTACGGCAACCTCGCGCCGGAGGGTTCGGTGGCCAAGATTACGGGAAAGGAAGGCACTCACTTTTCCGGCCGGGCCCGGGTATTCCATTCGGAAGAAGAGGCCCAGGACAGAATTATGGATGGTACGGTCGTTGCCGGTGATGTGCTGGTTATCCGCTACGAGGGACCCAAAGGGGGCCCGGGTATGCGCGAGATGCTGACTCCGACGTCCGCGATCATGGGTAAAGGGCTTGGCAATGATGTGGCGCTGATTACCGACGGTCGTTTTTCCGGCGGCAGCCACGGTTTTGTTGTTGGCCACATTACGCCGGAAGCCGCAAACGGTGGACCCATTGCACTGGTCGAGTATGGCGATACAATTACCATTGATGCGGTTGCCAACAGCATTGAGCTGGATATACCCGCTGAGGAACTGGAGCGCCGGCGCGCCGCTTGGGCAGCGCCCGAGCCACGCTTTACCCGAGGCGTATTGGCAAAATACGCCCGCACCGTAAGTTCTGCATCCACTGGCGCAGTTACCGATCTGCCCTGATGCCCTGAAACTGCATGAACAGAGTTCAATAAGAGCGTAATAGATGAATAGAAAGAGTATGGCGAGGATAGTGTTGTGGCTGGTCTTCAGTCTGCCGATGGTGGCTCACGCTCACCAGAAAGGTTTCGGTAAAGTTGATGGTGATACACAGGGCCCGAGCCTGGCATCCGTAAACGCCGCCGTGGCCCTGGTTGGCAGCAATGATCTTGTGTTTGGCAAGAACGCGGATCGGCCCGTGCCCATTGCCTCCATTACCAAAGTGATGACGGCGCTGGTGGTGCTTGAGTCCGGCGCACCTTTGAATGAATGGCTGGTCTTCCAGAAGCGTCATACGCCCGCAGCGGCCAATGCTTACAGTCGTATCCGGATCGGTTCGCAGATGCGTCGTGCCGATGTGTTGCGCATTGCTCTGATGTCGTCAGAGAACTTTGCTGCCTATACGCTCGCCCGAAGTTACCCGGGAGGCTTCGTTGGGTTTGTAGAGGCCATGAACGCCAAGGCCAAAGCCCTTGGTATGACGGGCACCCGGTTTGTGGATCCGACGGGGCTTTCGGCAGAGAATCTCTCAACCGCCGGGGATCTGGTAAAGCTTGTAAATGCGGCTGCGGAATATCCAGAGATCAGGGAGTACTCTACAACCAATTATTTTCGTGGTCAGTTTCGCAAGCCCCGGTACAGTTTGTCGTTTGGCAATACCAACGCTCTGGTGCATCGTGAAAGCTGGGGTGTGGGGTTGAGCAAAACTGGCTATCTGTCGGAGGCTGGGCGCTGCCTGGTGATGGTCTCCAATATGAACGGCAAACAGGTGGTTACAGTTCTTCTGGACTCCCTGGGTACCCGGTCACCCATGGGTGACGCCGGGCGTATCAAGCGCTGGCTGGATACCGGTGCCAGCGGGAAGGTGGCGAATGCTGCGCGGAAATACGCGCTGGAAAAGAACGCTAGCTACAACTCTGCGGGCAACAACACCACGGCTGCGCTGAAATAAGCTGTAATAAAATCCGTGCGAAAGCGCGCGACACCTTGAGCAGGGTAGAGGCTTCATGATCCGGATTTTTACGACGGGCGGCACCATCGACAAGGTGTATTTCGATGCCAACAGCGAGTTTGAAATCGGTGAGTCTCTGGTGCCGGAACTGCTGGCGGAATCCAATATCCACAAGGGCTATATTCTGCAAGCGCTGTTGCGCAAGGACAGCCTGGAAATGACCGATGAGGATCGTGCACAGGTTCTTGAGGCTGTAACAGGCTGCGACAGTCATCGCATTCTGATTACCCATGGCACTGACACCATGCCTGAAACTGCCCAGACGTTGTCGTCGCTTAGTGACAAAACCATTGTTCTCACCGGGGCGATGCAGCCTGCCCGCATGCGCCGCAGTGATGCGGTTTTTAATATTGGCTTTGCCTGGGCGGCCGTGCAGCTTTTGCCGCCTGGAGTTTATATCGCCATGAACGGAGAAGTATTCGAGGCAGGTGCCGTGCGCAAAAACCTGAAAGCCCAGCGCTTCGAACGCACCTGATCTAGCCGGCTGAGGCGACTTCCTGTTCTGTCAGTTCGCGATAATCGCCGGGTTCCAGCGCCGGGTCCAGCGTAATGCTTCCTATGCTTTGCCTGTGCAAGGCTTCCACATGATTGCCCGCAGCTGCCAGCATGCGCTTGACCTGGTGATAGCGCCCTTCTGAAATTGTTAACTCAATCAGCTTCTGCTCCAGCACCTTAACCTGCGCGGGCTTTGTCGGCTTTGGGTCGTTATGGAGCATAACCCCCGTTTCCAGATCTTTAATGGCCGACTCTGAAAGGGGCGTGCTCAGGCTGACCCGGTAGGTTTTCGGGCAGTCTACTTTCGGTGAGGTGATCCTGTGGGACCATTGGCCGTCGGTTGTCAGTAGCAGTAAGCCCGTGGTGTCTGCATCCAGCCGGCCGGCGATGTGAAGCTTGCTGGTCAGCTCTGCTGGCAGAAGATCCAGTGCTGTGGGGTGGTCGCTGTCGCGTGTTGCACTGACAACGCCTGCAGGCTTGTTGAGCATCAGATAGCGCTCCCCCGGCAGTGTTAGCGGCACCCCTTCCAGCATAACCTGAGCGCCGGCTGGCAGGTGTTTGCCGGTACCTTTCCAAACCTCACCGTCTACCTCGACGTTACCAGCATGTATGGCGCGCCTGGCCTCTTTGCGCGAAAGGGTTGAGCTCGTGGCAATAAACTGATCAAGACGCATGGTTTTAACATTCCTCGCCGATGGCTGGCGTTGCAAGGCTGGCAAGGCACAGAACCGGAATGGCACCGGTCGTGCGGGCCCACAGTAGCGGCAGTGCCCCGGTATTCATGGCTGGCCGTGGCGCTCGTTCACCATCAGCCGGTGTAAGCCTGCCATCTTGTTCATAGGCCAGCACAAAAGAAAAAGGATGAGCTCCCGGGATACCCAGGCGAACATCGGTTGCGGTGATTTTGCCATTGGTTGCTCTGTAGTCGAGAAAACCCCGGGTAAACCATTCCAGACGGCGGGTTTCCGGCAATTGTGATACGGAGTTCGCGAGCTTCGGTTGGCGGGGGAAGTACTCAAGCGTTAAGGGGGCGCCGTGATCCAGAAAGCCGGTAACGATTTCTACCCGCTGCCGATCAGTGATCGCGGTGGCGCGCCAAAGCACTGTGTTGAACGGCATGGGTTGCACCAGAAGCCGGGCGTCAGAGAGGCCGGCTTTTGCGAGTGCAGGTTGCACGCGCTCGGTAATCACCTGCTGAGCTGCAAAGGACCAGCCGAGATACCCAGTGGACAGAAACAGGCCAGCCGTTATGGCACGCAATGCTGGAGGGCGCACCAGAAAGGCTAGGCAGCCAGCGATCAGGGGAAGCGTATACAACGGGTCGATGATGAAGATACTGCTGATGGCAAGCGGTCTGCCAATAGGCCAGAAAAGCTGGGTGCCATAGGTTGTAAAGGTGTCCAGCAGTGGGTGTGTCATGAGTATCAATGCGGTTAGTAACAGCCAGCGCTGGAACCCCGGCTCCGGCTTCCAGCGCCAGAGCAAGCCTGCGATCAGCAGCGACAGAGGTGCAAGCACGAACAGGGAATGGCTGAAGCCCCGGTGCTGAGTGAAATTCGCGACGGCTGTGCCGTAATCAATCAGCACATCAAGATCGGGAAGCGTGGCCAGCAGTGCTCCGGTGAGAAGAGCCGGTCGCCCGAGAGCTTTGCCTGCCACAAGGCCAGCGATTGAGGCGCCAAGGGCGGCCTGAGTGATTGAGTCCATGAATTCCGTAAAAGTGTAGAGAGTGGTGATGAGTATTATGCGCGGATTGCGAGTTCAGATCACTGGGAGAGAGGGTTAATGAAGGGTGTAAAAAAAGCTGACGCCCGGGGCTGATTAAAGCGCTGGGTGTCAGCTTTGTCTTACTTGCATTACAGGCTGCACGAAAGAGTGCCTGTTAATGCGTCAGCCAATCAGGCTTTGCGACGACGTGCCATGGCAAGGCCAGCAAGACCCAAGCCGAGCAGGGCGAGAGTGCCGGGCTCGGGGACAGGCACTGCAGAGGCATTGAGCTTGGCCCACAGGTCATAACTGCGTGTTGTATTTTCGGCAGTGCTACCGTCAGTGGTCAGGCCAAGCAATTCCAATGTGTACTCGAACCCCCCGAGAATAAAGCTGGAGCTTGTAACAGACGCACCAGTTTGCGCGACTATGTCGTCAACTGGGCCGTTCTTCTTGTCCCAGCAAAAAATCCAAAAAACACATTCCCAGTTTGTGCCCGCATCGGGAGTTTCAGTATGTGAAAATTCAAACATACCGCCCTGCGTGCCGGTATCGCCAAATCCTGAGAAGCCAAGTGTGATGGCAAGATCAGTAGATGTCAGCGTTGGGCCAGTGACCTGATTGTTTGTATGGGTCAGAGTGCCTAGATTAAACTCAGTAGTGTTAGTCACTTGGATTGGCAGTGGTGATGCGCCATTGAATTCATAACTGCTTTGTGAGTTATTGTTGCCCCAACTAATAAGGCTTGAGCCTTCACCAGAAACCGTGTTTCCATTTTCGTCTTTGGTGTTCTTGAATTTGCCATCAATAGATGTCACATCAACGGGGAATGCCGCTACACTCATAGCCGCTGTCAGCAGCAGCGCACCAAAGGATCCTTTCGCCGACATCTTCATGTACTACTCCTGGCTTTTAATCATGAAATAACACAATTCATTTTGTGTCGTTAGATACTACTAACAAGCCATTTTCGTGCCAGCTATAAAAACCCTTATATAACAATGTCTTGTTGGTGTTTATTTTTTGATATGTAAAGAAAGCTGACAGCTTGAGTTAGTCGCTTACCTCAAGCCGATCAAGCAATTCCTGCTCCGGGAAACCATCGGCGATCAGTCCCTCATCATGCTGATACTTGCGGATCGCAGAGCGGGTTGCGGGCCCGGTAATACCGTCCGGCTTGCCGGCATCGTATCCACGTTCATTGAGGGCGACCTGAAGTTCAAGAATGGTGTCCCGTGATAGTGCTGGAGTATCCTCCGGTGGCGGATTCTGAAGCATTCCGGCGCCGGCGATACGGTCAGCCAGGTGCCCAACGGCGATGGCGTAAAACTCTGAGCGGTTCCAGCCCATGATCACTTTGAAGTTGTGATAGGCAAGAAAGGCTGGCCCGCGGTGGCCGGCCGGAACAATGAGTGCCGCCTTGATATCTTCCCGTGCAAGAGGTTTGCCGAAGGCATCGGTAATACCTAGCTCTCGCCATTCGCTTAGATCAAGGCGTCGTCCATTGGCAAGAGAGTAATCAAAGTTCTCGGGCAGCAGTACTTCTCGGCCCCAGCGGTAATCTCCGTCCCAATTCATGGACTGGAGAAAGCGCCCAGCGGACATCATGGCGTCTGGCAGGCTGTTCCAGAGATCACGGCGCCCGTCGCCATCGGCATCGACTGCATGTTTCAGGAACACGGTGGGCATGAACTGTACGTGGCCCATGGCGCCGGCCCAGGATCCCTCCATCTGATCTGCCGGTATGGCGCCTTCATCAATAATGCGCAGCGCGGCAATCAGCTGTTCGGTAAAGAATGTGCTCCGCCGGGCATCACAGGCCAGGGTTGTCAGCGAATCCGGCACGGACATTTTGCCAAAGTAGCTGCCAAAGTTGGTTTCCAGCCCCCAGAAGGCAACGAGATAGGCTGCGGGCACGCCGGTTGCCTCGGTAACCCGTTCCAGCAGAGCGCTGTGCTCTTTAATCAGCTCACGGCCCTTGTTCACCCTGTCGTCGTTAACCCGACGGTTCAGGTAGTCTGCAAACGTAGTGGTGAACTCGGGCTGCTTGCGGTCCAGCTCGATTACCCTGTCTACGTGCTCGACTTTGGCCATGACCTCCTGAGCTGTTTTCGCACTGACCCCGGCCGCAATGGCTTTTTCCTGCAGTTGCAGCTTGCACTCTTCGAAGCCATCGGGTGCCTCCAGAACGGCCCCGCTGTCTGCAACTTTAGCCATTGCAGGCAGGGCGGAGATAGCCAGAAGGGCGGATACAGAGAGACGGCACGCCATATGCCGGTTGGGCAGAATCCTTGCAAGCTTGGTCAGCACGTGAAACCTCGGTCAGGGTAAACGGTGTGGATGATGCGCGAGCCCATGGTAGCGTGTTTTGGGGTGAGGGAAATACTTAACGAAGCCACCAGGGGTGACAGTTCTTTAACCTGCTGCCTGGAGGGTCTTGTGAAAGGGTGCCGCGCTATCTGCTTTTACGTTTGAAGTTTGTGGTTTTTTGTAGCCTGTGGGTTTTCCTCGCGGGCCTTTGTTCTATAGTTGAGCAATACCTTTACAAGAGTTCGGAACATGGCAACGCTGAAAGCGCTGGTGGTTGATGACGCCAGTTTTGTAAGAGATCTGGTTAAGCGGACGATACGTCAGCGTTTTCCGGTGATAGAAACCACCGATGCACAGAATGGCCGCAGGGCGCAGTCGCTTATGTCCCGGGCAAGTTTTGATCTGATTTTGTGTGACTGGGAGATGCCGGAGATGTCTGGCCTTGAGCTGCTGCAATGGATGCGTCAGCAGCCCCAGTACGAGAAAGTACCTTTCATCATGATTACCAGCCGAGGCGACAAGGATCATGTGATCGAGGCAGTGAAGGAGGGTGTGTCCGAGTATCTGGGTAAGCCTTTCAGCCCGGAAGGCCTGAGTAAAAAAATCATCAAGGTGATGGGGGGAACCCTGGCAGCTGTCATGGACCGAAGCGGCAAATCCATGGCCGGACCGATGGATGCGTTCAAGGAGTCGGCGGCTTTGCTTACGCAAAAAAGTGAGCCCCTGTCCACCGCTGCGACTCAACCTGCGCCTGTGCCCGGAGCCTCTGCACGGCCATCTGCGGAAGGCTCAAAACCGGCAGTTACAAAAGGCGGTATGAGCCTGGCTTCGATTCGCTTTGCGGGCAGTACGCTGAGGTCAGCGGTGAAGGATATCAACCTGACGGAAGTACGAGTGATTGCAAAGCGGGAGCAGGCGTTTCCGGGCATTCTGGATCAGGCGGTGGTTGATATAGAGACCGGTGAGGGGCAGATGGCAAGGCTGAACGGCTATGTGCACCAGTTGCAGGCGGTGGATAAACGTCAGGACACAGACTTCGTCAGCGTAACCATTCGTTTTGTGGACGAAGATCCGAAAAAACTTGAGGATCTGTCCCGGTTTGTAGCGCGTTTCCGAGCTGGTAAGCGTTAAGCCTCGCCCACATCCGTCGTATTACTTTGAGGGCTCTCAACCAGGCGTTCCGGGGGGAAGTGACAGACAAATTCGCTGCCTTCACCAAGGCGGCTGTGTATCTCCAGGCTGCCATCATGATTGATCAGCACGTGCTTTACGATGGCCAGTCCCAACCCTGTGCCCCCGGTGTCTTTATGCCGGCTGGGATCGGCACGGTAAAAGCGTTCCGTGAGCCGGGGAATATGAACCTGATCGATACCGACGCCGGTATCTTTCACCGAGAGATGCCCCCCTTCCGTGTTGGCGAACCAGGCTACGGTAATCCGGCCTCCGGCGGGCGTGTATTTAACAGCGTTAAATATCAGATTGGAGAAGGCACTGCGTAGCTGGTTTTCATCGCCTTTAAGTAAATGTGGGTCGGTTGCCTCGAGGATAATCTCGTGCTGCTTTTCGCCGCTGAGTGTTCGCGCGTCCTGGCAGACCTGTCGAACTAGCCTGCCAACGTCCGTTGGTGCATCATTCACAGCCTGGTCACCGGTTTCGATCCGGGATAGCAGAATGAGATCGGTAACCAGTGTCTCCATACGAAAAGACTGGGTAGCCATTGTGTTGATGGCTCGTCGCCATTTGGCTGGCAAATCATCGGCGTTGTCCGCCAGGGTTTCCAGGTAGCCACTGATCACCGTCAATGGAGTTCGCATTTCGTGGGAGACGTTACTCACGAAATCCCGGCGCATCTGCTCCAGCTGGTGCAGGCGCGTGACATCTTTGGCTACGATGAGACGGTCTTCTTCCCCGAACAGGCTGATCTGAATTTGCAGATGAATATGGGGCCTGGCGGGTGAATGCAGCTCCAGCGGCTCGCGGTAATCTTTAGCGTCAAAGTAGGATTTGAAGGCCGGAGTGCGGATGAGGTTATAGATGTACTGTCCCTGATCTGTGTTACGACGAAACCCCAGCAGATGTTCTGCCGAACCGTTCCACCATTCCATGGCGCCGCGGGCGTCGGTCATGATGACGCCATCGCGCATGGCGTTGGTGGATTCCTGTATGCGGTCTATCCTTGCCCGCAGTTGGTCACGGGTTTGAAGATAGTTCTGGTTGAGTTTGTGCAGCCTGTCGAAGAGATCGCCCCAGATGCCCAGGCTCTGGGGGGCTTCATCTTTGGCATCCGGGTCTGCCAGCCATTGCGCCAGGCGACGGGTCTGGTTAAGCGTCCACAGAAGATACAGCCCCAGCCCGGCGGTCAGCCCGTAAACCGGGTATCCCACATAAAAGCCAGCAAGAGTGGTGCCTGCGAGGCCGGCAAGCGTGTAGCGCAGGTGTCGCGACCAGTTCTGCTGCATGAAAACCTGCCTTGAAATATCTTTGTGGGTTGCAACAGCCTTTCAGGCTGGTTGGGTAGAGAACCGATAGCCGGCGCCTCTCACGGTCTGAATCAGATGATCGTGGCGCGCTCCCAGAGCTTTTCGCAGGCGCCGGATGTGTACATCAACGGTTCGCTCTTCAACATAAACGTTGCCGCCCCACACCTGATCCAGGAGCTGTGAGCGGGTATATACGCGTTCCTGGTGCGTCATGAAGAATTGCAGCAAGCGATACTCGGTAGGCCCTACGCTCAGAAAGCTGTCGTTGGCAGTGACGCGGTGGCTTGAGGGATCCAGCGTCAGCCCGTCGACCTCTATGGGCGCATCGATACCCGGAGGAGTTGCCCGGCGAAGTACTGCTTTCAGCCGTGCGACAAGTTCCCGGGGGCTGAATGGTTTGGTGATGTAATCATCAGCGCCAACTTCCAGGCCGCGGATCTTATTGTCTTCCTCGACTTTGGCGGTAAGCATGATAATGGGTATGTTTGCCGTGGTTTCTTCTTTCTTCAGGCGCCTGGCAAGCTCTATACCGCTGGTGCCGGGGAGCATCCAGTCAAGCAGAATGATATCCGGTTGCCTGTCGATAATCAGGGCGTGGGCTTCACGGGCGTCTGCGGCTTCCAGGCACTCGTAATCGGCCATCTCCAAGGCGACCGCAATCATTTCCCGGATGGCGGGTTCGTCGTCGACAATCAGGACGGTTTTTACAGACATAATCTATAACCTGTTTCAGACCTCGATTTGTTGCGGACTTATTACAACGCCCCAGTGTTACAAACATGTGACAGACTTTGTCAGGAAAGAATCAGATCGATGACCAAGCCAGAGAAAACGGCAAATCCTGCCCAGTTGTTGTTCAGGAATGCTTTGAAGCAGCCATCGCGTTCGCGATCCTTGGCCAGAAACTGTTGGTAGATAAACAGGCAGGCCATGGCAACCAGCCCCAGATAGTAGAAGGTTCCCAGCTCAACGCGGTGGCCCACAATGATGAGAATGAGCACCACCATGGCCTGAAGTGCGCCAATGATGACGCGGTCGGCATCACCGAAGAGGATGGCCGTGGATTTGATACCGACCTTGAGGTCGTCGTCGCGGTCAACCATGGCATAAAACGTATCGTAAGCGACGGTCCAGAGCACATTGGCGGTGAACAGCAGCCAAGTGACCTGGCTGAGCTCGCCGGCTTCGGCGGCCCATGCCATGGGGATGGCCCAGGAGAAGGCTGCGCCCAGGAACAGTTGTGGCAGGTGGGTGTAGCGCTTGGTGAAAGGGTAGATGAACGCCAACACTGCACCGCCAAAAGACAGATAGAGAGTGAGCGTATTGGTGAACAGCACGACCATGAGAAACGAGATAATACACAGGCCGCCGAACAGGGCGACCGCTTCCCAGCCGTATACCCGGCCGGTGGTTAACGGGCGGTCTTTGGTGCGTTTGACGTGCTTGTCCCAGTCCCGGTCGGCGAAGTCGTTGATGGCACAGCCGGCGGCGCGCATGAAGAACACGCCCAAAGTGAAGACAATGATATTGCCAATGCCGGGGCTGCCGTCCCCGGCAAGCCAGAGCGCCCAGTAGGTTGGCCACAACAGGAGTAGTGTGCCAATAGGGCGGTTGATTCGCAGCAGCTGTGCGTAATCGGCAAGACGGCTCCGTATGTGTTCTGGCACGGCATCAGGCAGCATGGATCTATCCGTTTTGGGTATTTGGAAAAGAAGGTCTGAATAATGAAAGTGCAGGGATTATAGCCAGTGCTTGGGCCAGGGTGAAAGCCGGAGCGCTTTCCCGATGGTTTGTCAGTTCTGGCGGTAAAGAATCGGTAGCAGGTATTCACCTACGAGCAGAGCGCTCTTTTTGTTGTTGAACAGGGAGCGGCGTGCAATTTCAGGCATGCCGGTTTTCGAAGATCCGAGGCCCTGATGATTGCAAAGCCCGGTTTCAAGAGGCCCGCGATGCCAGCCTCGGCTGCTGAACAGATAAGCGCCCAGGGGTTTGCTGCCAAGATGAAGAAGGCGCCGGCCCTTGCCCGTCAGGCAGGCAAGGGGAATAACCGTGCGCGCGAGAACCCAGGGTTTGCCGTCCCCGCAGAGGTGTACTTCGCGGATCCATGCAAGTTGGCGCAACGGAATCCTGAGGCGCCTGGCCTCTTCAAGAGTTGGTGCAGCAAAGCCTTCCCGCTGCACTTCCACGTGAAATGAGCTTGCGCACCGGTTCTGCAGCGCCCGGGTAAAAGACCCTTCCACTTGCAGCCAGTATCGCGCCGGGCCGTGAACGTCCGGATTGCGGAGCCCGGCAGCGGCGAAAGACCGGTACCAATCGGTTGGCGGAATGATCAGGCTGGTGTTGTCTTCACAGGTGTCGATATCAGAGACCCTTGACGGCATAGATCCCGGGCGCGTTGCGCCAGTAGCCCTTGTAATCCATGCCATAACCAAACAGGAAACGGTCTTCAACATTCAGGCCGGTGAAGTCCGCCTTGAGATCCGGACGGGCTTTGCGGTCATGTTGCTTGTCGACCAGCACGGCTGTCAGCACCTGTTTTGCACCGTGGGCCAGACAATAGTCGGCGATGGCGCACAGCGTTGTGCCTTCATCGAGAATGTCGTCAACAATCAACACAATGCGGTCTTTCATGTTGGCTTCTGGCTGAAGCTTCCACTCAAGAATACCGCCGGTGGTTTCCTGCCGGTAGCGCGTTGCGTGAAGGTATTCTGCCTGTACCGGGAACTTGAGCCGGGGCAGCAACTGGCCGGTAAAGATCAGTCCGCCGTTCATTACACAAAGCAGCAGAGGGTTGCTGTCTTCAAGGCGGCCGGTAATGTCGTCGGCCAGGTTACGGATGGCAGTCTGTACCTGCTGTTCATCAACCAGGCAATCAGCTTCGGCCATAACCTGATTCATTTCGGCGACGGTATCGGTCATAACGGTCGGTCCTGTCGTAAAACCGGCGATTATACCGGAGAGGGGAAGCGGAGGGGAGGGGGTGCAAGGCGGACAATTGGCAGAAAAAGCCAGGTGGGTGCGTCTTCACCGGCATTGGTCAATCCGGATGTGCCGGGTATTATGACGCTGCAGCGCTCATAAGCGAACCGGCGCGGCAGACTTCACAGTCTGCCAATTTAAAAAGTGCTTGTTTGAAGTATTGTTCGACAATTAATATTGCGGCCACAAACATGTGGTGGAGAGATTGTTTATGAAGAAGTGGCAGTGCGTGGTATGTGGTCTGGTCTATGATGAAGCGGAAGGCTGGCCGGAGGATGGTATTGAGCCTGGTACCACATGGGACGATGTACCCGAAGACTGGGTTTGCCCCGATTGTGGTGTGGGCAAGGAAGATTTTGAAATGATCGAGATCAGTTGATCCGGACGGAGCATGGTTATGACAGAGCAGACCCCCATCGTTATTGTCGGAACCGGTTTGGCGGGATATTCCCTGGCCCGGGAAATCCGCAAGCAGGACAAGGGCGCCCGGATTGTCATGGTGACCGCTGATGATGGCGTAAGCTACTCCAAGCCCATGCTGTCCACCGGATTTACCAAAGGAAAGGATGCAGACGGTCTGGCCCAGGCTGATACGGATGCCATGGCGGAGCAACTGAATCTGGAGCTGCGCTCCTATACCACGGTGACCGGTGTAGACACGGAGGGCCACAGGCTACTACTGGGCGACGAGAGCCTGTCTTACAGCAAACTGGTACTTGCATGGGGTGCGGATGTTATTCGCCTGACCCTGCCGGGTGAGGGCCAGGAACGGGTTTTTCCGATCAACGATCTTGGGGATTATCGTGCGTTCCGTAAGGCGCTCAAGCCGGGAAATCGCGTGGCCATTATGGGTGCGGGCCTGATTGGCTGCGAGTTTGCGAACGATCTGCGCAATGGCGACTATGAGGTGGAAGTGATTGCCCCTTCCGATGCCGTCATGCCGAGCCTGTTGCCGCCAGTCGCCGCCAAGGCGGTACAGGAAGAGCTGGAATCGTTGGGTGTGCGCTTTCATCTGGAAACGTTGGTCGAACGGATTGAACCGGCAAAAACGGGTGTAACCTTGCATTTGGCTAACGGTGAAAAAATACCGGCGGATTTGGTTATTTCGGCGGT
Source organism: Marinobacter sp. (assembly GCA_018066865.1). Classification (GTDB taxonomy): domain Bacteria; phylum Pseudomonadota; class Gammaproteobacteria; order Pseudomonadales; family Oleiphilaceae; genus Marinobacter. Next base: position 9,370 of record JAGPVT010000130.1, on the reverse strand, counting down.
GGGCCTGCGGCCCCGCGCGCAACTGGCACGCGCCGCAGGAATCGATACAGGCCGGGGAATCAAGGTGAATCGGGCTTTGGAAACCTCAGCTAAAGATGTCTTTGCCTTGGGCGATTGCGCAGAGGTAGATGGGCATGTACTGCTCTATGTTTTGCCTTTGATGGCCTGCGCCCGTGCTCTGGCAAAAACACTGACCGGTGAGCGCACCGAAGTGAGCTACGGCACCATGCCTGTGATGATTAAAACACCCTGTTGCCCGGCGGCCGTCTGCCCCCCACCGTCAGATGCTGAGGGTAGCTGGGAAACCGAGCAGGATGGCACCCATGTAAAAGCCCTGTTCAAAAACGCGGAAGGTGATGTCCTGGGCTTCGCGGTTACCGGCCGGTTTGCACTGGAAAAGCAGGCGTTGTCCAAAGTTGTGCCGCCCATCCATTCGTGAACACCTTGCCTCCTGCAGGCACTTTACGTTGCGAAAACCGCTCGCTTGGGGTAGAAACTCCTTCGTGTGCTAACGAATCAACAGGAGCAGGCATGCTTGACGTTACAAAAAAACTGGTGGAACTGCTGTATCTGTCCCCCAATGGCGATGACCACTATCGGGGCGACAGCCAGGATCTTGGGTTCCCTCACGTGTTCGGAGGCCAGGTTCTCGGGCAGGCGCTGATGGCTGCAAGTCACACGGTTGAAGACCGCCTCTGCCACTCTCTGCATGCCTATTTTCTGCGCCCGGGCAATCAGCATATGCCTATTGATTACGAGGTTCAGCGGGTACGCGACGGCCGGAGTTTCTCTGTTCGCAGGGTCATTGCCCGCCAGGATGGCAAGGAAATCCTGACTGGTTCCATGTCGTTTCACGTCACTGAAGAAGGTTTCGAGCACCAGGCGGAAATGCCCGATGCACCAGACCCGGAAACCCTGCGCTCTGAGCAGGAGTGGGGCAAATTGATGGCGTCGCAGGTGTCAGAGAAACTGCGGGCAATCATGACCCGTGACCGCCCCATCGAAATTCGCCCGGTGAATCCCATGAACCCGCTTCAGCCTGAAAAGCGTCCGCCCCATAAGCAGAGCTGGATTCGTGCTCTGGGGCCGCTGCCGGATGATCCTGTTCTGCACCGCTGCCTGCTTACCTATGCATCGGACTTTTCGTTCCTGGGGACGTCTCTCAACCCCCACGGAGTGTCCTTTATGAACAAGGGGCTGCAGATTGCCAGCCTGGATCATGCCATCTGGTTTCACCGGGATTTTCGCATGGAGGATTGGCTGCGATACGATAAAGACAGCCCAAGCGCTACTTCCGGGCGCGGCTTTAATCGTGGCAACTTTTTCGATCAGGCTGGCGCTCTGGTGGCGTCGACAACTCAGGAAGCACTCATTCGCCAGCGTTGAAGCTGTTAGCCCGACACTTGTTGCAAGGCCGCTTTGCGCCTTTCGGCGAGCCAAATCAGCATGTCTTCAAGCGGCAAAGGTCGGCTCAGCAGATAGCCCTGAATCATGTCGCACCCCATATCCTTAAGCATGTTCGCAGTCACCTCGTGTTCCACGCCTTCCGCCACCACCAGGTAGCCGAGGCTGTGGCACATGTCGATGGTGGTCTGGACAATAACCCGGTCTTCCTCCCGGGTAGCCAGATCGGTGATGAGCGAACGGTCGATCTTGATTTCGCTCGCGGGCAGTTGCTTGATGTAAGAAAGTGACGAGTAACCGGATCCGAAGTCATCGATGGATACCGGAATGCCGGCATTCGCCAGTGAGTTAAGTGTTTTAAGGGCGTTGACAGGATCCTGCATCATCGATGTCTCGGTCACCTCGAAGATGATTGCGCCACTGTGTTGTGGGTGGGCGCTCATTAGCCGCTTCACGAACAACGGGAAGTCCGGCTCCCGGAGATTGTTGGGTGAGATATTGACCGAGAGGTCGACGACGTGTCCGGTTTCAAGAAGACAGCTTCGCAGTTGCAGAGACTGCTCCAGCACCCAGCGGGTCAACGGTTTGATCAGCCCTGTTTGCTCTGCCAGAACGATGATTTCATCCGCACCTACGGGCTGATCCCGGCCTGGCCAGCGAATCAGGGCCTCCATGCCAGTAATCCGCCCGGTTTTCAAATCCAGCTTTGGCTGCACGTGGAGCTTTAGCCCGTCGTTCGCAAGTGCTTGCTGCAACTCTGAGACCATTGTTAGCCTGCCCGCACTGTAGGAGTCGCGAGAGGGCTTGTAATAGGCTATTCCGCGCTCACGGGCGCGGTCTGAACCCTCGGCTATGACCGCTCGGCGGATCAACGATGTGGAATCCGTGCCATTAACCGGGGAAATAGCAACGCCTACCTGGGCATTTAACGGCACTTGCATGCCGAGATAGTCGATTGGGCTGCGAACGGCATCCACGGCATGCACAACAGCGCGACGTGCACTTTCAGCAACACTGGCGTCCACCACACAGGCAAAGGTCTCCGAGTCGAGAGAAGCCAGAAAAAAGTTGCGCCCATTGTGTTGCCCCAAAGAGATAATACCCGGGAGCTCGCGCATGATGGCATTCATGTTTCGCGAGGCCAGCTCCAGTATGCGATCGCTGTTCTGATGCCCCAGAGTTTTGGTGACCGACTGAAGGTTGTTCAGATGAATCACCACAATACCGTGCCGTGTTTTCGGGGACTGGCGAATCAGGTCGCTCACTTGCATCTCAAAGCTGGCACGGTTGGGTAGCCCCGTAAGCGGGTTGTGCAGTGCACTTTCGATCAGTTTGAGTTCTGCTGAACGCCTCGCAGCCATGGCCGCCAATTCCGCCTCTCGTGCCTCCACCTTGTCCTGCCGTTCCTGGTACAGTCGCGCCGCCAGAGCCAAGGCAAGCAAAATTACCTCAAAGGCCGAACCGATTTCCATGCCGTAGGTGGTGATGAAATTGTTGGGAAGTAGTCCGTACTTGTTGGCCGCAGTGATGGCACTGCCAAGGGATAGTGCGCCCCAGGCCATAGTGTAATAGCCTGCCTGAGGCTTGCCTCGAAACCACTGCAGCGGACCGATCACTGTGAGCAACAAGGTGCTGGGTATGGCCATGGCAACAATTAACCGCATGGCGGTGCTGTATTCCAAAATGCCAGTGATCACCACCATGGCAGCGTTCAAAGTTACGAAGCCAAGCACAACCCGGTTGAGTAGTGGTCCGGTTTGTTTGAGCCTGAGAAAAGAGCGTGAGAACAGCAGCGTGAAAATCACGGCCAGGGGAACCGTGAACAGCATGGCGCGGTTCTGTATTTCCGGGCTTCCGGGCCAGATCAGCTGAAATGCGGTGCCGTTCATGTTGCCAATGATTAGCAGGTACCCGAATGTGGATAGCACATAAAGCAGATAAACGGGTTCCCGCAGGGCAAGAAATACAAACAGGTTGAAGAAAATAACGCTGATCAGAATGCCGTAATATACGGCGTGCAGCTGTTCTTCAACGGAGGCATGTTCAAAAAATGCCTGTGTGTTCCAGAGAGTCATCGGAACCTGAAGCGTGCCTTCGGTGCGGATTTCCAGAAGAATTTTCCGGTTTCCGCTGGTGTCCGGACTGAATGGGAACAAAAAATGGCGATTGAGAATGGGGCGCTGGGTAAAGGGATAGCGATCCCCGGTAATTATCGCCTCGGTCAGCTTGCCGTTATCGACAACATAAAACGCGACGTGATCAAGCTGGGAATAGGCAATTTCAAGCAAATCAATCTGACGATCGGCGGGCACATTCAGGCGGAACCAGACGGTGTCAAGGGTGTAGCCAAAGTTTGGGCTGCTGGTCTCAAGAGGTTGCCAGTCGCTGGAGGTCAGCGCTTCCTCTGCGGAAATCTGCACGCCTGGCGCCAAACGCATGAATTCAACGTCGGGGAAGCGAAACGTCTCGGCGCCCCGGCAGGAAAATGCCAGGGACAGAAGTAGAGTCAGCACCGCCAGACTGCGAGACCGTTGGAACCTTGTCACGATTCACTGCTCATCGTTGTTGTTGTCCGGGTGAGTAAGGGCGGTAGCCAATAGCGACTCAAGTTTTACTCATGTCAATACGGTGGATATCCAGTCGCGCACCCATGGCAAAGCCTCGTTTTCGGGCTCCAGAGTTTCCAGTGCGTCAATGCACAGCGTTTCGCCAACCTTGCGGGCCGAGGTTTCATATAATGCTTCCTCCATAAGATCGCCGGCACCACAAAAGGTATCGCCATAAGAACTGTCCCCCAGCACAATAACACCGAATGGCCGGCCTGGTTGCTGTGGCAACTGTTCTCGCAGGGCTACGTAGAAAGGCAGCAAGTTGCCGGGAACCTCGCCCTGGCCTGTTGTCGACGTGCACACCAGAAGCGGAGCTGTATCCGATGTTATATCGTCAAGCACCGGGTTCTCCAGAACGGACACCGAGTAGCCTTCAGCGTCCAGTGCCTGTTTGATCGCTCTGGCGGTCATCAGTGCGCCACCGTAGACGCTGCCTACCAGAATTCGAATGTCTGCCATGGAGTTACCTGTTCATTAGAAGGGCGGATTACCGGTTTCTTACAGTGCTTGATAATAGCGATCAAGGTAAATGGCCTCAAGCATCTGGCTCACTCTGAATATTTGTGCCCTGGCTGCGAACCCGAGGTGCAATCCGGTTGCGACCGGCTGCCTTTGCACTGTAAAGCTGCAAGTCTGCCTGCCGAAGCATGCTGTCGATAGAGTCGACCTGCGCAATAGAACAGACGCCCGCGCTCATGGTGCCGGTTTTCAGGTTGGTCAGGAAAAACAGCAGGGGCGGGAACACATAGAACCAGAGGGGGCCGGTGTTACCTTCGCCGCCGGAGGCTATCAGGTAAGTAAAAAGCACACTGACAATAATCAGCAGTCCAAATTTTTGCGCATCGCGATTGCCCGTAAGCGCAAACCAGGCCATGTTTGCCAGTACCGGAATGATAAAAGCAAAAAGAATCAGCGTATTCATGTGCAGCATTCTGGCATTTTGCTTATTGTGAATCAGGTAACGGTATGTATGCATCAATTACAGGTGTATCGTGTGACGGGTTCGCATTCTCGCGCTTTTGTTTCAATTTAGGGGCAAAAAATTTATAGTTGCGCGCTACACAACGGTTCGTTCTCCATTCAGACCAAATGAGACCTTTTCTGTTATGGCCCGTTCAAGCGGATTCCTGGATACCCTTCTTACCAGCAACTCTACGGAACGATACCGGATCGGGTTCAGCCTGTTGTTTCTGCTGGGGGTCTGGCTGGCTGTAGGCTCCTTCAGTGAAGGTCTGCCCAACAGTACGCTGCTGATGGCTGCTGCTGTCATCGGCGGCTATATGGCCATCAATATAGGTGCCAATGACGTTGCGAACAACGTTGGCCCTGCCGTTGGCTCGGGCGCCCTGTCTCTCGGCGCTGCTGTTATTCTCGCGGGTATTTTCGAGTCGGCAGGCGCGCTGATTGCCGGTGGCGACGTCGTGTCCACCATCAAGGGTGGCATTATTGACCCCACAACCCTGGAAGATAGCCGCGCCTTTGTCTGGTTGATGACAGCTGCACTGCTGGCGGGTGCGCTCTGGCTCAACCTGGCAACCTGGATGGGCGCTCCGGTATCCACCACGCACTCCATCGTGGGTGGTGTGCTCGGCGCAGGCATTGCGGCGGGTGGCTGGGGCATTGCGGACTGGGCCGTTATGGGCAAGATTGCCGCTAGCTGGGTTATTTCTCCGGTACTTGGTGGTGCCCTGGCGGCTCTGTTGCTATTTGCCATCAACAAGACGGTGCTGTACCGAAAAAACGTGATACCCGCCGCCCGTACGTTCGTACCCTGGCTTGTCGCCATCATGGCATGGGCGTTCGGCACTTACCTGATGATCAAGGGCGTCAAGCAAATCATCAAGGTAGACTTTCTTCAAGCGTCCCTGGTTGGTCTGGCAGCGGCTGTCATTGCATTTTTTGTTGTGCGTTCGCTGGCTGCGCGTAAGGCCGCTACGATGGAAAACAGCGTTGGCGGCGTGAATACCCTGTTCACCTGGCCGTTGATATTTGCAGCGGCTCTTTTGAGTTTCGCCCACGGTGCAAACGACGTAGCCAACGCTATTGGCCCGCTTGCGGCGATCAATGATGCGCTATCCAATGGTGCGGTAGTAACTGCCTCAAGCATTCCCTTGTGGGTCATGATGATTGGTGCTTTGGGGCTAACAGTCGGCCTTATGTTGTTCGGTCCGCGCCTGATCAAGACCGTGGGCAGCGAGATTACCGAGCTGGATAAAACCCGCGCGTTCTGTATTGCCTTGTCAGCGGCACTGACGGTTATTCTGGCTTCGCAGCTGGGCTTGCCAGTGAGCTCTACCCACATTGCCATTGGCGGCGTTTTCGGCGTTGGTTTCCTGCGTGAGTATCTGAAGTCCAACTACGCGACCCAGCTGCACAAGATCATGGAAGAGCGCGACGCCGACGATCAGGAGCGCCTCAAGCCTTTCCTTGACGATTTCCGCAATGCCTCCGTTGAGGAGATGGAAAAGCTCCTGAAGCGGGCAAAGAAAAAGAAGCAAGTGCCTCTGACCAAGTCGGATCGCAAGCGGCTCAAGAAGATCTATAAAGAAGAGATGGTTAAGCGCTCGCACTTGGTGCGTATAGCGGCGGCCTGGATTATTACGGTACCTGCCTCAGCGATTATGGCAGCTATTCTGTTTTATACGCTGCGCGGGATCTTCGTCTGACGCACTGGCTGGTTGTCACGCGCGGGTTTGGTCATACTATGCGTATGCCGAGGGAGCTGCAGGTTCCCCGAGAATTCATTTGCCCGGAGGGTGAGTCATGAGTACACCGGTTGAAAGCCGTCGTCAGGCCAGGGTGATTGATGAACTGAGAGTGTTCATCAAGAAGGTGCTAAGTGATCCGACGATCGCGGTGAAGTCCATAGATATTGCCCGCAAGTATCGTTCAGAGGCCGATTCTGACGAATTGATCGCCCGGGAGATCAGCGCTAATACCACGATTCGTATTCCGGAAAAGTGGAGCGAAGCGGATCGCATGTTTCTGGATATCATTCACGAAGTTCTGGATGACGAAGAGGCGCTTTACTGAGTTTGGTTTCGGTGGAGCGAGCGGGACGGGGCGGTTTCTGAAATCGCCCCGTCCCGCTCACCGAATATTCTGAGTTGCCTGAGCTAGGCTTGCCTTTGGCCCTGCTCGTGCTGCTTAAGCACCGCATCCGCCATCTGGTGCAATATCCTTATTTCGTCCTGAATCCCTTCTTCCGCTGAAAGCTCGCGCTGTTCTTCCAGAATGTCCGCCAGGATTTTTGGTGTCGTGAGCGGGTTCGCCAGAACAACCCGGAAAACGATGCACGGGAAGTTGTAGTAACAGGCAGGTTCCAGCCGGGTTCTTGAAACAAACGCCTTGCCACGTTCCCGTTGCGTTTTCTGGATAAACTTGGTGGTTCTGTTGAGGCAGGCATTGAGTTTCTCCGCCTGAAGCGGATCCGCCAGAGCCAGGGCTTGCTGTACGCTTCCGGGGCAGTAACGGTAAGTGAGAATGTTCAGCTCGGGCCGTGTAATCAGCTCAAAGTCGGGCTGCTCCTCGATCATATCGGCGAAGGTGGCAGCCTTTTCAATGCCTTGGTCAATCAGTATCTCGTAGCCTTCCCGGGCCAGGATTTTCAAGCCGGAATGTATCAGCATGGACATGCCGGGGCGTGAGCCTTCCAGCGTCGTGGAGCCCAGGTCACGGGAGCCTTTGCGGATGATGTATTGGGCATGGTGTTCAACCGCACTGGCCAGGCTCGGGTCTTTGAATACGACCAGTCCTACACCCATGGGAACGTACAGCTGTTTGTGAGCATCGAAGGTAACAGAGTCTGCCTTTTCGATGCCCCGCAGTAAATGGCGGTAGGTTCTGGAGAACAGCGTGGGCCCACCCCAGGCGGCGTCCACGTGGAAATGTGCGCCGAATTCCCGGGCAATGTCTGCCATGGCGTCCAGCGGGTCCACGTTACCGGTCTCGGTGGTGCCGGCAACGCCACAGATGGCCAAAACCTTGATTTTCTGTTTCTGCAATTCCAGGCACTTGTCGCGCAGGGCGTCGGTCTGGATCTTGTTGTTGTCATCGGTATCGACCGCTACCAGTGATTCCCTGCCCAGGCCTAACACGTCGGCGGCTTTGCTCAGAGAATAATGGCCACGGCGGGATACCACGATGGCAGCGCCTTCGTAGCCGTAATATTTCAGGGCGCGAAACAGACCTTCCTGATGCAGGCCGCGGAAGCTGCCTTCGGCCGGGAAGGCATGGTTGCGGGCAACCCAGAGTGCGGTCAGGTTGGCGACGGTGCCGCCGGAGCACATGGCCCCGAGGGCATAGCGGGGATCGTGCATCCATTTCCGGTAAAAGGCGCCGTCTTCCTGATACACCAACCGGTGAATCATACCCAGAACCTGTCGCTCCATGGGCGTAAACGCCTTGGAGGTTTCGGTTTTCACGAGGTTCTGGTTCAGGGCGATCATGATTTTTGACAGCGGCAGCATGAAGTAGGGCAGCGCTGAGGTCATGTGACCGATAAAGGCGGGTGATGCGGTATGAACGGAGTTGGCAACCAGTTTGTCGAGCAGGAATTGAGCCTGTTCGGAAACGAACACGGGCTTTTCCGGGATGGCGTAGTCAGAGAAGTTCTTCTCGACGTCTGCAAGATCCCGTTCAACCGCAACGATATGTTCCTGCAGGAAGCCTGCAAGGTTGCGGGATATGTTCTGGTCAATACGGCTGAGCGCGGACTCCGGTGCCTCAGGCACGGTGAACACGCGATACATGGCTTCAATTGAGGCCTGGGCCGTTTTTTTCTTGCCGGTCATAGATACCACACACAATCAGTGGTCATCCGCAGGGCCGGTTCCGGATGCCCGACGGATACAGCCGGGGTCTGATTCCGGCATTGGTTACTTGTCACCTGTAGCTTACAGGCACACTGGCATCCCTGAGGTGGCGTAGTATACGGCCTGCTGAGGTGTTGTGCCACAGAGCGTTATCAGAGAATTTCCCGATGAATGTCCAGTATGGCCGCATCGACCTTTTCCTGTATAGCTTTCTCTACCTGGTCGAGCCGTTGGGTAATCTGCTGCGAGGAGGTGCCGAGGGCTGCGATGGTCCACGTGGCGCAGTCGAGGGCCTCCGCGTCGGCGGTTTCGGCGACTGCCAGGTCGGGCTCTTTGCCCCATACGGCGCGCAGTGGGGTGAACACTTTACGCTTGGCCTTGAGGTCTTCGCAGCCGTAGAGCTGGAAGTGCAGGGTGAGTATGCCTACATGCGGTGTAATCGCGGTGTTGTGTTGAGGCGCATTGCCTTCTTTGAGCAGTTTTCTGAGTGCTTCAGACATAAGACTCCGTGCAAGAGCAGGTGAGGGCGCGCCCTCACCTGCT